>JBJTWT010000052.1:0-8420 GCA_046081865.1 Sphingomonadales bacterium
TCTTTACAAAAGAACAATTAGCGATGCAATCGGCCAGCATGCGGGCATGCAGGTGATCTTGCTCTAGTCTGACAATATGATGGTCTAATGCGTAGAGGCCAGCTGCAGCCAACGATCCCGCCTGTCGCATTCCGCCACCAAACACTTTGCGGATTCTTCGGGCTTTCTTTATAAAGCTACCCGACCCCAGTAACAGACTTCCCACCGGGCAACCCAAACTCTTGCTAAGACAAACGGAGATGCTATCGAAAGTAGTGCCGTAGCGCAGATAGTTTTC
The DNA here is from genome assembly GCA_046081865.1 of Sphingomonadales bacterium. GTDB lineage: Bacteria > Bacteroidota > Bacteroidia > Chitinophagales > Chitinophagaceae > JJ008. Next base: position 278 of record JBJTWT010000052.1, read on the forward strand.
TTGCTTGGCCACGATGGCATTCCAGATACGGGCACCGTCTAGGTGCAGCGCCAATCCTTTTTCCTGACAAAGGGTTTTGATATTAACGATCTCCTCAAAGTCATAGCAACAGCCCCCACCACGGTTACTGGTGTTCTCTAGCGATACTAGTCGGCTTATCGGGCGGTGTACATCATCGGGCTGAATGGCCTCTGCTACTTGACTAGCTGTAATGCGCCCTCTGTCTCCTGCCAACAACTTTACCGAGGCACCGGCATTAAAGGCAATGCCACCTCCCTCGTATTGATAGATATGAGAATTCTCTTCGCAAATCACCTCGTCTCCGGGTTGCGTGTGGCACTTAATGGCAATTTGATTGGTCATGGTGCCCGATGGGCAAAAGACCGCTGCTTCCATTCCAAAGAGGCGGGCTGCTTTTTGTTCTAGTTCATTGATAGAAGGGTCTTCACCAAAGACATCATCCCCTACGGGTGCAGCAGCCATGGCGTCTCGCATGGCCGGGGTAGGCCTGGTAACCGTATCGGATCGGTAATCGATGGGCATGGTACTCATTGCTGCAAGTTAATAAGCCCTAGCCGGTTTTGCGCGTTTTTAGCGGCTATCTTTGCACAAAATCATAGACTATGCCTTCCTTTGATATTGTCAGCAAGGTCGATGCTCAGGCACTCGATAATGCGGTGAACGTAACGCAGCGTGAGATCACCAACCGGTTTGATTTTAAAGGCTCGCATATTTTGATAGAGCTCGATAAGAAAACGTTTCAGCTAAAGCTCGAGACAGACGACGACATGAAGATGCGACAACTACTCGACGTTCTTATCAATCGGGCCCACAAGCAGGGAATAGCACCCGAAGCTTTTGATACTGCAAAAGACGGAAGTCAACAAGGTAAGATCTGGAGAAAGGAAGTAAAGGTGCGCAATGGGCTGGCCCAGGAAGACGCTAAGAAGATCGTAAAGTTGATCAAGGATTCGGGACTCAAGGTGCAGGCCTCCATTAATGACGACTTGGTACGGGTGATGGGCAAAAAGATAGATGACCTGCAGTCGGTAATTCAGCTATGTAAGACCGCTTCGCTGGGTGTTCCGTTGCAGTATATCAACATGCGCGATTGATTTGGTATACAACCTTTGTTGTGCTACCTTTGTCCTCCACTATTTAATAATCTTTACGGCAAAATCCGTAAGACCTTAAAAATCATAGTTTTATGAAAAAAGGAATCCATCCCGAAAGCTACCGCATGGTAGTGTTTAAGGACATGAGTAACGGGCATTCATTTTTGAGCCGCTCCACTGCTGCCTCGAAAGAGACGGTAAAATGGGAAGATGGCAATGAGTATCCCCTCATCAAGCTCGAGATCTCTAACATGTCCCACCCTTTCTTTACCGGTAAGAACATGCTGGTAGATACCGCAGGACGTATCGACAAGTTCAAAAAGAAATACGCCAAAAAGTAATCGGCTCATCTCTTTGTAAACGCCTCGCCAAGTCGGGGCGTTTTTTTTTACTTTTATGGACCCTATGGCGCAACAGCGAATTGTTTTTACAGAGGAATTTTGTCAGCCGGAACTTCTTTTCCCTTTTACGCTTTGTCGTTCTATGCAAGATAGCAGAGTGGGCATTTTGACCATTCGGGAAAAGTGGGAGCGGGTGTTGGGTATTATCTCCGTAGACAAGAAGCAAAACAATTATAAGGATAGCGAGTGTCATGTAGACTTCGATCAGTTACGTGTCGGTGACAGCTGGTGGCTACTTCATGGAAATATTTTGCCGTCACCTGCTTTATGCAAGGCGATCGTGCGGTTACAAAACGGAGATTGTCTGCTAGATAAAAATGGTAGCGCTATCGCATACCGGGTCTCAAAAAAACAAGTTATTACAGCGCATAAGGTCAAGATGCTGCGAAGTGTCCCTTTTAAAGAAGAGATTCGCTCCATTGTCTATCCCTGGGATATTCTTCGGCTTACAGCTTGGGGCTTGCAAGAGGATTTTAAGCTTTTGACAAAAGGAAGAAGATCCGCTGCCGTTCCTACCGGAACCCGGGTTAGAGGAAAAGGAAAATTATTTATCGAAAGGGGAGTTTCGATTCAAGATGCCATCATCAATACCCAAGAAGGACCGGTTTATATTGGTAAAAACGCTACCATTATGGAAGGTGCCCTTATTAGAGGGCCTGTCTCCATTGGTGAAGGGGCTTGTGTAAAAATGGGAACCCGCATCTACGGCGCCTCTACCATAGGTCCTTTTTGCACGGTAGGTGGAGAGATCAAAAACAGCTCGTTGCAGGGATTTAGCAATAAGGCACACGATGGTTATCTGGGCGACGCCCTTATTGGTCTGTGGTGTAACCTGGGGGCTGGCACCAGTAATTCTAATATCAAGAACAATGCGGGCCCGATAAAGGTCTGGACCCTGCAGGGAGAACAAGAGGTTGGTCAAAAATGCGGAGTGATCATGGGAGATTTTTCACAAACGGCCATCAATACCTCTATCAACACAGGTACCGTGATTGGTTTGGGTTGTAATGTAGTAGGGCAGGGACTTACCCCTTCTTACATCCCTTGTTTTTCTTGGGGGCAAGAAGGGATTGCTCGCTATCGTCTCCCAGAGTTGTTATTGGCCATGGGCCGTTGGAAAGAATTAAAAGGACAATCTCTTTCTGCTTACGAAAAAGAAGTTCTCACTGCTATCTATAAAAAATACTGATATGCCCGCTAGAAAAAAGATCGCCGCCGCCAATTGGAAAATGAACCTTACCTGCCAGCAGGCCACCGCACTGGTCGAGAACTTGCTGCATGACACCCCATCGCTGGTCGATCCGCATCAAGTGATCCTTGCAGTGCCCTATCCCTACTTGCAGACGGTCTCCTCTCTTTTACAAGGTCATTACGGGTATAGTGTGGCTGCGCAAAACTGTCATCACTTGGCTGGAGGCGCCTATACCGGAGAAGTTGCTGCGGCTATGTTGGCCTCCATGGATATTTCTTATTGTTTGGTGGGGCATAGCGAGCGCAGAGAGTATAATGGAGAGACCCATGCGGTCTTAGCCGAAAAGCTAATGCGTTGCGTAGACAATAATATTCGGCCAATATTTTGTTGCGGTGAGCCTCTTGCTGTTCGTGATCAAGGGCAGCAAAACGATCATGTAACCAGGCAATTAAAAGAGTCTCTGTTTGTGTTCAACTCCCAGCAAATGAGCCAAGCCGTTATTGCCTACGAGCCTATCTGGGCCATTGGCACCGGAAGAACGGCCACTAGTCAGCAGGCGCAGGACATGCACCAACATATACGAAGCGTACTGGAAACGCAATACGGAAATGAGTTGGCCCAGCAAATTCCCATTCTATATGGGGGTAGCGTCAAGTCTTCGAACGCACATGAACTTTTCTCATGCCCCGATGTGGATGGGGCATTGGTGGGGGGAGCTTCTTTGGTGGCCAATGAGTTTACCGCTATTGTTCGCTCTCTGGCCTAAGCTTAGCCATTAAGTAGCCCATCCATAATTGCGATATACTCTTCCATGCAGACCATTGCTGGTTTTCCGCGCAAGCCCGCCCATGCATCGTGCTTAGCCCTGGCTACAAAATCAAAAGGATTAGTGGGAGGGTCTTGTACATTATCTCCCTCGGTAGCTTGTTTATATAAAGAGTACAGCTGAAGCAGCGTCTCATTAGAGGGTCTTTCTGTTAGCTGTTTACTGGTGGCAACAGCTTGTTCGAATCTTTCTTGTAGTTCCATGTTGTTTACTTTAGTACCTCGGCAATTACGGTGCCGATATTCCCGCTCGGCATTTGAATTCGAAGCAATGCCGCGAGTGTAGGGGCAATGTCGGTCATGTATACCTCGCGGTGAGTAATACCTTTTTTGATACCCCATCCGTACCATAGTAATGGGATATGAGCATCGTAAGGATTCCATAGCCCATGTGTGGTGCCCGTATTGCCATAGGCGTCTATATAGCCGGGTTTTAAAATAATTTGTAGGTCTCCACTGCGATTCGGGTGGTATCCGTTATTGAGCATTTTTCTAACGGGCTCCGGAAGAGGTACCAGGTTGAGGTCTTTTATCGAAAAGGCTCTGTCGATACCGGGTTCCTTCATCAGCTCTTTTTGCAGCCATGCAATCACTTCTTGTAACGAGATGCCTGCCGAATCTAGTCTTGAATGATCGAGGTGAAGTTGGTAATTATCATCGCTAACGATCAGTTTTTTGATTCGATAGTTTTTTTCGAGCGTGACATTGAGCTGATCGATGATCTTGCCCATAAAGACCCTTCCGCCTGGCAGTTTATTTTCTTGGTTAAATTCGGGAACATGAGCTGCTCCATGATCGGCCGTTAAAAAAACGGTATAGAGTCCTTTTCCTACCTGGCGGTCGAGCAGATCCAAAAATTGGCCTAGGGCCAAATCCATCCGCAGCATAGCATCTTCGGCTTCTACCGAGTTAGGTCCAAAGCTGTGTCCAATATAATCGGGAGAAGAGAAGCTAATGGCAAGCAGGTCGGTCACCTCGTCTCGTCCCATGGATTCTTCTAGCAAGGCGGCTTTGGCAAAGGCGAAAGTCATATCGTTACCCATGGCGGTTGAATTGATCTTGCCGTAGTCTTTTCCGACGTATTTTTTTAGGTCGTAAGGAAAGTTGTCTCCAAAAATTTTATTCTCGTAAGATTTGTTGTCGGCTGTGCTGGCTTTATAGCTATCGGCAGGGTAGAGTAGTGACCATCCGGCGGTGTAAAAAGAATCCGGTAATTTTCGTTTGTTAAAGTTTTCAACCCACTTCGGAAGTTCCGTAGTGTAATAGCTAGAGGTGATCCAGTTTCCTACGGAGTTATCGTACCAATATGCCCCATTGGCACTATGACCTGCCGGAAAGATCGCTCCTCGGTCCTTGATGGCAATGCCGATTACCTTTGCCTTAAAATTAGTAGCAAGACGCAGCTCATCGCTAATGCTGGTCACCAACATATTCTTAGGGCTCATCTTTCCTTGGGCACTGCTACTACCTACTGTATTGACCGATTTGTCCTCTGTGCAGTAAACCTTCCTACCTAATTGACCATCCCACCAAGCATTGCCTGTAATTCCGTTGATGGCCGGTACCGTTCCGGTATACACGCTACTATGGCCGCAAGCAGTGACCGTAGGTGTATAAGGGATCAGGGTTTGCTCGCAGCTGTTGCCTTCTCCCAGCATGCGTCTAAATCCACCTTTATCGGTAAAACGATCGGCATAGCGATACAAATAGTCCCATCGCATCTGGTCCAACATCAAGCCGACTACCAGGCGGGGGCGGGGTGGTTTAGAAAAGGCCGTACTCGCTGAGGTTTGTGCAAGCAATGAGGTAGTAAAAGTGAAAAATAAAATAAAAGAGAGGGTTACAAGGCGCATACAGTTATATTGATTAACAAAGGTAGAAGGTAAAACCGAAACCGGTGTAAAGATTGAGTTAACGAATGGGGGTACAATGCTCCGACAGGATCTTGGCCTTGCCTTGGTGTTTTATGATCGTAACACTGCAACGTTGCCGGTCTTCAAAGCGTTCACCGTGATAAAAGCCCTGCCCGCTCCAAATAGTATTTACCACTGCGGCATTGCCATCTATTTGTACCGAGAGCTGCTCTCTGGACATATCCTGAAGCTGATAAACATCCGAACCGGCGGTGGCTAGTAGGGCAGCACGAGAAAAGGTGTTGCCCGATTGGGTAAAATATAGGTAGTGTTGTGATAGGATCGAATCCACCAGCTCGGGTTTTTTCTCTTTCCATCCTTTGTCAAATTGATCCATCACGGCCGTTACCTCTTCGTTGGTTAAGATATCTTCGGCCGGTCGGCAACTAAAGAGCATTAAGCAGACACAAAGCAGCGAAGTAAGTCGTTTCATTTTTCTGTGTTGACGGAAGTTGAAAAGAGCAACCGGTATTGTAAGGGACTCCAATTGGTGAGCAGTACCTGTACTACCCAAAAATCCTCCAGGCGGTACAACTCCAGCAGTCGTTGCCGCTCCATTACCGATACGTGCTGATTGGCGTTGAGGGGTTGCCAGCCATATTCTTTTTTGGCGAGTATCTTTTGCAAATATTGCATGGCCGTGGCTTCATCTAGGCAGAGGTATTGTTCGGCCGTGCAGTGCCCGGTGCTATCGCAATGCAATTGTATGTCTATTGCCGGTGAAATAACTCCGGTAAAGGTTTCTAGTGTGCCTGCCAATGTTAAAAGGGCGTGTTTGGGCTGCTGCTGACGCCGGATCTGTTTTTGTAGTCGGCCCTGCAATTCATGTACAGAAAGACCCACATAGTCTTGCGCCTTTGTGACAGCACTAAGGCACAAGATCCCTACCAAACCAATTGCGGAGAGTTTTCTCATAAAAAGGGGGCTTAGCCCCAAGACGAAATGTACTACAAAATTAGATGGTTTTCTTGCTAAGGAGCCATTCCTCAAAGGCGATACGGGAAAAGCTGCTCAGGTTTTTTTCTGCGGTGCATCCGCTTTTTTGTGCGGCCAGTATTCCGTAGCAAACATCCTCTAGTCCATAGGTGGAGTGAGCATCGGGGTTGATGGAGATCAATACCCCTTTTGTTAGAGCGCGGTCGATCCACTGCCAATCAAGGTCCAAGCGGCGAGGGTGTGCGTTGAGCTCAATGACCACCCCATTGCTGGCGCAGGCATCTATGATCTTGTTATGATCGATAGGATAACCTTTTCTGCTCAGTAGGAGTCGGCCGGTAGGGTGCCCCAGTATCCGGGTAAAAGGATTTTCGATGGCTTTAATGATCCTTGCCGTGGCCTTTTCTTCGCTCATGCTAAATTGGCTGTGAACCGACGCTATCACCAGGTCAAAACTAGCTAGTACTTCCTCTTCATAGTCCAAGCTTCCGTCGCCCAAAATATCGCTTTCGATAGAGGAGTAGATCTTAAATGGCGCCAGTATTTTGTTGAGTTGCTTCAGCTCTTGTTGCTGCGCCGCTACTCGAGCAGGACTAAGACCATTGGCATAGCTGGCCGATTGGGAGTGATCGCTAATGACCATATACTCCCATCCTTTCTCTATACAGCCCCGAGCCATCTCTTCTAAACTATTACTGCCATCGCTCCAGGTCGAATGCGAGTGAATAAGTCCTTTTATAGACGAGGTTTCAAGCAACGGGGGCAATGGCTGTTGCAATGCTTGTTGTAAGATCCATTCATTTTCTCTTCTGCAAGCAGCAATAAAGGGAAGTCCCTTGGCCTCGAATAGCCCTTGTTCGGTACTGGCTTTTGCCAGTTCAGCGTCATTCTGGACAGGTAACGCCTTAAAGGCCTCTAAAAATTCCGGGCTGCCCGTGGTCCAAAAAAGTTGTATTTCCAGCGGTGGCTCGGCCGAGTAGATCTTTAGACGAAGCCCGTTTTTTAGTTCGTACAAAAGGGTATGTTCGGTCTCTTCGATCAGCACTGGGGGATGCGCCGTAATGAACTTTGGTTTAATGTGAGCGATCGGGTGCGTTATAACAAACTCCAGCTCTTCTATGGTAAGGGCTTGTCTTCGAAAGGCGCCTGTTACCGCCACATTCGATGGCCCGAATAATTGTTGTAGGTAAGAGTTGATGGCAGGATATAGGGCATCTGCCTCTGCAAATAAGATTTGCCCTTGATGCTGTAAAAAGAACTGTATCGATTCAATGAGTGATTGCTGGGTCTTTGCACCGAATCCTTTATAGGCCAACAGTCGGTTTTCTTGGCAGGCATAGAGCAGTTCTCCGACCGATTCAATACCCATCTCCTTCCAAATGGCATGGATCTTTTTAGGCCCGAGGCCTTTTAATTGCAACATCTCGACCACCCCGGAAGGGGTATTTTGCAGTTGCTCTTCGAGTAAAGAGAGTTTTTGGGTATCTAGTAATTCCTCTATCGCTTTGGCAACACTTTTTCCGATACCCCTGATGCTCAGCAATTTTTCGCGCGGGGTCTGGCTAAGTGGGTAGGGAAGTTTTTCGATGGCAAAAGCAGCTGCCCCATAACTTTTAACGCTAAAGGGGTTAGCCCCATGGATGTCGAGCAAAATAGACAGGAGTTTGAGTTGCTCTGCTATGGCGGCATTTTCCATAGTTGCAAGGTAAGGCCTTCGGAATTCAGGGCTAGGGGCTTAAACGAGAAAATCCCCCGAGAACG
>JBJTWT010000053.1:0-7238 GCA_046081865.1 Sphingomonadales bacterium
GATCCAATGCTGGTCCAGCGCTTTAAGGGCATACGATCCAAAGGCGATGGTAGCACCACGCTTGGCATCACCCTTCATGCGCCCCTTTTGCATTTTTCTGTGCTTGGTTCTTTTTGGCTGTAACATGCTAGTCTATTTCAAGTTTCTTTAATCAAATGTTTATTAACCACGACGCTCTCTGCCACCACGACCGCGATCTCCGGCTCCTCCTCTTCTGTCATCGCGACGATCTCCACCACGTGCTTCTTCACGACCACCTCTGCGCTCACTCATATCCGATTTGCCACCCACGAAGTTGGGATTGAGGTCACGCTTGGCCAATACTTCGCCCTTACAGATCCACACCTTGATACCGATCTTTCCATATACGGTTTGAGCAAATACGTTAGCATAGTCTATGTCCATACGGAAGGTGTGCAGCGGTACGCGACCTTGCTTGAACTCTTCGCTACGGGCGATCTCGGCACCGGCCAAACGACCACTCAACTTGATCTTGATCCCTTCTGCACCCATACGGAGAGCCGAAGCGATGGCAAGTTTGGTAGCCCGCTTAAAGTTGATACGGTTCTCGATCTGACGAGCAATATTGTCTCCCACAATCATGGCATCCAGCTCAGGACGACGGATCTCGAGGATGTTGATCTGCACGTCTTCTTTACCGGTAAGCTTCTTGAGCTCTTCTTTGATGCGATCTACTTCTCCACCGCCTTTTCCGATAATGATACCGGGCTTGGACGTATGAATGGTAACGATCAGTTTACCCAGCGTGCGCTCAATGACGATCTTAGAGATACCGCCCTTGTTGATACGCGCATTGAGATACGCTCTGATCTTGTGATCTTCGATCAGTTTTCCGGCAAAATCTTTTCTGTTGCCGTACCAGTTAGACTCCCATCCGCGGATGATGCCTAAACGATTACCAATCGGATTTGCTTTCTGACCCATGTTTGGTGTAGGTTATTCGTTTGATGATTTAGATTCTTTCGTATCGACGATCACGGTCACGTGATTACTACGCTTGCGAACGCGGTAGCCGCGACCTTGTGGGGCCGGACGCATTCTCTTGATGCTGCGGGCACCATCCACAAAAATGGTTTTGATGATCAACGCACTTTCATCACCACCTTCGTTCTTTTGTTTCCAATTGCTGATCGCGCTCAATACCAACTTGCGTAAAGGCACGGCCGGATGCTTAGGATTGAACTCCAGTTGAGCCAAGACCTTCTCTACTTTTTGGCCACGGATCATGTCGGCCAACAAGCGCATCTTGCGGGGCGAAGTGGGATAATTTCTCAGTTTAGCTACTGCTTCCATGATAATAAGTTTCTTGGATTACGCTTCTTTTTTAGAGTGACCTTTGAATTGACGGGTCGGGGCAAATTCACCCAACTTGTGTCCCACCATAAATTCTGTTACATACACGGGAATAAACTTATTGCCATTGTGCACGGCAAAGGTGTGTCCCACGAAATCAGGACTAATGGTTGAGCGACGACTCCAGGTCTTGATAACTGCTTTCTTGGTCTTGCCATCATTCATGGCTACCACTTTCTTTTCGAGATGGGTAGCGATATAAGGTCCTTTTTTGATCGAACGAGCCATAATAGATTGTCGTTGGTGTTAGAAAAAATTATTTAGACAGTTTCTTTCCGTTCTTGCGTTGAATGATCAGCTTGTCGCTGGAATTACCCACCGTGCGGGTCTTGAGACCACGAGAGTATTGACCGTTTCTGCTGCGAGGCTGACCTCCGGAGGCCTTACCCTCACCACCACCCATGGGGTGATCGACAGGGTTCATAGCTACACCACGATTGCGCGGACGAATACCTCTCCAACGATTACGACCGGCCTTACCCATGCTTTGCAGACTGTGGTCGCTGTTACTCACCACTCCAACGGTGGCATAGCAATCGATCAACACTTTGCGAAGTTCTCCGCTGGGCATTTTAAGGACAGCATAACGATCTTCCTTATTGGAAAGCTGTGCAGAAGAACCGGCGCTACGAGCGAGTTTACCGCCCTGTCCGGGTTGCATTTCAATATTGTGAACATTGGTACCAAGGGGCATATTACGCATAGGAAGCGCATTACCTACCTCGGGAGCCACATTAGCTCCGCTTTCCACCTTGGCACCCACTTGCAAACCTTGAGGAGCCAGGATATAGCGCTTTTCGCCATCGGTATAGATCAACAAAGCGATGAAGGCAGTGCGGTTAGGGTCGTATTGAATGGAGTCCACCGTAGCAACACCGGCCTTATTGCGCTTAAAATCGATGATGCGATATTTCTTCTTGTGCCCACCGCCACGATAGCGCATGGAAAGATGACCCGATGAGTTACGGCCACCTGAACGTGGTTTTGCCTCGATCAGACTTTTCTCTGGCTCATTGGTTGTTACCTCCGCATAGGCATTGCCGATTCTCCAGCGAGTTCCAGCGGTGATTGGTTTAAATTTACGTAGTGCCATACTTCTTTATTTTATTCAACATTAGCGGCTGTTGAAGCCATTCATTTTTTAATTACAGCGTTGCGTATAGATCGATATTCTCGCCCTCGGCAACAGTTACAAAAGCTTTTTTATAGGCTGGCTTGCGACCCGATACCACGCCGCTCTTCGTAAAACGACTCTTATGCTTACCGGGCACTACCGATGTGTTCACATTGGTGACCGTAACCCCATAAAAGCTCTCTACGGCCTTTTTGATCTCGAGCTTGTTGGCCTTGCGGGCTACTTTAAAAGCATAACGACGCAGCTTTTCCTGTTGGCCATTGGCCTTCTCGGTCAGGATGGGCTTGATCAGTATTTCAGAAAGTTTCATGTCTACTTTTTTATTCGGTTAATTACGCCTCGGCGGTTTCGTCTTCGGCAAAGATTTTTGCAGCGCTCTCCGTCATCACCAGCACCTCTGAGTTGACAATATCATAGGTGTTGATATCGCTAAGCAGCACCCCCAACACAGAGGGAACGTTGCGAAGTGAACGCTCTACGTTATCGTTGTAATCGGGAGAAACGAAAAGGGTCTTTTTGTCGGCCACTTTTAGATTTCCCAAGATCTCCATGAACTGCTTTGTTTTGGGAGCTTCCATCGAAATATCCTCCACCACCACGATCGCTTTCTCTTGGGCCTTGTAGCTGAGAGCAGAGATCTTGGCCAGGTCTTTTACCTTACGGTTGAGTTTGATATCATAGCTGTGAGGCTTAGGCCCAAAGATGGTACCACCCCCTTTGTACAATGGGTTACGGATATTACCCTTACGGCTACCACCGGTTCCTTTTTGCTTGTGCAGCTTACGGCTGGCTCATTTTACTTCGGCGCGAGTCTTGACCTTGTGGGTACCTTGGCGCTGAGCAGCGAGATACTGCTTTACGGCCAGATAGATCACATGATTGTTAGGAGCTGCACCAAAGATCTCCTCTGGCAATTCTACCGAGCGACCGGTAGCACTTCCTTTTGTATTTAAAACTTCGATTTTCATTTTCGTATCAGTTTATCAGCGCGCGGAGGCGTAATTATTTTTGAATGAGTACTATTGAACCGTTGTGCCCGGGAACCGATCCGCTAACCAGAATATAATTCTTGTCGGCGAAGATCTTGACCACTTTCAGACCTTTCATCTTTACGCGATCATTTCCCATACGACCCGCCATACGCATGCCCTTCATAACACGGCTGGCGTCAGAGGAGTTACCCAGCGATCCGGGAGCACGCTGACGATCGTGTTGACCGTGAGACTGCTGACCCACACCGGAAAATCCGTGACGCTTGACCACCCCCTGAAAACCTTTACCCTTGGTGGTACCCACCACTTCGATGGTTTCACCTTCGGCAAAAATGTCTACGGTAACGGTCTCGCCAATATTCTTGGACAAGGAGAAATCGCGAAACTCTTTAGAGAAACGCTTGGGAGAAGTTTGTGCTTTGGAAAAGTGATTGATGGCGGCGCTAGATGCGTTCTTTTCTTTTTTGTCGCCAAAAGACATCTGTAAGGCGCTGTAGCCGTCGGTCTCTTTGGTTTTAACCTGTGTTACGACACAGGGACCTGCTTCAATGATTGTGCAGGCTGTTTGTTTTCCGGTGGGATCGAAAATACTGGTCATTCCGACCTTTTTCCCAATAATACCTTTCATGATCGTAGGTTTAGTGCCTGCAAGGTTATTGGGACAATTCGAATCAATGGCGATCCGAACTTCAATCCCCGTTTGCTACCGACCTTTTCCTTTAGGGGGAAGTACCGGCAGTAAACAAACCCTGAATGGCTTGTTTTATGTTAAAAAGCCAGCGCTCTTTTTTTGATGTTGCCAGGCAGCACCAATTGAGAGATGGCCAATTTTCAAAATCTTTTTTTTATAAGAGCTGAGGAGATGCGACCTCCCGTTACGCAATTAATGTGAATGAATTCGAGAAACATTCGCATCAACGTAAGCAAGCACTATGCTTTGATCTCAACTTCTACTCCACTGGGCAAATCCAGTTTGCTCAGGGCGTCTACGGTACGGCTGGTAGATGTGTAAATATCCAGCAGACGCTTGTGGGTAGCGAGTTGAAATTGCTCACGACTTTTTTTATTCACGTGCGGCGAGCGCAGTACAGTAAAGATCTTGCGACGAGTAGGCAGAGGAATAGGTCCTGTTACCACGGCACCGGTGCCACGCACCGTTTTTACGATCTTATCGGCAGATTTGTCTACCAGATTGTGATCGTAAGACTGCAATTTTATTCTGATTCGCTGCGACATGAATTTTTTCCCATTTTCTTTAGGGGATGCAAAGGTAAGGGAGAAGTCCGTATCCGCCAAATAGTTAGACCCGATTTTTAAAGATCTTTCCACACTCCGAAAATACCCCTTTCCTTTCCCACCCAATTTCACATAACAAAATGAAAATCAACATATTAAAAAATCATTGCTCTCCCATTTCTCTCCCCCCTAAAGCCTCCCCCTGATTTTTTGACAATTCTGGTAGCCGAGCCTGCGGGTTGGCGAGCCTTTTGAAAAAAGGCGCCCGAAAAATCGGTGAGCGAACCGATTTTTAGACTTTTTTCATTTGGCGAGAAACCCGCAGGCTCAGCTACAAAAAAAAGACCGCCCCAAAGAGCGGTCTCAATCATTTTCAGCATTAGCAATTATGCATTCACTTTACCCTTCACCTTCGCAATTACCTCTTCGGCAATATTGTTTGGCGCAGGAGCATAGTGAGAGAATTCCATAGTTGAAGAAGCGCGACCAGAGCTCAGCGAACGCAATTGTGTTACATAACCGAACATCTCGCTCAACGGAACTTTGGCTTTGATCACCTGGGCACCGGCACGACTATCCATCCCCTCCATCATACCACGACGGCGGTTCAGGTCTCCGGTTACATCCCCCATGTACTGATCAGGAGTTACTACTTCGACTTTCATGATGGGCTCCAACAAAACAGGCTTGGCCTTGCGGGCAGCCTCGCGGAAACCTTGCTTGGCACAAAGCTCAAAAGACATAGAGTCGGAATCCACTGCGTGAAAACTACCGTCAAATACACGGATCTTCATGTTGGCTACAGGATAATTGGCCAGCACACCGGTTGTCATCGCTTGCTCGAATCCTTTTTGGATAGCAGGCACGAATTCGCGAGGAATGGATCCTCCGAAAAGATCGTTGACGAATTGGTAATGCTTATCGGGATTTTCGGTTTGCCATTCAGCATCCACAGGACCCAAATTAAACACGATGTCGGCAAACTTACCACGACCACCCGTTTGCTTTTTGAGCGTCTCACGGTGTTCGATAGTATTCACAAAAGCTTCCTTGTAGGCAACCTGAGGTGCTCCCTGGTTCACTTCTACTTTAAACTCGCGACGCATGCGGTCTACGATAATTTCAAGATGCAACTCCCCCATTCCACGCAAAATGGTTTGACCCGTTTCCTCGTCCGTATTTACGCGTAGTGTAGGATCTTCCTCGACCAATTTAGCAATGGCCATTCCCATTTTGTCAACATCGGCCTGTGTCTTAGGCTCTACAGCCACCGCGATCACCGGCTCGGGGATGAACATATTCTCAAGCGTTATGGGATGGTTCTCATCGCACAGTGTATCTCCTGTTTTGATCTCTTTAAATCCTACCGCAGCGCCAATATCACCGGCCTCAATGAAATCAATTGGATTTTGCTTATTGGCAAACATTTTCATGATACGGCTGATACGCTCCTTCTTACCGCTACGAACATTCAATACGTAAGAACCGGCATCAAGACGACCTGAGTAGGCGCGAAAGAAAGCCAGACGACCCACGAAAGGATCGGTCATGATCTTAAAGGCAAGAGCGGCAAAAGGCTCTTTGGGATCGGGCTTACGAGTCAGTTCTTCGCCGGTATCGGGGTTGGTACCCTTGGTATCGGGAATATCGATAGGAGAAGGCAGGTAGCGACAAACTGCATCGAGAGCCGTTTGTACCCCTTTATTTTTAAATGAAGAACCGCACATCATCGGTACAATAGACAGATCGATAGTAGCCTTGCGGATAGCCTCATGAATCTCTCCCTCTGAAATGCTATTAGGATCTTCGAAGAATTTCTCCATCAATGAATCATCATACTCGGCAACGGCCTCTACCAGCGCGGCTCTCCACTCCATAGCTTCGTCCATCATATCGGCAGGAACATCGATCTCATCGAAAGTCATTCCCTCCGTTTCGGCATGCCAGATGATCCCTTTCATTTTGATAAGGTCAACCACCCCTTTAAAGTTATCTTCTGCCCCTATAGGAAGCTGAAGAGGAACAGCCTTAGAGCCCAGCATTTCCTTTACCTGCTTTACCACATTCAGGAAGTCAGCACCTGCGCGGTCCATCTTGTTCACGAAACCAATGCGGGGAACTCCATAACGATTGGCTTGACGCCATACTGTCTCAGACTGGGGCTCAACGCCATCCACGGCAGAGAACAAGGCGATCAACCCGTCGAGTACGCGCATGGAGCGTTCTACCTCTACGGTAAAGTCCACGTGACCGGGAGTATCGATGATATTAAAATAATATGGCTTGGTATCGGCGGTGTTCTTTCCTTTATCGGTAGGAAAGTTCCACTTACAGCTCACCGCAGCAGAGGTGATGGTGATCCCTCTTTCTTTTTCCTGCTCCATCCAGTCGGTAGTAGCGGCTCCTTCGTGAACCTCTCCGATACGATGGATCATACCTGTATAGCGAAGAATTCGCTCAGTGGTGGTGGTCTTACCGGCATCGATGTGTGCGGCGATTCC
>JBJTWT010000054.1:0-43560 GCA_046081865.1 Sphingomonadales bacterium
AAGGCGGGCACCGCCGGAGAAGGAGGTACCGGGCTGGGATTACGTATTTGCCTGGAGTTCGCACAACTCAACAAGGGGCGGATTACTGTAAAAAATAATCCCTCGCAGCAAGGAAGTCGCTTCGTACTTGAATTGCCCCAAAGCAAGCATAAAAAAAGCTACCCCGAAGGATAGCTTTTACAAGTTCAGTGTTTGCTAAGTTTAGCTCAGGTTCTTACCGAGATACTTTGCAATTTCGAACATAGACACCTGGCCTTTGTTACCGAATACAGCTTTCAGCTTGGCATCGGCGTTGACCATACGTCTGTTCTTGTTGTCCTGAAGTTTGTTGGCTTTGATGTAGCCCCAGATCTTCTTGACAGCCTCGGTACGAGCGAGGGGTTTTGCACCTACTACAGCAGCCAGAGCGTCGCTGGGAGTCATTGCCTTCATGAAAGCCGCATTAGGCTTACGAGCAGACTTTTTCTTAGCAGGTTTTTTCTTTGCCGCTTTTTTGGCGGGCTTCTTTTTTGCCGCTTTTTTGGCGGGCTTCTTTTTTGCTGCTTTTTTGGCTACTTTCTTAGCAGCTTTTTTAGCAGGCTTTTTGGCAGCTTTTTTAGCCGCTTTTTTCTTGGTTGCCATTTTTCTAAATTTAGAATGTTAATGGGTAATGAGCATTTCCGATGTCAAATATAGATTTTTTTGCTGCACCGCAAATTCTCTGCTAAAATTTTTCTATCCACCTATGGGGATTTCTTCAAACTGCCGACAATTCCCTTGTTTTGCAGTATGGATATTTCTTGGCTTTCCCGTACCTCCCTGCTCATAGGAGAATCGGCCGTACGGCACCTGAATAATGCGCATGTTATGGTAGTGGGGCTGGGTGGCGTTGGCTCTTATGCGGCAGAATTCATTGCCCGCAGCGGTATAGGCAAAATGACCATTATCGATGGCGATACGGTAGATCCCTCCAATAGAAATCGCCAGTTGCCAGCTCTCTTTACCACGCATGGAATGCCCAAAGCTACCCTAATGAAAGAGCGACTCTTGGCCATCAATCCGGAGTTGCAGCTATCAGTGGTTACCTCGTTCGTTTCGCCCGAGATGGTAGCAGAACAACTGGCCAAAAAACCCGACTATATCATTGATGCCATAGACAGTATTACGCCTAAGATCACCTTTATAAAAATGGCTTTTGACAGTAAAATAGCCTTGGTCAGCAGTATGGGAGCCGGTGCCAAACTCGACCCCACCCGCTTACAGGTGGTAGACATTGGTAAGACCTACAACTGCCCTTTTGCCCAGCAAATTCGCAAACAACTCAAACGTCGCCATGGAATCAGCAAGGGGATAAAAGTGGTTTTTTCTCCTGAGAAACCCAATAAAGAAAGTTTGATGCTTACCGACGGAAGCAACTACAAGAAATCGGCCTATGGCACCATCTCTTACTTACCGGCCACCTTTGGAGCAGTGGCAGCTTCGGTCGTTATCAGAGATCTGATTGCCGCTACATCCCGCTGAGCAAGATCATTGCTCCAACCGGTATTCATCAATCTGTTTGCCATAATTGACGGCTATATTGTCGTTGGCAATTATGTATTTCGCAGATAGAAATGACGCCGCTCAACATCTAGTCGTACGGGTAGCAAAGCACCGGGGGCCTCATAAGATCGTGGTGGCTATCCCCCGAGGAGGTGTACCGATCGGCTCTTTAATAGCTTATTTACTCAGTGCGCCTCTCGACCTGATAATGGCCAAAAAAATCGGTTACCCCGGAGATCCCGAATATGCCATAGGCGGGGTATGCGAAAACGAAGTCCTGGTCGATCCTCATAGCGGAGTGGGGGCTTCCTATATCTCGGAGCAGCAAGAAAAGATCAATCAAGAATCAAAAACTCGCTACCAACGGCTTACCGGCCGCAACCTACCGCTTTCGCTGAAAAAGAAAAAAGTAATCGTTATCGACGATGGTATCGCTACAGGGCGTACCATGTTAGTCGCAGTAAGGGCTATCCGCAAACATCAGCCCGCAGCAGTCATTGTAGCAGTACCGGTCTGTTCGCAAGAGGCCAAAGCCAAGATCGAGCCGGCTGTAGATGAGCTGATCAGTTGCTATTACCCCGACCCGTTTATTGGGGTAGGAAGATTTTACAAACAATTTTCGCAAGTAACAGACCCAGAAGCCAGTCGCTTGCTCCACAAGACCACGGGCATTGCCAACAATGCCTTCTCCCTATGACAAACAAACCGCTGGCATACTATCTCGTCAATGGCATCACCTTATACCGCGTGGTAGCGGCACCCTTATTACTAGGACTATTGCTAAGCGGCCCTCCTGATTGGTTCAAGTGGCTGGTAGGATTGAGTTTCTTTACCGATATGGTAGACGGAGTGCTGACTCGAATGTTCCGGGTCAATAGCGCACTGGGAGCCCGACTCGATTCCATAGGGGATGACCTAACTGTACTCATTACATCGGCAGGGCTTTTTATGATGAGACCTAAATTTCTCTCGGAACAAATAAAATGGCTGCTGCCGCTCCTATTGCTTTTTATAGTACAGACAGCATTGGCGCTGTATCGCTACAAACGCATCACCAGTTTTCATACCCGGCTTGCAAAACTGGCCGCCTTTGCACAAGGAATTTTTTTGTTGAGTTTTTATTTTTTCGATCGGCTGTATAATCCCCTATTCTACGCAGCTGCCTCCATTACTATGCTGGAACTAGTCGATGAGATCATTCTCGTAGCGTGGTTCAAAGAATGGACCACCGATGTTAAAGGCCTTTACTGGGTATGGAAGAAACAACAATGATACCCTTATTGACAATATCCTCTACAATGAGTTTACCGTACTCTCTACCCAAATTATCAGAAGAAGTAGGGTCAAAGCTTTGACTTTGGGCCGAGTAGATCAGCTTACTATCAGAGAGGTCGTAGAACAGGTGGCCAATATCACAACAAAGAGCAGTAACCACAGAAACAAAAAAAACTTTTTCATACCGGAGTGACATTATTTCCGGTAAACTATTCACTGGCTTAACCCAAGACAATGATGTCGGTCAGTGACGGGCAGCTACTCCGCATTGTTTGCATTTTCCTTGCACCAGAATTTCTACTTGCTTGCCGGAATAGCCTTTCGGTAAACGAATTATCGGTGTTACCACCTCGTCGAGACAGAAGGTCTGCTCACATTGTTGGCATACAAAATGAATATGCTGATGACGATGATGCCCGTCGGCGCATTCCTCCTTACATAAAGCATACCGTATGGCATTGTCGGCAGAAGGTATCGTATGAATAAGACCCCGGTCCACAAAGGTCTGGAGCGTGCGGTAGATCGTGACCCTGTCAAAAACCGCTCCCGCCTTTTTTTCGATATCACCATGAGAAAGCGCTCCGGGTCGATCTAAGAAAAGTTGCAAGATTCGCTTACGACTCTCCGTAACGCTCAGCGATTGCTGTTTGAGCAGCTCAATGGTTCTTTTTTCTACAGCGGCAGCCATACGAGACATAGTACGGTAAAATTAATGCTTCTCTTCAAGTAGTTTTTTAGCATCCACGATCAACTGCCTAACCTCCGACTCCTTTAATCCATCGTAGATCTTTTTTACATCGCCATTTCTATCTACCAGCGCCCAGAACTGAGTATGCAGAAAATCGTCCTCGATAGATGTCAAATTGTTGGCAGGGTCATCAATGGTGTAGCTGATACGGGCCGTGTAGTACAGACTATCCTTTCGGCCCGTCAAAAAAACCCACTGTCTTGTATCCACCTTCAACGAATCGGCATAGCGCTTTAACTGCATCACCGAGTCAGTCTCCGGATCGCAAGTGTGAGAGAGGATCAAAAAATCGGGTTGATCGTGCAATGCCTCATAAACTTCTTTCAGGTAGTTATTCATCTTCGGACAGATCCCTTTGCAGGTGGTAAAAAAATAGGAGGCCACATAGACCTTCCCCTTTACCGCTTGTTCCGAGAAATAAGCACTATCCTGGGTTACAAATCGAAATGGACGTACATAACTAACCGGTGCAACGCCCTTTTTAGTATAGCCCGGAATCAGTAACGCCAGTACCGTGTAAAAGACCAATGCCAATACAACAAAAAACCCCAGATACATCCAGCCCCTTTTAGACATATAAAGACATTGAACAGCAAAATTACGAAGACCGCAGTAGTCGACCGCCTCCGGAATACAATTTTTGCAACTAGGTTGCTATTTTAGTAATTTTGTAGCATGCGTTATCGGTTCATCTGGGATTGGTTGGGCATTAGTGCCTCGGTGATCTGTGCCATTCATTGTGCTTTACTGCCACTGCTTTTGACCAGCTTACCCCTCTTTGGGGTCAATATCATTCATCATCTGGGCTTTGAGTTGGGGATGATCGCGCTGGCACTCATCATCGGAAGCTATTCCATGTATCACGGATACAAAAAACATCACCATCGATTAACGCCCTGGCTTCTCTTTTTACTAGGCGGTGTATTCTTGATACTAAAACAGGTTTTTGTTAGCCATCAGCTTTTCTTGCTTACGCCTGCAGTAATGCTGATCATCTATTCACACTTGCTTAATGTTCGCAGTTGTCGCGCCCATAACCATGCGCATACTGATGATTGTAGGCATTAATCGAATTTTATACCTTCTCTGTATGAAAGTTTATTTATTTCTTTTGTTTTTGACACTGCAACTCACGCTTGTTGCACAAGAACATGAAAAGTTTATTCAGGTTCTTCTTGAAAAACAAACCCAAGCCTGGAATCGCGGAGACCTCGAGAGTTTTATGGAAGGATATTGGAAAAGTGACTCCTTGCGCTTTATTGGTAAATCTGGTATTACCTATGGTTGGAAGCAAACACTGCTCAATTATCAAAAAGGCTACCCCGACAAAACGGCGATGGGTCAATTAAAGTTTACTCTGTTGCACATCAATCAACTTTCTGATTCTTATATGCAAGTAGTAGGAAAGTGGCAACTTACAAGAACGATCGGAGATGTGGGGGGCCATTTTACCCTACTGCTCAAGAAGATCGATGGTACGTGGCTGATCGTTTCGGATCACAGCAGTTAGCGATGATTTTTCTTCCAAGTGTTTCGCAGATAGCGAACAAGAGCGGCAAACGAAAGGATCAATAGCACATAAAATAGAAGGGTTACCCACAGGGCATAACGGCCCGGGACTGCCAACCCTGCGTAAAGCCCAACAGTAGAGGCGGTAAGCATCCAGATAACGGTAACCGCAATAGCATTGACGATACGAATAAAAAATGCGCTCACCTCCGAATCCCATCCCTGCTCCATATAGCTAGTTTAGGGGATCAAGATACGACGAAATGCACTGGAATCGCCGTTAAAGACATTAAAGTCGACCGGGCCTTCAATACCATTGACTCTGCCCGCATCACTATGCTGCCAAAAGGTCCACCCTCTAAAAATACTGGGTTGACGAGGCTGATAGTAATGCGCAACCCAAAGGGGATACTTGTCGAACGCGCGACCCAAATATTTTCGGTAGAAAGAAACATTGGTATAAAGAATCGGTTGAATACCGGTTGCCTTCTCTACGGTCGTTAGCCAAAGAAGGGCTTCTTTTCGCCAGTGAGCGACCGGAACTCCGGCTGTCTCTTCGAGGTCGAGTACCGGAGGCATATCACCCGAAGAGAAACGAACCGCACTCAAAAAATGACGGGCTTGGGTAAGTCCTGATGCAGTAGGAGAAAAATAATGATACGCCCCTCGTATCATTCCTGCCTGCTTACTTTTTTTCCAGTTTCTACTAAAATGAGGATCGGTATACCCGGTTCCTTCGGTTGCTTTAATAAAGCAAAATCCAAGCTTGATGCCGAGCACATTCATGGCCGATACGTCAGACCAGCTAACATAGCGCTGATACCGCGAAACATCAATACCATGAATAGCGTGATGCGAAGGCATGGCAATACCAAACTCAGGAAAGCGGGCGCGTATCGCCCTTTGGTAATGCCGCCATTCGGTGTACAACCAAAAACCGGTAACCACAACAGCTCCCAGAAGCATAAACAGTACCGTAACTCGGATACGCTTACGGGTCTTGGCAGAGATACCCGATCGGTCACTCGATTTTTTTTTGTGTCGAAAGGAGCGAGCCATAAGTTGATATTAAAAAGTTGGCAGCCGTTACTCGATTATGCGAAGTCGTGCATAGTTAAGCATGATCTTTTTTTCTCCGTTCTGCTCAAAGTGAACCGTTGCTACCGGGTTATGAGCTGCTCCTTCGAGACTCATCACTTTTCCAAAACCAAATTTGGCATGCTCTACCCGCTGTCCTACGGCAATTTTTGATGCATCGCTGGGAGTAAAATTGGCCGATGGGGTATGTGGTACCACCTTGGGAGGGGCTTTGGAAGGTCCCACATATTGGGGCATCTCCCGCTTTTCGGCCACCGCATCAGACTTCTTTTCAGCAAAGCGACCAAATGATTGACCTCTTGAGAACGATCCGCTACCCGATGAGCGAGAAAGACCACTGGGACTTCCTCCCGCGTAGCGCTTATCGATGTGCGCCTCCGGAATTTCATTGATAAACCGACTGGGTTCGTTTTGTACGAGCTGACCGAATCTATACCGAGTGTTGGCATAACTGATCCATAGCCGCTCTTTGGCACGGGTAATGACCACATAAAAAAGTCTTCGCTCTTCTTCCAACTCCTCGCGAGTATTAATGGCCATAGCGTTCGGGAAAAGCATCTCTTCGAGCCCGGCGGCAAATACGCAAGAGAACTCCAATCCTTTGGCAGCGTGGATCGTCATCAACTTGACCGTATCGGCATCGGTATCTTTTTGGTCGGCGTCGGTAAGTAAGGTGATCTGCTGTAAATACGCCCCGAGACTTTTATCGACCAACTCACCCTCATCGTTATCGGGACTCTCGGTCCATTCCTTGATGGAGTTGAGCAACTCTTGGATGTTCTCGTAACGCTGTATGCCCTCGGTACTTTTGTCGTTAAATAGTTCTTTGACCAACCCGGTTTGTTTACCTACATAGAAGGCCACATCGTAGGCATTTGATTTTTCGAGCATGCTGGAAAAACTCTTGATCATGGTCACGAATTCCTCGAGTACCGTCAGGGTACCCGCTCGAAATCCATAACGTCGCGCCTCTTGTAAGATTGTCCACGAAGAACAATTTTTTTCGTTGGCCGCCAACAATAGCTTATCGAGCGATGTCTTTCCGATGCCGCGGGTGGGATAATTGATCACTCGCTTTAGGGCCTCTTCGTCGTGAGGGTTAACGATCAGTCGCAAATAGGCCACGAGGTCTTTTACCTCTTTTCGCTGATAAAAACTGATGCCCCCGTAAATGGTATACGGAATACCCATTCTACGAAGCGCTTCTTCGAATGCACGACTCTGCGCATTGGTACGATATAAAATGGCAAAATCCCGATGAGCATAATGATGCCGAAGCTTGAGTTCCTGAATAGAATCGGCCACGAATTTCCCTTCGTCATTATCGGTAAGGGTACGTACCAGTTGAATTTTTTCGCCGGGAGGATTTTCGGTGAACAACACTTTTTCGATCTGGCTTTTATTATGGCTGATCACTTGATTGGCTACTGCCAAAATCTGACTGGTGCTGCGGTAGTTCTGTTCGAGCTTTACCACCTTAACCTGATCGTAATCGCGCTGAAACTGCAAGATATTCTCGATAGTAGCACCTCTAAAGCTGTAGATACTTTGGGCATCGTCACCCACTACGCAAACATTTTCGTGCATGGCCCCCAGCAATTTGATGATCTCGTATTGGGCCGGATTGGTATCCTGGTATTCATCGATCAGGATATACTTGAATTTATGCTGATAGCGAGACAAGCATTCGGGGACGGTTTTGAGCAATTGATAAAACTTAAGGAGCAGGTCATCAAAATCCATCGCTCCGTTTCGAAAACAACGTTGTACGTAACTATCGTAGATCTGTGCGATCGCCGGCCGGCCGGAGCGTATGTCCTCTTGTTGCAGTCCGTAATCGTTGCGATACTCCTCTGGACTGATCAATGCGTTTTTGGCAGCCGATATGCGGTTATAGACAATATTGGGCTTATAGTGCTTATCATCCAAATGAAGATCGTTGATCACGGCCTTGACCACGCTTTTGCTATCATCCGTATCATAGATGGTGAAATGCTTGGGATACCCCAGCTTCTCTGCCTCGAACCGTAGAATTCTTGCAAACACCGCATGAAAAGTCCCAATATAAAGGTTACGCGCCTCACCATCGCCTAAGATGCGCTCCACTCGTTCTTTCATTTCGCGGGCAGCCTTATTAGTAAAGGTGAGCGCCAATATATTGAAGGCATCGACCTGATGCGCTGCCATCAGGTGAATGATTCGAGTAGTAAGCACTTTTGTCTTACCACTTCCTGCTCCGGCCACTACTAACATAGGGCCATTATGATGAAGTACCGCCTCGCGTTGTCTTTCGTTTAACCCACCGAGATAATCCTGCATGTTCGCAAGTTACAGTGAAAAAACAGCTCAGCGATGACGGCTCTGTAAATACTTTTCTTGGATCACTTTTTCTAGCGATTGCCCAGACAGCTTGGCCTCTAACCAAGAGATCACATCGAGATAAGCGAAGGCCCGGGTTTGAAAGCGATTTTTTTCGAGATGCTTGATCTGATCGAGCAAGTCCGAAAAAGCGGGGGTTAGTTGACGAGGCGCTAAAGTGATGGAGCGACGTAAGAAACGAAGCATGGCCTCTTCTACCACCGTAAAGTTTTGAAGCTTCGACATAAATCGGTAGACCGACTTGGTCAGTGACTCCATCAATACATCATTGCCCAGTTCGTAGTGTGCGATCAGGTGTAACAAGCGAGCATAACATTGCAGATCGTAGCGCAAATGGGAGGTGCTGTGAATGATGGGTTGCAGATAATCGATACAGCTACTATAATCGCCGCTACCAAAGTATAGCATGGCAAATTTATATTGAAGCACCAACCCGTGATGGCTATCGATAAAAAGATCGTATTGGCTCAATTCCTTTTTCATGTCAGGTATCCTTTTTACCCCTTGGGTAAATGTGCCCAGCATAAAATGTTGGTTGATGCGAGCCGTACTCAGATAAATAAAACCCTGTATCCTAAAATTATTGTTCGATCGAATACGGTCGTGCATTACCACCTCCTCGAAGAATCGCAACGTATCACTAAATCCGCGATGATTACGCAAGTCAAAATGCGCATTGAGGAGTTGATGGATCCCCTTTATGTAATGACCTGTCTCTACCCGCACCATGGCCGGGTGTCGGGCAAAAAGGTCCACCCAGCGTTGGCTATATCGATAGTATTGCAAAAAATCTTGTCTTATAAAAGCATACCAGGTAACGCTCTGGTACAGATAAAGGCGTTCATAGAAACCATTCAATTGCCAAGCGTCCTCCGGAAGATGGGAAAGAAAAAAGTTCCTAACCCCCTGCTCATCGGCCTCATTGCGCGCATGACCATGTTGCACGAACCAGCTAAAAAGTTGCAGCGATAAATTAGAAAGTCGGCCTACCCGGTCAATATGCAAGTTGGCGTTGCTAACCTCTGCCGCCAAGGTTTCGGCACGATCTTGAATATGTCGGGTAATATGCAGACTCTCGATCCGTTTCTCGAGCGATAAAAGCGGCGGGATAATGTTGTACTTGTGTTGTGCCCTGGCGGTCTCCTTTGCTTTTTCGATATACCGCAGACTTTGCAAAAAAAGCCCTTTTTTATAGAGGATATGGGCAAAGTCGAATAGTTCGGTCAATTGCAGGTCTATGCTGTCTGCGCTTTTGAGTAACCGCAAGCTCGACAGGATCTCTTTGGAAAGATGACTCTTAAGGTTTGCCAGCCGGGGCTTGGTTAACCCCGCAATTTTTTTGAGCAGGAGCATTTCGTCATACTCAACGCTCCGATCAATTGCATCGAAAAGCTGAACGATCTTAAGGTCGGTCTTTCCCGAATTACGGGTAATGTAGAGTTTAAAATGCCTTTTCTCTGCTTTTTCAAGCGACTTGATCAATAAAAATAAAATATCGGCCGAGCGGTTGGACATCATAAAGTAGTTATGCTAAAACCCTTGCTGGACAAGCGTTTCAGTAGTTTGGCCGGCTGTTAGCCATGCAATTGAACAGGATTTTCGGTTCGTCGACACGTCTTACTCCCCTCTATTTTTGTATCGGTAAGTCGAATCGATAATCTCTCTCGCGTTCTAGCGCAAGATTTTCATATGGCAAGCAATCGTTAGAGCCCTTCCGTTTCTACGGAGGGGCCTTTTGTTTTACAAAGTTACTAAACCCCCATGGTAATTTTGCCTGTATTACCTTCATGCAAACTTTTGAAAATGGCCGTCCGCATTTTTATAACCGGTGGGACCTTCGACAAAGAATACAACGAGCTTACCGGTCAACTCTATTTTAAAGACACCCATATAAACGATCTGCTAACGCTGGGGCGATCTAAGGTGGATATTGCTGTTGATACCCTTATGATGATCGATAGCTTAGAGATGAGTCACCAAGACCGAGAGCTGATCGCAAAGCGTTGTAATAATTGCTCCGAAGACAGGATTGTAATTACGCATGGCACCGATACCATGGCCCAAACCGCTACGGTGCTGGCTGCACAAGTAGTCGACAAAACAATCGTGCTTACCGGCGCCATGATCCCGATCAAATTCGGTAGCTCCGATGGCTTATTCAATTTGGGTAGTGCCCTGGCCTTTGCCCAGACCTTACCTCCTGGTGTCTATGTAGCTATGAACGGACGCTGGTTTGCAGCAAACCGGGTACGAAAAAACAAAGAGACCGGCATGTTCGAAGAAATAGACTAATCAGTAGCGCTTATTGCTTTTCGAGCAACTTAAAGAATTGATCGAGCTGCGGCAACACTACGATCCTCGTGCGGCGGTTGGCCGAACGACCCTCTTTAGTCGTATTATCCGCAATAGGACGATACTCCCCACGACCGGCTGCTACCATCCTGGCAGGATCGAGTCCGTATTTTGTTTGCAATAAACGCACCACGGTAGTGGCACGCTTAGCACTCAGGTCCCAGTTATCGGCAATTACACCAGATCCTTTAAAGGGAACCCCATCGGTATGTCCCTCGACCATAAACTCCAGGTCGGGTTGATTGTTGAGCACCGTGGCTACTTTACCCAATACTTCGCTGGCCCGATCGGTAACATCGTAGCTACCGGTCTTAAACAGTAGTTTATCCGATATATCAACGTAGACCACCCCCTTATCGACTTTAATATTAATATCCCCATCATCCAGATTGCCGATCGCTCCCTTAAGATTGATCACCAGTGCCATGTTTATGGAATCCTTATAGGACATTTGACGCTGGATGTTTTGAATATAGGCATCCTTTATACCCATATTGTCCATCGACTTCTTGATACTCTCTGCTTGTTGAGTAGAGATCACCGACAGACTCTCCAGTTGTTTGAGGGCCTGGTTATTGTTTTCTTTTAGATAGGCAATCTGTTCTTGCAGCTCCTTCATCCGGGCCGTAAGCAAGGCTTTCTCTCTTTCGAGAGTTTCTTTTTGTCTCAGCAAGATCCCTTTCTCTTCGCCGCAGGCATTGTTCTCGGTCTCTAGTGTTTTATAGCGGTCTTGTAGTTTGGCATAGTCTTGTTGGGACGTTTTGAACTTCTTGCTGCTTACGCAGGCGCTCAGCGAAAAAAAGGCAATGGTCATTATTAGTAAAAAACGCAGTGGCATATGCATGGGTTATTTTCACAAATATAAAACCTTGATCGGCTTAGCGATAGTAAAAATTGCAGCATCTCAATAGTAAATTGTTAATAAACAGCACAATACGGGAAAAAACCCCAGACTCGTCCAACTGAACGCTCGTTAGTTTGATTGGGATAATATACCTTTGCGGCTTTATGCAACCCCCTAGGGGAAGCCCTTTAAAACGATGCTATGTCTACTCAACAAAACTTTCTTGCTACCGAATCTGCCAAAGCCCGCACAGAACTAGACACCTGGGTAAAACAAATGGCGGCTCATTGCGATGCAGGTGCCATTCACTGGTGCGATGGCAGCCAAGAAGAGTACGATAACCTTTGTTCGCTACTAGAGAAAAAAGGCACCTTTATTCGTCTGAATCCCGAAAAAAGACCAAACAGTTTTGCTTGTTTTAGTGACCCCAGCGATGTGGCCCGCGTAGAGGACCGCACCTTTATCTGCAGTTTGCGTAAAGAAGACGCCGGTCCTACCAATAACTGGATGCATCCGGTAGAGATGAAGAAAAAACTCAATGATCTCTTGCAAGGAAGCATGAAAGGGCGTACGCTCTATGTTATTCCCTTCTGTATGGGGCCTGTTGGTTCGCCCTATGCTCGCTATGGGGTACAACTTACCGATTCGGAGTATGCCGTGGTCAATATGCGGATCATGACCCGTATGGGAGCCCCCATTTTGCCCTATTTGCAAAAGAAGAGCTACGTAAAATGTTTGCACACGGTGGGCGCGCCATTGCAAGGAAATAAAAAAGACAGTAGCTGGCCTTGTAATCCCGATGTAAAGTACATCTCTCACTTTCCGGAGGAGCGGCTGATCATCTCTTACGGAAGTGGCTACGGCGGAAACGCTCTGATGGGAAAAAAATGTTTCGCATTACGTATTGCCTCTGTAATGGGAAGAGAAGAAGGATGGCTCGCGGAACATATGTTGATTCTGGGGGTCACCTCTCCCGACAATCAAAAAAATTATTTGGCGGCCGCATTTCCCAGTGCTTGTGGCAAGACCAACTTTGCCATGCTCATCCCACCTAAAGAATTTGACGATTGGAAAGTAACCACGGTAGGAGATGATATTGCCTGGATACACAAAGGGAAAAAAGGAGGGCTGCATGCCATCAACCCCGAGGCTGGCTATTTTGGTGTGGCACCCGGTACCAACTACCACACCAATCCCAATGCCATGGAGACCATCAAGGCCAATACCATTTTTACTAATGTGGCCGTAACATCCGACAAGGACGTATGGTGGGAAGGGCTGACCAAAGAAGCGCCCGAAGGGTTAACCGATTGGACCGGCAAGTCTTGGGACCCCTCTTCCGGAAAGCCGGCCGCACATCCCAATTCTCGATTTTGTGCTCCCGCTGCACAAAATCCGGCCATTGATCCCGATTGGGACAACCCGGAAGGAGTACCTGTGTCCGGATTTATTTTTGGAGGAAGAAGAAGCACCAGCGTTCCTTTAGTATATCAAAGTTTCAATTGGAATTTTGGGGTCTATTTAGCCACCACCATGGGAAGCGAAATGACAGCCGCCGCCTTTGGAGAAGTGGGAAAAGTAAGAAGAGACCCCTTCGCCATGCTACCCTTTATGGGATATCATATTGGAGATTATGTCAACCATTGGCTGCAGTTTGGAAGGGATCTTCCCAATGCTCCCCGCATCTTTAGTGTCAATTGGTTTAGAAAGGATGAAAATGGTCAATTCTTATGGCCGGGTTATGGCCAAAATATGCGAGTGCTCAAATGGATCGTGGGACGTATTCGCGGACAGGTATCTGCCGTAGAAAGTCCGCTCGGGTGGCGTCCCCGCTATGGCGACATGGATTGGAGGGGAATGGAAAGCTTTACCAAAGAGGATTTTGATAAGGTGATGATCATTGACCGCGAGCAAGGAAAAAGGGAATTATTGGGACATCAAGAACTATTCGAACAGGTGTACGATAAATTACCCAAGGAGTTCTTCTTTATCCGAGAGCTCTTGCTATCGGCTCTTTGGCGCTCACCTGAAAAATGGGGTCAACAACCCGAATAAGACTGAACTATTTAGTTACTTTGCCCCTAATTCAATTCTATGGGCAAAGACCAGGTGTTTCGCGATGAGATCGAAAAGGTCAGCGACTTTAAGTTTGGCGCCAATGTGGCCAGCGTATTCGACGACATGGTCAATCGCTCGGTACCCTTTTATGGTGAGATGCAACGCATGATGGCCGAACTGGCCGCCGATCATGCGCGCGAAAGCAGCTTTGTGTACGATCTGGGTTGTTCTACGGGCACCACCATGATCGGCATGGATACAATGGTCGAAAAGTCCATTCGATTTATCGGACTAGACGATTCACAAGAAATGCTCGACAAATGCAAGGCGAAGTTCGATGAGATCAAATTCGCCAGACCCTACGAGCTACGCTGTACCGATCTTAGCCAAGGCGTAGTGATCCATAACGCTTCGGTAGTGGTGCTCTGCCTCACACTGCAATTTGTGCGCCCTATCTATCGAGAAAAATTGATACAAGACATTTGTAAGGGACTCAACCCCGGGGGGGTGCTGATCTTAATAGAAAAGATCTTGGCCGAAGAAAGCGACTTTAATCGCGATTTCATCAATTATTATTATAACTATAAAAGAAGAAATCAATACAGCGAGCTCGAGATCTCGCAAAAAAGGGAGGCCCTAGAGAACGTACTGGTACCCTATAAATTGAGCGAGAATGTCTCACTGCTGCGCGATCAGGGTTTTGCTTCTTGCGAAGTATTCTTTAAGTGGTACAATTTTGTAGGACTCCTAGCTGTTAAACGATAAAATATCGTCATGATCGCCATCGGAAATTTTTTCTTTAAGTACCGCAACTGGATCTTTATTTTGTTTTATGCCGCCTTATTTGTTCCGTCTCGACCACTTTTTAGTGCTACGGGCTGCGGACCTTATTTCTACTGGTGGCCCGTTATTATGGGGCTGCTGATAACTATTACCGGTCAAGGTATCAGAGGGCTCACCATCGGACTTGCCTATATTGTAAGGGGCGGAAAAGAGGGTAAACCATACGCCGAAGGGCTGGTTACAGAAGGAATTTTCAGGCACTGCCGCAACCCGCTGTATGTGGGCAATATTTTGATGCTGCTCGGGGTAGGCATTTTAGCGAATTCGGTTTTTTATGTGGCAGTAATGATGCCGTTTTTCTGTTTTATCTATCAGGCCATTGTGCTGGCCGAAGAGGATTTTCTTCGAAAAAAATTTGGCTCGGGATTCGATGATTATTGCCACGATGTAAACCGTTGGTGGCCCTCTCTCCAAGGTCTTGGCAGTACGTTACGGAGTATGGAATTCAATTGGAGGCGCTGGATTTTAAAAGAACATACTACGCAATTTATATGGCTACTGGGTATCTGTTTGCTTTTGTTCGCCCCCTTGCCTGCGCTTCGCTATCCCGAACTGCTGGCAGGCTGTGCACTATCCCCGCATAGAATTTTTGCTGTATCGGTAGCGGTACTCTGTTTGCTGTACCTGCTTATTAGGATACTCAAAAAAACAGGTCGCTTTACCGCCTGATCGAACCCTTTCGCGCTAATTTGGTTATTTTTGCATAGCAACATGTGAACTATGATCAAGACCGGCAATCCTATTATCAGTATCTACACCGAGATGACCCCCAACCCGGAGACCATGAAGTTTGTGGCCAACAAACTGCTCTATCCCGGTAAAAGCGTTGACTTTCCCGATATTGACAGCGCCAAGCCCTCTCCACTGGCTACCGAACTCTTTGGTTTTCCCTTTATCAAAGCAGTCTTTATTGCGAGCAATTTTGTAACCCTTACCAAAACGGTCGAAACAGATTGGAACGATGTGACCCCATCGGTCAGACAATTTTTAAAAGATTATCTCGAAGAGGGAAAGGTGGTTGTAAACGAAGAAGAACTGGCCACTATCAAGTTATCGGGTAGTAACGAAGTAAGTGCCGACGACGACGATGTGGTTAAACGTATCAAGGAATTATTAGACAATTACGTTCGCCCCGCTGTTGAGATGGACGGCGGTGCCATTCAATTTAAAAGTTACGAGGCCGGTACCGTCAGTCTTTCTATGCAAGGCAGTTGTAGCGGTTGTCCTTCCTCTATGATCACTCTTAAGGCCGGTATTGAAGGCATGATGAAAAGAATGATACCCGAAGTAAAAGAGGTAGTGGCCCAATCGGAATAATCAACCCTTACCGTTTTGTACTCCGAACTGATCCATGCGCTAACATCCGCTACCATACCGGAATGGATAGCCGTTATCAGTGGCATAGCCAGCGTTTGGTGCAGTCGTCAAGAAAACGTTTGGGTCTATCCACTAGGACTAGTCAATACCGTTATATACACCTGGCTTAGCTTCGTATCGCATTTACCCGGCGAGGCCGCTGTCAATTTTTATTATACTATAATGAGTCTCTATGGATGGTACTGTTGGTTACAACGAGACGAGAAGAATAACAAGAAATGGCAGATCCAATTTAGCAATGCGCGGTATGGCGTGGCTCAATTGATCTTCTTTTTGTTTTGTTACGCAGTGCTTTATTTTTCGCTGGTCTATCTCAAAGAAAATTTCTTTGAAGGCGCTATACCCTGGGCCGATGCATTGGCATCGGCTGCGGCCTTTACCGGTATGTGGCTGATGACGCACAAAAAGGTAGAGAGCTGGTATTGGTGGTTACTGACCAACGTTACCGCCATTCCACTATACTTTACCAAAGGGCTGGTACTGACCAGTGGATACTACCTAATTCTTACCGTCCTGGCTATTACGGGGCTGATCGAATGGAAAAAAAGAGCCGCAACAGCATGATCCGAAAGATTGTCATACTAGGGCCGGAAAGTACAGGAAAAAGTACGCTGTGCAGAGAATTGGCAGATCATTATCAATCGGACTGGTGTCCGGAATTTGCCAGAGACTACTTGTGTACACATGGTACACAGTATACGTTCGACGATCTGCTAACGATCGCCAAAGGACAAGTGAGATCAGAAGAACAAGCCCTGGCACGAATTCAAGAAAAGCAACGCCATGGTAAAGATCCCCAAAAAGTGTGGCCCTTATTTATCGATACCGATATGTATGTAATGAAAGTATGGTGCGAGTTCGTTTTTAAAAAATGTCATCGCTATATTTTAGACCAGATCGTTGAGCGACACTACGATCATTACCTGTTGTGCAATACCGATCTTCCTTGGGTAAAAGATGAATTGCGCGAATACCCCGACTTGGCCACGCGAGAAAAATTATTTCTCTTTTATAAAGATTGCATGACCCAGCAATCGACTCCCTGGACGCCGATCAGCGGTACGGAGTCCGATCGCCTTAAACAAGCCATTCACGCAATCGACCCTTTGCTTCATTAACGATTTTCGATAAGCTTTCGCACCTCACTATCGGAAATAAGGTGCTGCATTTGACCCACAATAAAGGTGGCCCTGCGTTGCATATAGCGAGAAGGCGGTTGTATGCGATACTTTTTGGGGCTGGGCAATACTGCGGCAATCAGCGCCGCTTCGTAACGTGACAGCTGCGAGGCCCTTTTGTTGAAATAATGTTGTGAGGCAGCTTCAATACCAAAAATGCCGGAACCCATCTCAATTACATTCAGATACACTTCGAGGATCCTTCTTTTACCCCAAACCCATTCTATCATGAACGTAAAATAGACTTCAAGTCCTTTTCGCAACCAGCTACGCCCTTGCCAGAGAAAAACATTCTTGGCTGTTTGTTGACTAATGGTACTACCTCCCCTTAATCGATCGGTCTTTTTTTTATTGTACTCGAACGCCTTTTGAATGCGCTCCCAATCAAATCCGTTATGCGCTAGAAATAACTGGTCTTCGGAAGACAATACAGCCAGTCTGGCGTAGGGGGTCATCTGGTCGGCCCTTATATAATCCCTTGTAAGCCCTTGTCCCGATACCCATTCCGATAATTGCGTGATGGTAAAAGGCGGATCGACCCACCGCAACAAGACAATATAGCCCAATTGAAAAATAAAAAGATAAAGCAGGGTTATTTTTATTCGATGCCACCAAGATCGATATGGAACAGCTGCCATGTAGTAAAGAATTAGATCAGCGAGCGCTTCGGGTTTGTAAGAACTGCTCCCAATCGGTAAGCATCTTTCCTTTCATCACCCTCGGAAATTTGTGTTGGCTGCCCAATTTTCCTTTATGCTCCATAAACTGCATCAATACTGCCAACGGAAGAACCTCTA
This sequence comes from Sphingomonadales bacterium, assembly GCA_046081865.1. GTDB lineage: Bacteria > Bacteroidota > Bacteroidia > Chitinophagales > Chitinophagaceae > JJ008. The sequence continues at coordinate 17,980 of JBJTWT010000054.1, forward strand.
CAAATATTTCCTTTAAGGCGCTGTCTCTTTCTACCGCATAATCGTCATTTAGCTCGCGAAGATGGGCGTCGATGCGTTGGCGTAACTTATCGGGGTCCGCCGCATCATCGGTGACAATATACCAGCGGTGCGCAAAAAACTGTTGATAGGGAAACCCGGTAACGGTGTATTCCGGAATACTGATATTGAGCTCTTCGCTGACCAACTCGATTGCCTTATTCATATTATCGACACTCAGATGCTCGCCGGTCAGACTTAAAAAATGCTTGATCCGTCCCGTAATAACTACTTCTGATTTATCCAGGTCGACAAAACGGATGGTATCTCCGATCAGGTAACGCCAGGCTCCTGCGTTAGTGCTCATCACCAAGGCATATTCCTTTTCGAGTACTACCTCGTGGATCATCAATGCCTGGTGGCCAGGTAATAAATTTCCATCGGCGTCAAAATTCCCTTCGTCAAAAGGAATAAACTCAAAGAAGATATTATTATTGAGGATCAGCTGCATCCCTTTGGCATGCTCGCGATGTTTAAAACCAATGAAACCTTCGCTCGAAAGATAATTCTCTACGTATACAATGGGTTTACCCAATAATTTTTCAAATCCTTTCCGATAGGGCTCAAAGGCCACGCCGCCGTGCACAAAGAAGCTAAAGTTGGGCCAGATCTCGTGAATATCTTTGACCTTATAGTGATCAATGATCATTTCGATACACATTTGACACCAGGCAGGGACTCCCACTACAAAGCCAATATCCCATTGCGAAGCCTGCTCTACGATCTCGTTGAGTTTCTGGTTCCAGTCCGTAATAGCCGCTATTCGTCCGCCCGGCTTATAAAAAGTTTGAAACCAAAAAGGCCTTTTCTTAGCCAATATCCCACTGAGATCACCGGAATACCATCCGGCTTTTCCCTTTTTAAGGTCAGTAGCGCCACCCAACATCAAAAATCCTTTGGTCATGGCCATTTTATTGGCCTCTTCGTAACGGATCAAACTCAACAACTGCCGCAGATAGTTGATCATATTGCTTCGCAACAGATCGTTGGTGACCGGAATATATTTACTGGCCGCCTCAGAGGTTCCCGAACTAAGGGCATAGTACTTGATCTTACCCGGCCAGGCAACATCAGAGGTGCCGTCAAGGGTTTGCTTCCACCACTCGTTATAGATCTTGTTATAATCATGGACCGGTACCAGCTCTTGAAAACGCTTACCGGGGTCTTTGCTCAATAATGCCTCGTCAAAATGATAGTGCTGACCAAAAGCCGTAAAGCGTGCTTTGCGAAGTAGTTTTTTTAACACCCGCCATTGCTGACGACGCGGGTCGCCCAGCGCCAGCCGCAGGGCAGAAGCCCATCTGCGGGGTAATGCACTTTCTAAGAATGAAGCCATATTTCGTAAGCCGAATAAGCCGCTAAGGTAAGCAATTGAGCCATCGAGGCAGTATCTTCGCGCATGCTTCGCTCAACACTACAGAAGGCCACCCGTGCCGGTGCAGAAGAGATCTTGCGCTTCTTTCAACAATCCTTTACCATTCACAACAAAGAAGGCGTCAATAATCTGGTTACCGAGGCCGATCATGCGGCAGAGAAAGCGATCTTGTCTGTAATTAGAGAAGCGTATCCCGAGCATCAGATCTTAGCAGAAGAAAGCGGAAAGCTTGCGCAAGATTCTGCCTATAAGTGGATCGTTGACCCCATTGACGGAACCGTCAACTTTGCGCAAGGTATTCCGCTCAATTGCGTTTCGATCGCGATTGAACATGATGGGCAAATTGTAATGGGTGCTGTGTACAATCCCCATCTACATGAGTTCTTCTTTGCAGAAAAGGGCCAGGGTGCCACACTCAATGATAAACCGATTAGAGTAAGCGGCAAGAACGAGACCATCAAGTCTTGTCTGGTTACCGGTTTCCCCTATTCCTATATCAATGAACCCAACGGGCCCCTCGAAGTATTTGAACGTTTTGTAAGAAAGGGGGTGCCGGTGCGCCGGTTGGGGTCCGCAGCGATCGATCTATGCTGGGTAGCCTGTGGTCGCTTTGATGGATTCTTTGAACAAAAGCTCGAACCTTGGGACAGCGCGGCGGGTTATTTGATCGTAGAGGAAGCCGGTGGAAAGGTGACCGATTTTACAGGACAACCCTTTTCTATATACCAGCATAAGGTGCTTGCCACCAATGGCAAGATTCACGAAGAGATGCTGCAGGTCATCAATGGACAAAAAGAACTTCAACTGTAGTTTATGAGTAACGAACGCACCGAGATCAGTTCGCTAGGCGAGTTTGGGCTAATCGAACATCTAACCCGCAATATCGAATTGCAACAAGCTTCTTCGATCGTGGGCGTAGGAGACGATGCGGCCGTTATCGATCACTTTGGAAAACAAACCGTCGTTACAACCGATCTGCTACTAGAGGGGGTTCACTTCGATCTCATGTACACCCCGCTCAAGCACCTGGGATATAAAGCCGCGGTGGTAAATCTAAGCGATATCTATGCCATGAATGCGCAGCCCACACAGTTGGTGGTCAGCATTGGCATCAGCAATCGGTTTAGTGTAGAGGCCGTAAGTGAGCTCTACGAGGGAATTTATGCGGCTTGTCGCAAATATGAAGTAGATCTGGTAGGGGGCGACACCAGCTCTTCGCAAAAAGGACTGGTCTTATCGGTCACTGCCATTGGAGAAGTAGCGCCCGACAAGTTTGTTAAGAGAAGCACTGCTCAAAAAGGAGATCTGCTTTGTGTAAGTGGCGACCTTGGCGCTGCCTATGTGGGATTACTGTTTTTAGAAAGAGAAAAAAAGATCTTTCTGGAAAGTCCGGCGGTGCAACCCGACCTGGAAGAAGAGCAATACGTGATTGGCCGCTTGTTGAAACCGGAAGCCCGAAAAGACATTATTGAATTTTTGGGTGATGCTGGTATTATGCCTACCTCTATGCTAGATATTAGCGATGGATTAAGTCCCGAGATCTTGCATCTCTGCAAGCAAAGTGAACTCGGCTGTGTGTTGTACGAAGAAAAAATTCCTGTTTCGGAAGCCACCCGGCTGGCCGCCTATAAATTCGAGATCGATCCCACCGCTTGTGCACTAAGTGGCGGCGAAGACTATGAATTACTCTTTACGCTCTCACAAGCTGACTATGACAAGTTGGTGCTAAACGAACAGATCCGTGTTATTGGATATATGACCGAAGCCGAGCAGGGCGCCCGCATCATCACCAAGGGCGGATCCACTCATGCACTAACGGCTCAGGGTTGGAACCACTTGGCAAAATAAGCTACGGCAGTAACTCAAACGCATCCCCATCCTTTAAAAACGGAAACTGCTGTCGATATCCTTGCAACGACTCCTTACTGATCGTTAATGTGTGGACACAAGGCTCGTCTTTTTTTGTAAATAAGACCTCTCCCAAAGGATTGATCACCATCGAATCGCCACTATGGTAAATTTGTTGACCATCTTGCCCTACTCGGTTTACGCCTATTACGTAGCATTGGTTTTCGATGGCGCGCGCCTGTAACAAACTCATCCAGGCTACTCGTCGTCGCTCAGGCCAGTTTGCAACATAGATCAGCAGATCGTATTCCGGTTGCCCATTCTTTGATTGCTGACGAGACCAAACCGGAAAGCGGAGGTCGTAGCATATCTGCAAGTTGACCCTAAACCCATTAACCGAGGCGATTAACCGCTTAGCTCCCTGCCGGTAGTGCAAGTTCTCGCCCGCATAGGCAAACAGATGTCTTTTATCATAAAACCCCAGCTCGCCATTGGGCAACATCCACAGTAGCCGGTTAAAACAATGGCCGTTCTCTTTTATCATAAGACTCCCGGTAATGATCAGCTGAAATTGATGGGCCATGGTGCGCATCCATTGTACAGAAGGGCCGTCCATGCTTTCAGCCAGTTGTTCGGTATTCATACTAAAGCCCGTGCTGAATAATTCGGGCAACACCACTACTTGGGTTTTTCCTTGTAGCAAAGCCAATTGAGCTTCGAAGTGATTAAGATTAGCGGCTTTGTCTTCCCAAAAAAGGGAGGTCTGTATCAGCGAAAGGGTAAGCGAAGACATAATAACTTATTTTTTATCCGACCGGCTATCCGAAAGGGCTGCCCTAATGAGTTCGGGCTCAAAGCCTCGGGAGATCAGATAATCGGTGGTTTTTTTGTAACGAACTATATACTGATGCTTAGCCAGGGATGCATATTTCTCTTTGGCCAGCCGCAACAACAAGGTTTGGTATTCCTCTTCCTCGATCTGCTGCAGGGCCTTTTTGATACAATAGTCACTGACTCGCTTTTGCTTTAGCTCGTATCGAATACGGTTACGCCCCCAGTGCTTGGTACGCCATTTTCCGCCGGCAAACGCAAGGGCAAATCGCTCCTTGTTTAAGTAATCGTCCTCGATGAGTTTTGATAGGATACCCTCCTGCTCCTTTTTTGCACAACCCAGCTGTTGTAATTTATCTCGCACGTCCTGGTGAGAACGCTCCTGGTATGCGCAGTAATGGCGCAGCTTTTGCAGGGCCTGCTCGGGGGTCAATGCCTTTTTATACATCTCTCCAAAACTACCCAAAAAATCAGTAGTTTCGCCCGTAACCCACAATAGAGATTGTATGAAATTCATTGCGAATTCTTCGTTGCTGCTCAAACAACTCCAACACATTTCGGGCGTTATCAACACCAACACGGTATTGCCTATTTTGGAGGATTTTCTGTTCGAGATAGAAAAAAATAAATTGACAGTCGTAGCTACCGATCTCGAGACCGTCATGCGAGTGCAATTAGACATAGAAGCCAAAGACGCCGGCAAAGTCTGTATCCCCGCAAGAATACTGATGGATTCGCTCAAAAACATCGGTGATCAGCCGCTCACCTTTACCATCGATAAGAATTTTGCCATCGAGATCACCAGTGACAATGGGAAGTATAAGGTGATGGGAGAAAACCCCGATAACTTTCCCAAAGAACCTGCAGCCGATGATACCACTTCTTTTTCTATAACCGCAGCAGCACTCCTGACCGCCATCAATAAAACCCTCTTTGCTACCAGCAACGATGATCTGCGCCCTGCCATGACGGGTGTTTTCTTTGAGCTCGATAAAAAAGGGATGCAATGCGTAGCCACCGATGCCCACCGGTTAGTTCGTTACAAACGTACCGATGTAAAATGCCCCAAGACCGATTCTTTCATTGTACCACGCAAGCCACTCAATCTGGTCAAAGCTGCCATTCCTGTTACTGACGAAGAGGTAACCCTTAGCTATAACACCAATCATCTGTTTATTCGCTATGGTACTACGCAAATGAGTTGCCGTCTCATCGATGCCCGCTTTCCGGACTACAAAGTGGTTATCCCTGCCGAAAATCCTTATTGTCTTACCGTCAATACTGCCGATTTTCAAAGTGCGTTACGTAGGGTAAGTATCTTTAGCAATAAAAGTACCAATCAGGTAGCCCTTAATATCTCGGGAAGCGAATTACAGATGGCAGCCCAAGATGTGGACTTTAGTTTCGAAGGCAACGAGAGGATGAAGTGCCAGTATTCCGGAGAGGACCTTGTAATTGCGTTCAATGCCAAATTCTTAATTGAAATGCTGGGCGCAGCTGACAGCGACGAGGTAAATCTCGAGCTTTCTACTCCCACAAAGGCCGGACTACTAAAACCACGCGATAAAAGTGACAACGAAGAGTTGTTGATGCTGGTGATGCCATTGATGTTGAATCAATAAAAGATCGCACGGGGTCTTACTAAAATGTGCATGCTATGGATACCTGGTCTTCGGTCATCAACTATTTTCAGGGTCTCGAGCAACGCCCTCTCGAACGAATGGCCATGCTGGTAGGAGGTTTACTCGTGTTTTGGATTCTCGAGGGAGCCATTCCCGTTTTCTCACTCCGCTATCGAACCACCAAGCTCAATCATGCAGCCGTCAACTTCGCTTTTACGATCATTCACCTTGTTATTCACAGCATCTTGGCCATTTTTATCGTACAGCTTTCCGATTGGTGTCAGCTGCATTCGGTAGGACTGATACACTTAACAAACGCCAATGTGGGCTGGACGATACTCATGGCGATACTAGCGCTCGATTTTAGCAGCTGGTTAGTGCATTGGGTCATGCACCGCCAATCTTGGCTATGGAAATTTCATCTAATACATCATAGTGACACCAAAGTAGATGTTACCACCGGTCTTCGGCATCATCCTGGCGATAGTTTCCTAAGAGGGCTCTTCTTTATTCTTTTTATTTTTTTGTCCGGGGCCCCTATGTATGCCGTCATGATCTATCAAACCCTGGTAGTGGGCTTTACTGCTTTTACTCACGCCAATATTGCTCTGCCTGCCAATATTGACAAGGGTCTGAGCTATTTATTCGTATCGCCCAATATGCACAAAGTGCACCACCACCGATTACAACCGTATACCGATACCAACTATGGGGCTGTCCTTTCTATTTGGGATCGTTGGCTGGGCACTTTTTCACAGCTCGCTATCAAAGATATTCGCTATGGCATAGATCGCTACTACCCTGCCGATAAAGATGAAGAACTAGGCACCTTATTAAAAAAACCGTTTCTCCCCTCACAAGACTAAGCACATTTAGATATGAAGGCCATTGCCATGATCCCGGCCCGCTATGAGGCCTCTCGTTTTCCGGGCAAGCTGATGCAGTTGCTGGGAGACAAGACCGTTATACGAAGAACCTACGAAGCGGCAGTGCAATCCGGCCTATTTGATCAGGTATATGTGGTTACCGATAGCGACCAGATAGAAGAAGAGATAAAAAAACTAGGGGGGCTTGTGTTAAGAAGCCAGCAAGCGCATGAAAGCGGAACAGATCGCATTGCCGAAGTTGCCCGTAACATGGAATTCGACATTGTCGTAAACGTACAAGGAGATAGTCCCTTTATAAAAAAAGAGCCACTCCAACGATTATTACAACAATTCAACGATCCGATCGTACAAGTTGGTTCGCTTATGCGAGTGCTGACCGATAACAGCGACAAAGAAAATCCGAACGTGGTAAAAGTAGTGGTCGATCAAAATAATAATTCGATCTTTTTTAGTCGAAGCATCATCCCCTACCCCAGAGATCCGAAACAAGCAACGCCCTATTACGAGCATATCGGCGTTTATGCGTTTCGAAAAAAAATGCTGCTAGAATTTACCGGGTGGTCACTGACCCCACTCGAAAAAATAGAAAAACTGGAATGTCTACGCCTATTGGAACACGGGGTTCCTATTCGAATGGTGCTGGCTGCAGAAAAAGGCGTAGAGATCGACACGCCCGAAGATCTCGAAAAAGCTCGACGCTTACTAGGACTATCCTAGCCAACTATCTTCTCATAGTACCTCTTCGCCTTATCAGTTGATCCTGATATCACGCATCTCTCGCTGCATAAAGCGAGGCATGCCGGGCATGCTTTGTGGCTGGGTAGCGTTCTTACCTCCCATGCGATTTAGATTAAACAAGAAACTAACCAAGAAGTAACGACGAAGCACCATACTGCGTGTGTCTTGTAAGAAGTTGTCGCCGGCATTTCGGGTAATGCTTTCGTTTTGATTCAGCAGGTCATTGACCGAAAATTTTAACTCCCCGTTCTTTTTCTTGAACATCAGCTTACTCAAACTTGCATTCCACAAGGGAATGGTTTGGTTAAATCCTTCGGCGCGTCCCGTATTGACCAGGTAATCGAAATTGGTCGAAAGCAAAATACCCTTAGGAAATGTAAAGGTTACATCTGCGTTATAGGTCTGCGTCCAAAAGTCCTCGTTTAGCTGGGTGTTGATGCTATAATTAAGATTCGTATAAGTTAGGTTAGCCCGCAGACCAAAGTCTATCTTTTCTTTGTTGATGTTGATGCCGGCACCTTGTGTAAGGGCAAGGGTCTTGGTCACATTCTCCAGTTTATTGACCAAGCTGATATCACGCAGATAAAGCGTGGTATTGGTCAAACTGATATTGGAACCCTTGAGCTTGGGATTTTTAAATGGAAGACCCAAGGTAAAGAAAGAAAAAGCCCGCAGATATCCGTTTACATTAGCATAGGTAGTAGTCTGCACCGGTCCTCGCACAGAGATGCTATTCACAATTCGATTCTGGGTAGTGGCAATATTAAAGTTCGCGGCCACAAAACGGAAAGTGGCCAGGTTGAACGTATTGTATCCAATATTGAAACTATGATTGAACTCTTGTTTTAGATTGGGGTTACCAATTCGAACGTTGAGGGTATCGGTTACGTCCGGAACATTTTGTAGCTGCCCTACCGTAGGTTGATTGGTTCTTCCGTTGTATGCTACCCGAAGATTTTTACTGCGCGTTGGTGTAAAATTAAAGTTAGCGGTCGGAAACAGATTGGTGAAGGTTTGACGACTAATCGAATCTTTATTGGTCAGCGCTTGATAACTGTGATTCTCTAGCTCAGCCTGCTGTACGCCCAACCCAAATTGATAATTATATTTTTTCTCTTGCAATCGATAGTTGACGCCTAAGCGATGAGCCATAAAAATATTTTTGAACTCATTGGTCTGAAGCAAATTGGGGTTATCGTATTTGCCATTGCTATTATTGTAGTTAAAGGTCTCTTTTTCGCTTCGGCTAAAATTATTGGTGTAGGCATAGTTAAACTCCAACAATTTGTTCAACCCTAACGGCTCGGTATAGGATGTGCTCAGCACATTGTTTCGAGTCTTGGTTTGCTGATGGTACTGCTGATTCTGCGAGAAGTTCAGCCCTGGGCTACCATTGGGTCTTAAGAAAAAGTTGTTAGATATGGTTTTGCCATCCGCATCGCTGCCTCCAATGGTATTGTTCAACCCAATCGTTAAGGTTCTTCCGATCTTCGAAAATTTTCTTCTGAGCAAAACGTTATTATTGATAGTATAACCATCGCGTACATTGGTGTTTTCGGCACTAGTACGTATGGCTAAAAAAGAAGCCAGCGGTGTTTTTGATAAAGTGTTGCTGCTATCAATATTATAATTATCGGAATGCTGTATCGTTACCGAGGGCGTATATAAAATAGAGGTGAGCGAATCGAACTGGTGCTCTAAACGAATGTTGATGCGGTGATTTTGGTTGATATTATCAGAGCGAGTGTTGCGTGTTTGATTCGCAGAAGAGTCGTTGGCAAAAAATGTTTGGCGAAGTACGGTTTGTTCTTGCAAGGGTCGATTATCCGAAAAAAAGTAACTGCCGGTAAATTTGGTCTTACCTCCGCCCCACTCATTGGTTAGATTGGTTCCGGTAGCAAGCGAGCGAATAATACCGGTATTTCCGCCGCCTCCGCCAAATCCACCGCCGCCACGGCCCCCTGTCATGGTCATCGTCATCATGCCCCCGCCGCCGCCGCCTCCACCGCCACCGCCTCCACCGCTTCCCATGGTCATCGTCATCATGCCTCCGCCACCGCCTCCGCCGCCTCCAAAACCACTAAATCCTCCCATGGAGCTAATGATATCATTAAAAGAAAAACCTTGTTTATTAATGTTATTGGCATTAAATAGCACAGAGATACGGTTGTTACCATCAAACTTATTAAAGCTCAGATTTTGCTCATAACGATCCTTGCTGCCATAGCCGGCAAGTGCTCTACCGAAAAATCCTTTGTTGCGGTCTTTTTTCAGTTTTATGTTGATGGTCTTGCTACGACTGCCATCATCGATCTTGGTAAACTTGGCCTGCTCGCTCATATCATCAAAGACCTGTACGCTCTCGACCATGTCGGCCGTTAGATTCTTCGTTGCCAACTTTGGGTCGTTGCCGAAAAATTCTTTACCATCCACCAAAATGCGTTGCACTTGTTCTCCTTGAGCTTTTACCGATCCCTCCTTGTCTACTTCCATACCGGGAATCTTCTTCAGTAAGTCTTCTACCGTTGCGTTGGGAACCGTTTTAAAACCGCTCGCATTGAATTGCACTGTATCGTTCTTGACCACGATCGGAGATTCGCTGGTAATGGTTACTCCTTCGAGCATCTTATAATCCTTATTCAAAGTAAGCGTACCCAGGTCGATCGATTTGTTTTCGGCCGTAATAGAAAAGGGACGGCGAATTTCTTGGAGCCCCTTACTACTCACCAATAATTTATAGTCACCCGGAAGAAGATTTTTTATCTCGAATGTGCCTTGCTTAGTAGAGAGCGTAAAACTGGCCAACGAAGAATCGCGAGCGCTGATCACCGATACCGTTGCATCCGCCACCGGTTGCTTAGCCGTAGAATCAATAAGCTTTCCCCTGATACTACCATCGGCCCGTTGGGCAAAAGAAGCGGAAATGGACAACAAGGACAATAGCAGAACAAAAAGGGATTTTCTCATAGACTGTTAAATGGTGCGCAAAGATAGACGCAAAACAAGTCGCGTACTTGCAGAAAAAGCGTTAAATCGACAGATTTAATTGATTTTCAGGTATAAAAGGGGCAAAACAGAGATAAATGGAAAAATAACTTAGCTGAAAAGATATTCCACATCCTCGCGGGTCAGTGTTTTTACAAAGCCCTGATCGTCTGCAATAATGTCTTTGGCCAGATTGCGTTTTCTTTCTTGAAGTTGAAGAATTTTATCTTCGATAGTATCCTTACAGATCATTCGGTAAGCAAAAATATTTTTCGTTTGCCCAATACGATGCGTACGGTCAATGGCTTGTTGCTCTACCGCCGGATTCCACCAAGGATCCATAATATATACATAGTCCGCAGCCGTTAAGTTCAAACCGACACCACCTGCCTTTAACGAGATCAAAAACACCCTAACCGATTCGTCTTGTTGAAAACGCTGGATAGCTTTTTCTCTGTCGGGGGCCGAAGTGCTACCATCAAAATAGACATAAGAAATACCCAACTCATCGAGCTTTTCGCGAATCAACGAAAGCATGCCCAAAAACTGAGAGAATACCAGCGCCTTGTGGGTGCTGATTCCTTCGCTCAACTCTCTGGACAATTCGTCGAGTTTAATTGAATGATTGGGAAACTTATCGGTTTCGTTCAAAATAGCAGGAGAATCGCATATCTGGCGCAGCTTCATCAGACCCTGCAATATGGTCAATTGCGATCGTTGAATTCCCTGCAGTTCTATTGATCCAAGTATCTGATTTCGATAATCATTACGATAGGCATCGTAAATGTTTCTTTGGTCTTCTTCCATCTCGCAAAACAGCACCATCTCTTGTTTTTCCGGAAGATCCTTGGCCACCTGTTCTTTGGTGCGACGAAGAATAAAGGGATACAAAAGTTTTCGAAGATGCTCCTTTCGATCTTGCTCACCCAGCTTATCGATGGGCATGGCAAACTCTTGTCTGAAAAACTCTACCGAACCTAACATGCCAGGGTTTAAAAAATTCATTTGGGCATAGATATCGAAAGTATTGTTCTGCAACGGAGTTCCGCTCATGCAAAGCCGGTGACGCGCTTGTAACAAAGAGGCCGCCTTAGTTACTTTACTAGATGGATTCTTTATAGCCTGCGACTCATCTAAAATAGCATAATCAAGGGCGATGGTGCTAAGTAGTTTAATATCGCTTCGCAAAGTGCCATAGGTGGTAATGGTAATATCATGGTCTTCTAGCTGCTCTTTTTTTCGAGTACGCGCAGCGCCATGATGAATTCGATAGCTCAACGATGGAGTAAACTTTTTGATCTCGTTCTCCCAGTTATAAATTAACGTGGTGGGGCACACGACCAGGGCTTTCAATTTTTTTTCGGTGCGCTTGTAATACTCCAAAAAAGAAAGGGCTTGAACCGTTTTACCAAGTCCCATATCATCTGCCAAGATCCCTCCCCAATTGATGCCTCGCAAATAATTGAGCCATTGATACCCGGCCACCTGATAGGGTCGTAACACCTTATTCAACGATCCCTTTAACTCGATCGACTCGATCTTATCAAAGCGGCGCAGTTGCTCGTATTTCTCTTCGAGTTGCAATTCCAGGTCTTCTTCGTTACGATTGGCATACAGCTCGTCGACCACACCCAAATGATAACGGGACAGTTTTAACGAATCGGTCTTGCCCTCGCCCACCCGAAACAAGAGCGCGTATTTTTTTAACCATTCTTCGGGCAGTACTCCCAACGAACCATCCCCCAGTTGCACATAGGGCTGTTTGTTAGCCAACGCCTTTTTTACATCGGCTACCGTTACCTGCTGATCTCCAAACACAATATTGACCTTAGCATCGAACCAATCGGTATGACTACTGATAAAGATGCGGGTCTGTGGCTTTGCAGTATTAAAGCGATAATTTTTTAACAACTCAAAGCCGAAGACCGGAGTCTTGGCCTCTTTCATAGCATCGATAAATAGAAAGAACCAGTTATTGCGAAGCACATCGGGACCTTTCAAGGCCAACGTGCCGTCCTCTTTGTTGTAGACAAACCCAGAATGAAGGCTTTGCAGCTTTTGTAAAAAGATATTCTCCTTTTCTGTTTGCCGTTGAATGACAAGTATGCCGTCTCCTTGTGGAACCAAAACGCGTTGGCCATCTTTAAAGCCCGCTTCGTATCCTTGATACAAAAAGCGGGGTGTAAATACCAGATAATCTCCTTTTTCACTAAGCATTACCCGAGGCTCGGGTGCGCTATGACCGATCTCGGTGGTCAACGACTTATAGAATTGTACGGTATAATCACGCGAAAGCGGTAAAATTTGCTCTTGCAACTCTTGTTTCCACCGGGAGCTTTGTATAACCTGTTTACCCGTGGGTCTAAACTGTTCGATCAGCGAAATAGTCTCTTTATTCTTCCAACAAAATCCTTGGTGATTGTAAAAAAACAAAAGTGGGGTAGGGGCCTCGTTATCGCTCAGGTCCAATTCGGAGATACCGGCCTTTACTTTACAAAGAAGTGTGTAATGACTATTTTTCTTTACTAGAAATAAAGGCTGTGCCTCTTCGGATTGTAAATGCAGCGACTGTAAGTGTGAGGTCTTAAAGGTCTTACCTGCTGCCAGCGTGTAGACCAGTGCTTGCGAGCCAAACTCCTGAAACAAGCGATGCAACTTAGGTTGCAGATACTCTGTAATCAGGTCTTTGGTCTCTTCGGGCAGGTCATCAGCTTCGTGATGCAAAATATTTTCCCAGATACCCGAAAAGGGAGAGTTACGATTTACATATTTATTGATCTCGTTATCCTGAAGTTTCCGGACCAGTTGCAAAAGGGCGGCATCGCTGGTACTAAAGTTTTCGGTGTTCACAAAGCGGGCAATATCGAGTTTCTCTACCGTACCCACAAAGCCGTCATTAGATTCATTGGGCTCTCCCAACACGGCATCGACCGAAAAACGGGGAAAAGATTTCTTATTAAAATTAAAAACTACGCCCAGCCGTTGTTGCGGTAATGTCACCGCTGCAAGAGCCGGTATCTCCGGAACAGATGTCACCACTTCGGGAAAAGAACGCAAGGCGGGGCGGGCCGCAGTAGGCAATACAGCTACTCGTTTAATTGAGCCATCCAACACCCGCAAAAAGGGTTTGCCTTCTTGGTACGTAAACTCGAACTTACCTTTTAGATCGTCCTTTAATGAATAGCCATAGGCCTCCAAGAGTTTATTCTTCTCTTTGTCCCAGTTACGAATACTATCGAAATAATTGGCTCCATAGGTGGTGAGTAGCTGTAAAAAAACGATCACCTTGGGTAGACAAAGCGGATGATCGCTATCATCAAAATCACAGCTCGTATCAAAATTGCGCTCCTCGTTCTTTTTGATCAGCACTTCATAGGTCTGTCCGTCGAGAGTTACATTCGCTTTGACCGTTTCGTTCTCTGCAAATTCTATCACGGCTTTTTTTGTTCGCAAAAAGGTTTCGGCCAATACCAGAGTTTCCGCAGCACACAAAAGCCGCAAATGCTTAAGATCGATCGATTTCATCTTGACCACCGTATGCCGCTGATCGTAACGAATATGACCGGTTTGAAGATGCCCGCGGTCTAACAACTCCTGCAGTTGAAACAAGGCCGCTGCCTCGTGCCGACAAATGTCTCCCAGATTATAGGGACAACCACAGCGAAGCGAAGTGGCCTTGGGGTCTCTGAAGTGATGAATATAGACCTTGTAAAACGTACTGTAGCTGTCGTCCTTTACTCGAAAAGTGGCCGTTTCGAACAGCTCATCATACTCGACCAGCTCTACATATCCAATGGCATGGATCTTTTTACCTCGTTTGATAACCTCATCGGTTCCGTGCGTGTAAACGTATTTAACTAAATGCGGTAATGCCAACGTCCTTTCGTGTTAAAAGAAAATGCGGAAAAAAAAGAATAACCTACAAATCTAAAGGAATGTGGAGCGTATTTCCATCAATTCAAAAAGAAAAAAATGCATCGCACCCTTTTAAAAAAGAGTCGAAAAAATTCGTATCTTGAACGATTTTTATTTTTGGATCACCAGCTTCCCGTCCTGATAATAGGGTAGTATGTTGGCGGCATCGGGTGTGAGACAGAAATTAATTTCATCTATCAGCCCAAAGCGCTTTACCAGACGATGATAATGGGTAAGGCGGGGAGCAAATTCCAATAAATTGTCTTTGTGCTGACGATAGAGCGTTACAGCCATCAAAGAGCTATCACAGTGAATGCTAAACCGATCTTGTAATCGGTCAATAACAGCCCCTGCAAAAAGGGTGTCTTCCAGATTAAAGCGGTCTTTCCATCCGGCGCAACCCAAGACCACGTTTTTATTTTGGGCCAGCAGATAATCACAGATGGCGCTCAAATTTGGAAAACTTCCGGCCACGATGGTAGACGCATTACGATCAAGTGCCATTTGTAACAACCGAGTCCCGTTGGTTGTAGTAAGCACCAGTGTGCGGTCCCCGATAAAATCACGGGTATACTCAAGAGGGGAGTTGCCATGTTGAAGCCCTTCGGCGATCATGCCATCTCTTTCGCCCGCAGCGATACCATCGATGTTCTTGCTCATCTCAATGGCCTTGGGAACAGAGTCGACCGGAATAACGGCACGGGCCCCATTGTAAAGTGCCGAAGCAATGGTAGAGGTAGCCCTAAAAACATCAATGATCACTACCACGCTATCGGAGAGATCGTACAAGTGAAGTAAAGCCGGCGAAAGGGAAGTAAAGAGCGAAGGTTGTTTTCTCATGAAAAAATTCTCATCTATTTAATTAGGATCTTTTTCCAGCGGTCCGTTTCGGCAAAGCGCTTGATGGTCTCGTTGCGACGATGCAATAACGATTCCACATAGCGAGTAAAGTAGAGCGAGTTAAACCAGCGGCCTATCGTTCCGTAGGGCATTTCAAAATCGACGAGGTCGATCAGCAGCATTCCGTTGTCAATGGCCTTAAAATGATGCTCATGACGAAAGCTGGTCAGGTCACCCTGCAGCTGTACTTCGATGATCACATCGGCTCGTTTTACCTCGATATACTTAACGCGTTGCAGCCTTTCTTTAAAAAGCTGATGCGAGCGCCAAGTAACCGTATCGCCCGCTTCGATCAAACCAAATCGTGCGCCGGCCACGGCCTCGAGTTTATAAGGGGCCATCGATTCTTTATAGACGGAAATATGACGGCTAAGGTCAAACACTACCTCAGCAGACGCTGCAATAAAGGTGGTAAGATGGATCTTAGGCATGGTACTATCTATACAAAAGGAAATTTTACAATTTGCGCTTTTAGTTGCTTATCCCGCACCTGAATATAGATCGTTTGGTCAAGACGAGCCTGATCAGATTGCACATAGCCCATACCGATCGCTTTACCCAGGGTGGGTGATTGGGTTCCTGAAGTTACCACTCCGATCGCTGAGCCAGCCGCATCGTTGATCTCATAGCCATGTCGCGGAATCCCTTTATCGATCATCTCGAACGCCACTAGCTTTTTAGAAAGTCCCTCGGCCTTTTGGCGCGAGAACAGGGCCGATGAAGTAAACTCCTTGGTAAACTTGGTAATCCACCCCAATCCGGCCTCTAGCGGTGAGGTGGTATCGTCTATGTCATTGCCATACAAACAGAAACCCATTTCTAAACGCAGGGTGTCTCTGGCCCCGAGCCCAATTGGCTTTAACCCTTGTGGGCCCCCCAGCGAGAAAATAGCATCCCAGATCTTTTCTGCATGACCCTCGCTATCCTCAAAGTAAATTTCTACACCCCCGGCACCCGTATAACCGGTAGCGCTGATCAATACATTATTTACTCCCGCAAAGGTTCCTTTTACAAACGTGTAGTAAGCCAGGTTAACCAGATCGAGATCGGTAAGAGGTTGCAGCATTCGCGCCGCTTGCGGGCCTTGTACGGCGAGCAAACAAGTCTTTTCTGAAATATTGTGCATCTCGACCCCTTTGTGATTATGCTGCTGTATCCAGTTCCAGTCTTTTTCGATATTCGAAGCATTCACCACCAGCATGTACGACTTATTCTCTTCGAGACAATACACCAGTAGATCGTCGACAATACCGCCCTTGTCATTTGGCAAGCAACTATACTGAACTTTTCCGGCAAACAACTTAGCCGCATCGTTGCTGGTAACTCGTTGAATCAGATCGAGGGCATCGGGGCCCTTGAGCACAAATTCTCCCATGTGACTAACATCAAAAACCCCTGCATTTTTGCGAACGGTAGCATGTTCATCATTGATACCGGAATACGAGATGGGCATTTCGTAGCCGGCAAAGGGGGCCATCTTTGCCCCCAGGGCTATGTGCTTATTATAAAACGGGGTTCGCTTAACAGACATGTGCTTTTTTTCAGAGCACAAATGTACGCGAATCCGGGTTTCTTCTAGAGTGTGTCGGCAGACAAGGAGTCTCCGACCGGACGCAGCATTCCGCCAGGCATCATTTTGTAAAGAGTGCCACTTTGGTAGGGAAAATCGGTATCCTCCCAAGAGAAATCCTTTACCCGACCCCGCTTGTTATAGCCGATATGCAATTCTCCTTGTGTCAGCTTCTCTTTGATCGACTCATCGAACGAAATGGTCTTTCCGACCGGTACTTGTACCACTACCTTTACCTGCTGGCCGCGATACTTGTTGTTGGCCGCAATGGCATAGAAACTAGGCAGGTCTACCAGGGTAACGGTATCGGCTGTATTGGATTCTCTAATAGCGTACCCTTGGGTATTGACAGGATAGCGTACCGTTTCGGCACGAGCAATGGCTTGTTGGCTGTTTCGCCCGGTAGCTATTCGCAGCATTTCTATATGGTAATAGCTGTCCGGACTTTCGACTGGTTCTATAATTACCGCAGAAAGCTTGAGTGTATCCTTTGTCAGGTCCCATCCAGTTTCTTCTCCCTGAATATGGATCCACGGAACCCTATTGCTGTAATGGAGGGCCGGTTGCGAGACCGTAAGATGCAACGAAGAAGGATTCGCCATATTGAGTGGCACAGGGGTGACTACTTGCTCACGCGCAGAAAACTCTTTCCCCAAACTGCTGAATAAAAGAAATATCATTACCCAGCCCAGCGTCCAAAGAGAGAAAAAACTATAGCGCAGTACGGTACTTTTTTGTTTGTATCCCACGATTCTTCTAACGAGCCAAATAATAAACCCTAGCAGCGGAACTACTACAAACAAGAGCAAGGCTGACCAAGCCATTAACTGCTGGGAATTGTTGGCCCATAAAAAACTTTGATAAGGCCAAGTAACTGCCCCGGCAAAACAAATAGCCAATAACGCAACCAGAAGAGAAAAAGCCAGTATGCCAAAGAAAAAAGCAAAGAATACTTTGATCAATAATCCGATCGCCTTAAAAATACGGCTGCCAATGGTACGCTCTTTGTCGCTGAATTTTTCTTGTACGCGTTGAGTGACCTCGCTGGCAAATTTCTCGGCCTTACCGGGTAGTTCATGGGCTACGGTCTCTACCTCTTTTCCCCAGTTGCTTACTTTTTCTTTAAGTTGGTCTGCGCCTTGTTTTACTTGCTTTTGAATAGAGGCCAGATCGATCTTCTCGCCACGCATCTCCATTTTCTGGTAGGGTGTAACAGCTTTAGGCAAAATGATCCAAAGGGTGATATACACAATGATCGAAAACCCGACCAGCGATCCAAAACTCAGATTAAAAATAACAAGTGTAAAATCATCGTCCGTCCAATCCAAAATTGAAAAAAGGATCTGCAGCAGTAGGGGAGATAAGAAGAGCAGTCTGATATTTTTTACTGGCTTATCAAAGTATGCGGCCAGTCCTCCGGCTACGCCGCCCAGTACTTTATTATCGGGATCTCTGTATAATCGTTTTCCTTTAAATGTTTCCACCGTAGAGGCGGGCAAAAAGAGCCACAGCAATACATATCCAAACAAGGCCAATCCAAAACTCGAGAATGCCAAGATCACTAATAGGGCACGCACAATGGCCGGGTCAATACCCAAGTATGCTGACAAACCACCGGCTACGCCTCCTATTACACTATTTGTTTGATCGCGGTATAGTTTTCGTGGAGTAGACGTGCCGGTTTCACTTGATTTTTGAGGGCCGCTTGCTGCACCTTGTGTCGAGGCGTCGCTCACTGTTGTATCCGAAGCGCCTTCTTGGGCTAACTCTTCGGGACGACCCATAAGTGTGATCAACCCTTGTACATCCAATTCGGTGATGCACGCACTTCCATTTTTAATTTTTTCGTACATCAATTCTGCGATCCTGCCTTGCATGTCATTGATGATCTCTTCGCGACCCTCCTCTAACGAAAAAAATTCGCGGAGCGTTGCAACATAAGATTGCAATTGTTCGAAGGCGGGCTCTTCAATAGGAAGAATCCGGCCGCTTAAATTGATGGTGATGATCTTTTTCATGGCTATGCTGATAAAGGTTATTGTTTAATGTATAATCAATAAATAGATTAGAGATTGGCGGGTTTGGGAGAAGTGGCCTTATTGACCGCTTCGGATAGTTCTTTCCAAGTTTGTTCTAGCTCCTGATAAAAGAGTAGACCTTTTTCGGTAAGCGAAAAATACTTACGAGGGGGCCCCGAGGGGCTTTCGACCCACCGGTAAGTGAGCATCTCTGCGTTTTTAAGACGGGTAAGCAAAGGATAGAGGGTCCCTTCGAGTATGTGCAAACCTGCCGAACGCATTTCGTCTACAATATCTCCGGGGTATGCCTCTTCTCTTTTAATGGCAGAAAGGATACAAAACTCCAAGATTCCCTTTCGCATTTGACTTTGGGTGTTGTCTATATTCATAGCTTTTTATCAATTGTCGATACAAATATAATACAAAATTACAGTACTATGCATTACAAAGTACTTTTTTTTATTAATTATTTTCTTACTTTTTGTAAAATGATAATGGTAGAAATCCTGAAATGCCGCAATTTTTACCGATTTTTGCCAATTATGAGTATAAAATCAGCCTTTTTTTCCCTTTTTGTAATCTTTTTTATGCTTTCGGCTTGTGCCGATAAGTATCAATCCTACCGTTCCTTTTACCAATTTAAGAGCCCAAACGGCCAACCCGATTACGCCAACGCAGACTATTGGGCTGCTCATCCCGATAAAAAGGACCCCTCCGATAGTATTCCAAAGCCCCTCAAAAACGAACAAAAAGAAGACCTGGCCGACGTTTTCTTTATTCACCCCACCACCTTTACAGACAAAAAGGAGGCAGCCAGATCGAATGCTGCCATCGATGATGATTATATAAATGCCAAAACAGACTATTCGACCATTCTTTTTCAAGCCAGCGCCTTTAATCAGCAAAGCCGGGTGTTTAGCCCTCGTTACCGGCAAGCACATATCGGTAACTTTTATGGGGCCGACTCGGCACTTGCCGTACAGGCCTTGCAGTTGGCCTACTCCGACGTACGAAACGCTTTCCGTTATTATTTAGAACATTATAACAATAAGCGGCCCATTATCATCGCATCTCATAGTCAGGGGGCGCTGATGGCCATTGAGTTGCTCAAAGAATTTTTCGATAACAAGCCCCTGCAACGACAACTAGTGGTAGCGTATGTAGTGGGGTGGCCATTAGAAAAAAATAACTTCAAATCGCTGAGCGCCTGTGCACAACCCGACCAAACCCATTGCGTGTGTAGTTGGAGAACCTTTAAAATGGGATACGAAGCGCCTTGGGTAAAAAAAGAAAGGGAACGCGCCGCTTCGCTGATCGTTACCAATCCACTGAGCTGGACTACCGATACCGGCTTTGTATCGCGACAGGCCAATAAGGGAGCGGTGCTTACTCGTTTCAACAAAGTTTTTACCAATGTAGCCGACGCACAGATCCAACAAGGGGTTTTGTACTCCTATCGCCCTCACTTTCCGGGCAGCTTTTTATATCGCACCGATAATTACCATGTGGGAGATATCAATCTCTATTATCTTAATATACGAGAGAATATGCGCACACGACTATCGGCCTACTTGCGTATGACAGAGAACAATCAGTCAAATCGATGACCTACGTCATCTGCTAACGGCAGGACTGCTTTTATCTTTAAAAGAAAGAGCAGCCCATGAGAACCATTGTTGTCCCCACCGATTTTTCGGCTATTGCCACCAACGCGTTGCACTATGTCATCGAAATGGCCAATACTGTTAAGGCCAACTTGATGTTGCTCCATATATACCAGGTTCCGGTCAGTTATACCGATGCCCCTATAGTAATGGTATCGGTAGACGAGCTAAGACATGCCGCCGAAAAAAGAATGGAGCAACTAAAAGAGCTGACGAGAAAAGTGCTACATCCCGATCAAAAGATCTACACCGAAACAGTGCTAGGAAACGTAACCGACGAGTTGGAAACCATTTGCGAAAAGATCAGGCCCTTTGCTGTAGTAATGGGAACCAAGGGGGCGTCCGCATTTGAGCGGGTAGTTTTTAGAAGCAACACCTTAAGCGCCATTCGCCACTTGCATGTACCGGTTATCTGCGTACCCCCGGGCAAGACCTTCGGAAAAAGAATAAAAAAATTGGCTTTGCCTGCGATTGCAAAGAGGTGGTGGCAACAACACCTACCAGGATCATTCGCGACCTGGTCCGCAACTTTGAGGCCGAACTGCATGTACTGAATGTAAACACCGATGGTCGTAGCGAAGAAGAAAAACCAGAGCAAACGGTACTGCTGGAAACGCTCTTAAGCGATCTTCGCCCTATCTATCACTTTTTGGATCATATCGATATCGAGGATGCCATCAATGAATTTGCCGAAAAAAACAATCTGGACCATATCATCAGTATTCCCAAACAACATCGGCTCGTCGATAAGCTTTTTAAAAAAGAGTTCTACACGACAACTGGTCTATCAAAGTCATGTGCCCGTAATGTGCATACACGAAGATTAAAACTCGGCACTACCCGGCGTTCGCGGAAAAGCGATCACGTCGCGAATATTACTCATCCCGGTTACAAATTGCACCATGCGCTCAAAACCCAGTCCGAACCCGGCATGGGGTACCGTACCAAAACGTCGGGTATCGAGATACCACCAGAGATCCTCTTCGGCAATGCCCATGGCCATCATCTTTTGTTGCAGATTCTCCAGTCTCTCTTCGCGTTGCGATCCACCAACGATCTCCCCGATGCCCGGAGCCAGAATGTCCATAGCGGCCACCGTTTTTCCGTCATCATTTTGACGCATATAAAAAGCCTTGATAGCCGCAGGATAATTATAGAGAATAACGGGTTTTTTAAAATGCTTTTCTACAAGATAGCGCTCGTGTTCGCTTTGCAAGTCCATGCCCCATCCGGTAATCTCGTATTGAAATTTCTTTTTCTTGTTGTAATTACTCTCGCGCAAGATATCGATGGCCTCTGTATAGGTTAACCGTTCAAATTTGTTTTCAGTTACAAAACGAAGCTTTTCAAGCAATCCCCATTCGCTGCGTTTATCTTGTGGCAATTGTTTTTCTTCTTCGGCCAGTCGTTGATCCAAAAATTGCAGGTCATCGGCACAATGATCCATGGCATGACGAATAATATAACCGATAAATTCTTCGGCCAGATTCATATTGTCCTCGAGGTCGTAAAATGCCATTTCTGGCTCGATCATCCAAAACTCCGCCAAATGCCGCGCCGTATTGCTGTTTTCGGCGCGAAAGGTGGGACCAAACGTATAGATTTCACCAAATGCGGTCGCACCCAATTCTCCTTCCAGCTGACCGCTCACCGTTAAATGCGTGGAGCGGCCAAAAAAATCTTCTTTGTAGTCGATCTGTCCTTCTTCGGTGCGAGGCGCCTTACCATCGAGAGGAAGGGTGGTTACCCGAAACATCTCGCCGGCGCCCTCGGCGTCACTGGCGGTAATAATTGGTGTATGGAGATATAAAAATCCTTTTTGATGAAAGAACTGATGCACGGCAAACGATAAGGTATGCCGAACGCGAAACACCGCTGCGAAGGTATTGGTGCGAAAACGTAAATGGGCTTTTTCGCGCAAGAACTCCAAACTATGTTTCTTCGGCTGTAAAGGATATTTTTCTGCATCGGAGTCTCCTAATATCGCTACCGTCTTAGCTTGCAGATCTATTTTTTGACCCTTTCCAAGCGAAGCAACCACCGTACCTGTTACGCGAAGCGAGGCCGAAGTGGTGATACGTGAAAGCACATTATCGGGAAACTGACCCAAGGGCAGTACTATTTGTAAATGTTGATTCGTGCTGCCGTCATTAAGCGCCACAAACTGATTATTACGAAATGTACGCACCCAGCCCATTACCGTTACTTCTTGACCGGCGGGCTCTTGCTGTAGCAGCTCCTTAATTTTAATCCTGTTATTGAACATGAACAAATTATTACAGCTGCAAAGGTAAGCGCTGAAGGGCGAGGAGGTGACAAAGGTCAATTGAAAAAATTTTCAGATTTGACCTATTTATTGTAGTATTGCATCTGAAAGAGGCCCATACGGCCAAGATCCCCTTTTTTTATCTCGTTTGCCGCCTCTTTAATCTGGTTAACATACAAATTTTCAATTTTCAAGTCGGGTTGATTGTAGCGGAACCCTTGATCAATTTTAATTCATGTACGATATTTTACAACTGAACGACATGCTCGTTCCCGAGTTACTCGACATAGCCGAGCGGCTCAAGATTCCGCAGGCTAAACGCCTGAGTAAGCAAGACCTTATTTATAAGATACTTGACAGCCAAGCCATTGCAGGAGCCAAACAAGCCAAAGGAATCGAACCCGATCATAAAAACAAACGCATCGTAAAAACAAGCACAGGAATTGCCAGCGAAGAGGCCATTGTAGAAAGCGGTGATACCCGTGCTCCTCATCCCAAACAACTATCCATGACTGCAAAAAACGAAGACAACAAACCCAAGAAAAGAGGAAGACCCAAAAAAGAAGAGAAACCCGAAGCCGCCTCCGTAAAACAGAGCGCGGCCGAAGAAGCTCCACAAGCCTCTAGTAAAACCGATCTGCTGGCACAGACCATCTTACAAAGTACACCCGAGCCAGGTGCTCCGGCCGATCCACAGGGTGGGCCCGCTCGTTTTGTGCCACAAAAGAAAGAGCCTGCCTTTACGGTTGAGTTCGATGGTATTATACCCGCAGAAGGTGTACTTGAGATGATGCCCGACGGGTATGGCTTTTTGCGATCTTCAGATTATAACTACTTGTCTTCGCCCGATGATATATATGTTTCGCCATCTCAAATAAAATTATTCGGACTTAAAAGTGGCGATACGGTATGCGGTGCGGTTCGTCCCCCAAAAGAGGGAGAAAAATATTTTGCACTATTAAAAGTAGACCTGCTTAACGGAAAAAGCCCCGATGAGGTGCGCGACCGCGTTCCCTTCGATTACCTGACCCCGCTTTTTCCTTTCGAAAAATTAAATCTGTTTACAACCCCTTCTGAGTACTCTACCCGTATCATGGATTTGTTTACTCCCATCGGTAAGGGTCAACGGGGATTGATCGTGGCGCAGCCCAAAACCGGTAAGACCATGTTGCTAAAAGCAGTGGCCAATGCCATTGCGGCCAATCATCCCGAGTGTTACTTAATGATCGTGCTGGTCGATGAGAGACCCGAAGAGGTAACCGATATGGAACGAAGCGTTAAAGCCGAGGTGATCGCCTCTACCTTTGATGAGCCCGCCGAGAAACACGTAAAGGTTTCTACCATGGCGCTCAACAAAGCCAAGCGATTGGTAGAATGTGGACACGATGTAGTGATCTTACTTGACTCTATCACTCGATTGGCACGTGCTCATAACACGGTAGCACCCGCTTCCGGTAAAGTATTATCGGGTGGTGTAGAGGCCAATGCCATGCAAAAGCCCAAACAGTTCTTTGGTGCTGCTCGTAAAATTGAAAATGGCGGATCGCTCACCATCATTGCTACCGCCCTGGTGGATACCGGTAGCAAAATGGACGAGGTGATCTTTGAAGAATTCAAAGGAACTGGCAATATGGAACTTCAACTTGATAGAAAGCTCTCTAACAAGCGTATCTATCCGGCCGTTGATTTAAATTCTTCTTCTACCCGTCGTGATGACCTGCTACTCGATGCAGCGACCCTGCAACGAATGAACTTACTGCGTGTATACCTCGCGGACATGAATACCGAAGAGGCCATGCGTGAATTACAAAACCGCATGAAAGGCACCAAGAGTAACGAAGAATTCTTAGCATCAATGAACAGATAATTTCGAAGAGGACTTTGGTCCTCTTTTTTTTATGCCCGTTCAGCGCATCGATATTGAACAGTTTCTTTCATTAGCCGCTTTTCATCCGGTATTGGATGTACGAAGCCCGGGCGAATACACGCATGCCCATATTCCTAGTGCCATTTCGTTTCCGCTTTTTACCGATGAGGAGCGAAAGATCGTCGGTACCACCTACAAACAAAAAAGCAGAGAGCAGGCCATTAAGATCGGACTTGATTTTTTTGGACCCACTATGAAAGACAAAGTGGTCACCGCCGAACAGATCGCTGCTTCTTTTTATAAAAGTGATGCCCCGCGTAATGCAACACTACTCGTTCATTGCTGGCGGGGTGGGATGCGCGGTGCGGCCATTGCCTGGTTGCTCGACCTGTATGGATTTACCGTCTATACATTGGCGGGTGGTTATAAACGGTATCGGAACTGGGTATTAGACGAATTGAGTAAACCCCATTCATTACGAGTGATTGGAGGATACACCGGATCCGGAAAAACAGAACTATTGCAAGCACTCGCTAAAGCAGGAGAGGCCGTAATCGATCTAGAAAAGATCGCATCGCACAAAGGATCAGCCTTTGGAAGTATTGGGTTGCCAAAACAACCCAGGCAAGAACAGTTCGAAAATAATTTGGCCGACGCCCTATGTTCATTATATGCAAGGGTTTCTGTTCCTGAAGAGTCGGTTTCGGCCGTAAGCAAGTCCGGTCGCCATTCGCCACCTATTTGGATCGAAGATGAATCGCAGCGCATCGGACAAGTTAATCTGCCGAGCCCTTTTTGGACCACCATGCGACAGGCTCCCGTTTATTTTTTAGAGATCCCCTTCGAAGAAAGACTATCCCATATCGTGGAAGAGTATGGAGCGCTCGATAAGACGGCCTTAACCGATGCGACCATTCGCATCACCAAAAAGCTGGGACACCTGCAAGCGCAACAAGTAGCCGATTTGCTAGCTGAAAACAATATTCGTGCAGCCTTTGAAATCTTACTTCGCTACTACGACAAACTCTATGCTAAGTC
>JBJTWT010000055.1:0-7540 GCA_046081865.1 Sphingomonadales bacterium
CCGGAGACAGCGGCGATGGCATGCAGCTGACCGGTAGTCAGTTTACCACGAACACGGCACTACTTGGGATAGACCTTGCTACCTTTCCTGATTTTCCTGCCGAGATACGCGCCCCTCAAGGGACACTTCCGGGTGTAAGCGGATTTCAGTTGCGCTTTTCCTCGGACCGCGTTTTTACCCCGGGCGATGCTTGCGATGTACTCGTGGCCATGAATGCCGCTGCTCTCAAAGTAAATCTTAAAGCACTCAAAAAAGGAGGCAAGATCATTGCCAATACCGATGGTTTCGATGCCAAAAACCTGCGACTGGCCAATTATCCCGATGGAGTAAATCCACTAGAGGATGGTTCGCTCACTAATTACGAACTCATCCGCATGGATGTGACCAAGATGACCCGCGAATCATTAAAAGAAGCCCCTCTTGGCATGAAAGAAAAAGACAGAGCCAAGAACATGTTCGTATTGGGGTTTCTTTATTGGATGTATGGCCGCGATATGGCCAATACCATCAATTTTTTAAAAGAGAAATTTTCTAAAAAGCCCGATATCCTGGACAGCAACATCAAAGTACTGCAAGCGGGGTATAATTATGGCGATACTACCGAGACCTTCCATACCACCTATGCGGTAGAGCGTGCTAAAATGGAACCCGGTTCGTATCGTTCCATTATGGGTAATCAATCTTTATCACTGGGTCTTATCGCCGCTTCGCAAAAAAGTGGACTTCCCTTGTTTCTTGGCTCTTATCCCATAACACCGGCCTCTGATATTTTACATGATCTCTCCAAATACAAGAATTTTGGTGTCAGAACTTTTCAGGCAGAAGATGAGATTGCCGCTATTACCTCTGCCATTGGGGCTTCTTATGGTGGATCGTTGGGTGTCACCACATCGAGTGGTCCGGGTATAGCCTTAAAGGGAGAGGCCATGGGTTTGGCCGTGATGCTTGAGTTACCACTGCTTATTATCAATATTCAACGAGGAGGTCCTTCGACCGGTTTACCCACTAAGACCGAGCAAAGCGATCTGATGCAAGCCTACTATGGTCGTAATGGCGAATGCCCGATGCCCATTGTCGCGGCTTCTACACCGGCCGATTGTTTCGGTGCTGTCTACGAGGCTGTCCGCATTGCAGTACAGCATATGACCCCTGTTATGTTTTTGAGCGATGGTTATATTGCCAATGGAGCGGAACCTTGGCGATATCCGCAAACCAAGGATCTGCCTGCCATTGAGGTTCATTTCAAAACGCGATTGAACGAGGGCGAAGAAAAATATTTGCCCTATCAGCGCAACGAAAAATTAGCTCGTCCCTGGGCGCTGCCTGGTACAGCGGGGTTAGAGCATCGCATTGGGGGTCTCGAAAAACAAAACATTACCGGCAACGTAAATTATGAGCCGGAGAATCATCAGCTAATGGTCAATATTCGCCAAGAGAAAGTGGACCGTATTGCCGATCATATTCCCGAGCAGCAGCTCGATAGCGGACCCTCCTCAGGAAAGATATTGGTGCTAGGTTGGGGATCTACCTATGGGGCTATCAAGTCGGCCGTATCGGTCTTGCAACAGCAAAGACATGCCGTTAGTCATGCGCACCTTCGCTACATTCGCCCCTTTCCTAAAAATCTGGGCAACCTTCTTCGCAACTTTGAACAAGTGCTGATCCCCGAGATCAATAGCGGTCAGTTAATAAAGATCGTCCGCGATATCTATTTGGTCGATGCAAAAGGGTATAACAAAGTAATGGGAGTGCCCATTACCAAAACCGAGCTGGTAGAGAAGTTGCAAAGCATGCTTTAGGAACTACCGATTTCGGTAGCAGTAGCTCACTTTTTTTTATCATACATGCGCCGCTCTTTTGCGTAAAAGCGACAAAGTGGTCGTAATTCGCAGTCATGGCAACGTGGGCTTCTTGCCACGCATGTATAGCGCCCATGTAAGATGAGCCAATGATGCGCCCTATGAATGAGCGATTCGGGAAAAAATTTCGTCAGCCATTTTTCTACCGCCAGTGTTGTTGTAGCCGTAGTGGGTACCAGTCCCAGTCGATGACTTACTCTAAACACATGGGTATCGACTGCCATATTGGGTTGATGATCGATAACCGAGGTAATTACATTGGCAGTTTTTCTACCAACCCCCGGCAATTGCACCAGTTCCTCTACTGTCATTGGGATACGGCCTTCAAAATCCTTTATCACCTTGTTGGCCAAGGCCACCAGATGTTTGGCTTTATTATTGGGATAGGAGATGCTTTTGATGATAGTGAACACCTCTTGGGGTGTAGCCTTGGCCAACGAGGGAATATCGGGATAAGCGGCAAAGAGTATAGGTGTGGTTTGATTGACTCGCTTATCGGTACACTGCGCAGAGAGCACTACGGCTACCAATAATTGATAGGGGTTTTCGAAAAGTAGTTCAGTTTCAGCTGCAGGGGCATGTGTAAGAAAATAATCCGTTACCTGTTTGTACTTTTCAGCGCGTGTCATAAGCGCAAGATAATGCGCCAGCACTAGATGATGGAAACGGCAGTTAAATTAGGAACGAACTGTTTGGGTCAGTTTTTCGGCTGCCTTGTGCATGATATTCAAGATCACTTCGGTGCGGGGAGTCTCCGTAAGACGGTTCAGGCGGTCTTTGGCGGTCTTGAGTACGGTCAGCTTTTCGCGCAGGGTCCAGTCTTTTTCGAGCTGGGCCTCTACTTGCAGCCGGGTGGCGGCATCGATGTCGTTGTAGAGGTAAAGTAAAAGGTCTTCGGGGGTAAAATTGCTCATGGAAGCGAATTTAAAAAGCAGCTTGTTGGGGAGCTACCCCATAGAAACGAAAAGGGGGCTCTATTATTGTATTGCTTTTAAAAAAATCAGCGACTGACCGGGTCCGTTTTGGGGGTAATGAGAAAAAGGTCCTCATTCTCTCTTTTCATCAGGTACTTCTCCCGGGCATATTTTTCGATGGTGGCGGGGTTGTTTTTAAGCTGCTCCAGTTCTTTTTTCTCGGCTTCGATCTGGGTCGAATAATGAGCTTTAGTTTGTTGCAACTCACGGAGTTCGCGCTTTCGATCCAATTGGGTAAAAAGATCATTTTTGTCCAGAAAAACGATCACTACCAAAAATGCGACCAGACTAATTACATATTTACTTTTAACCCAAGAAGGAATCGTATTTAATACCTGTTGCATTCGAATCGTAAAGTTAAGAAGGGTCTTAATTGGCCCGATTTATTTTTTACCGAACCGGATCTTTCCCTTTGGATAAATTGCCGAGCTACCCAGCTGCTCCTCGATTCTGATCAGTTGGTTGTACTTGGCCATGCGATCGGATCGTGATGCACTTCCGGTCTTTATCTGTCCACAATTCAAGGCTACGGCCAGGTCTGCGATGGTACTGTCTTCCGTTTCTCCGCTACGATGGCTCATGATAGTGTTGTAGCCATTGTGCTGGGCCAGGGTTACTGCATTGATGGTCTCGGTAAGCGTTCCGATCTGGTTTACTTTTACAAGCAGGGCATTGGCGATCTGTTTATCGATTCCTTGTTGCAACCGGGTTACGTTGGTTACGAATAGATCGTCGCCCACCAATTGGCAACGATCACCTACGGCTTGGGTCAGCATCTGCCACCCGGCCCAATCATCTTCGGCCATACCGTCTTCGATGCTGCAGATAGGATATTTCTTGACCCATCCTTCCCAGTATTTCACCAGCTGCTCACTACTCATTTCCTTACCATTACTCTTATGAAAGACATATTTCTTTTTCTTGCTATTCCATAGTTCGCTATTGGCAGCATCCATGGCGATCTTGATCTGTGACCCGGCCTTGTATCCTGCCGCCTCAATCGCCGTCATTACCATTTCGATGGCCTCCTCATTGCTTTGAATATTGGGGGCAAAGCCACCCTCATCGCCCACATTTGTGCTATATCCTTTTTTCTTCAACACATTTTTGAGGGC
This sequence comes from Sphingomonadales bacterium, assembly GCA_046081865.1. Taxonomy (GTDB): domain Bacteria; phylum Bacteroidota; class Bacteroidia; order Chitinophagales; family Chitinophagaceae; genus JJ008. Next base: position 3,949 of record JBJTWT010000055.1, read on the forward strand.
ATGAAAGATCTCAACGCCCCAGCGAAGTCCTTCGCTAAAATCAACGGCTCCTACCGGCATCACCATAAACTCCTGAAAGTCGATCTTATTGTCCGCATGGGCGCCTCCGTTCAAAATATTCATCATGGGCATGGGTAGCACTTTTGCGTTCGTGCCACCGATGTAACGAAACAGTGGAAGAGCCGCCTCTTCGGCAGCCGCTTTGGCTGCGGCCATGCTCACGGCCAGCATAGCATTGGCACCCAGCTTCGATTTGTTGGTAGTGCCATCTAGTTGGATCATCATCTCGTCAATGCCGGTCTGGTCGGCCACATCATAACCCAGTAAGATGGGAGCGATCTTTTTATTGACGTTATCCACTGCTTGTAATACCCCTTTTCCCAAATATCTTTTCTTGTTACCATCGCGCAATTCTACTGCCTCGTGTATACCCGTACTGGCACCGCTGGGAACAGCGGCTCTTCCGACGGCACCTTCTTCGGTGATCAGATCAACTTCTACCGTGGGGTTTCCTCTGGAATCTAAGATCTGACGGGCAAAAACTTCGGCGATGTAGCTCATGGTATAGTATTGGTTTTTTATAAGGAGGTCACGTGTCTAAAGATCTCCTCCAGACTCATGGAAGAGCGCGGCAAAGATACTTTTTTGTGGAGTTCGCTTAATAGACTATCTGCAACGATCTTTCCTTTGTGAATAATGATGACCCTGTCGCAAATTGCCTCGGCCTCTTGTAAAATGTGGGTCGAGAATAGTACCGTTTTGTTGGCGCCCGCAGACCTGATCAGTTCTCGGATCTCTATCAGTTGATTAGGATCCAGACCCGACGTTGGTTCATCCAGGATCAATACGGATGGGTCGTGCAAGAGAGCCGCAGCAAGTCCGACCCTTTGTTTGTATCCTTTCGAAAGCGCTGCCATTCTTTTATGTGATTCTGGAAGCAGTCCCGTTTGTACAAGCACCTTTTCGATCGCCTCTTTTGCACCGGTTACTTGTTGCAACTCGGCAATAAATAGAAGGTATTCGCGAACGAACATGTCATAGTACAACGCATTGAGCTCGGTGAGGTATCCTATTTTTTTGCGTGCTGCTATAGGATCTTTGACTACATCTATACCATCTATCAGGGCCGTTCCGTTGTCGGGACTCAGGTACCCGGTTAGCATTTTCATGGTGGTAGACTTACCTGCTCCGTTAGGACCTAAAAATCCTACGATCTCGCCCCGACCGATCGAAAAAGAAATGGTATCGACGGCACGCTGGGCGCCATAATTCTTTACCAGTTGGCTGACCTGAATCGACATGCCGCAAAGTTAGCTCATAGATCGTCAAATTACACTAAGGTGAGAACGGCTTTCGAACCCTACTGCAATACCACCCACCACACCGGCAATAATGCCACTAAATAAGGGGGCATTCGAAGCGAGGGCAACTCCCAAGCAAAGAGGTAATGCTACCAGAAATACCACGATAGCGGCAGTCAGATCGTTAGGAAGACTCTTTGTGTAGTCGCTTAGCGTGGGACTATTTTTCAAAGGACGGAATTAGAGTAATGTACTTACTTTTTTCCAATCGGCAGCTTTCTGCTATTGGTATTTTTTCAGTTCGCGCAATTGAACCGTTGTTACGGGCTATAATTGACCCACGGCCCAACTTAACTGGTAACCGGCCAGTGCCAGTTTAGCCTTGAGCTCTTGTAGTTTTTGTAAGGCCTCGAGTCGTTTGTTCTCGCGGGCATTGACCAAGAATAAAGAGCTTTCTCCGATATTTAAACGGATCTCTTCGCCACGTTGCAGCAAGTAGTAATTTGTGTAGGCCTTGGATTGAAGGCCCACCTGCGTACGCAAATTGACCAGTTCGTTAAAGCAGGCCTTGACTTTATTTTCGATCTGCGTGATCTTAAGATCTTGTTCCAACATTACGGAGTTGATGGTCAGTTTGGTATTGCGATAATTTCCTCTTTCGGCCGAAAGGCGAAGGGGAATACTCATCTTTAGGCCATACTGAAAATTATTATCGAACAAGGGGCCCTTGATGGTATTGGTAAAACGATTTCCTTCTTGCAAAAAGTTGTACTGCAGATCGGCTTGCGGCAACAGTTGCTGAAAGCGATAGCGTTTTTCTATCGATAGTGTCTGCAATTTAAAATTATAGAGCAACAGTTCAGGATGATTTTTTCTGGCCACGTTGAGCAAACTATCCAATACCGGAAGGGGTTGCGTTTCAAGGAGCTGTTCTCCACCCGGAAGCAAGGGGCTTACCTCATTGGGTAGCAGATAAGGATTCTCCTCTGGTGTCCATAGAAAGACGGAGAGCTCTAGTTGATTATTGCGCAATTCCAGTTTGGCGGCTTGTTGCTGCACTTGAAATTGTTGCAACTGAGCCAGTGCCTCGGTGGTATCGAGAGCAGGACGGTCACCTTGTTTAAAAGACCCTCTAACAAATGCCAGTCGTTTTTCGGTTACGGCTACCGCCTCGTCTAGCACGGCTAAGATTCGGTAACTCTTGTACCAGTTCCAATAGGACTTTTGGGCATCGAGTAGCAGATCGTTGAGTAGTCTTTGCTGTTCGGCATACGAGGCATCCCGCATTACACGGGCCGTTTGCAATACGGCTCTTCGTTTGTCCATGAGAAGATCGCGCCCCAACGGAACACTAATGCCAATATAATTACTGGTGCCTGTTGTTTCGCTGCTGTTAACGCGATTTCCATTGAGTGATTCAATCCCTGCCTTTACCTCTACACCAAACCAAGTGGGGATGGATAGTTCGCTATTATTGTACTCATAATAAGCCGTGCCATCAAAGGTCTTCTCCGACAGGCGTTGCGAGAGAATTGGATCAAATCCCCCCCGGGCGGCCAGCAACTTGGCCTTGGCTTGTTGTACTTGAATACCGGCCTGCTTGGCAACAGGATGAAATTTTCGAACCAGCTGCAATACCTCATCGGCCGATAAGGTTTTTTCTGTTACCGCTTTATCAATCGAAGTAGCCGCTACTCCCATGGGAGTACTCGTCTGTTGTGCGGTGCTCGTAGCTGAAAAACATATCACCCCCCAACAACTCACAGCCACCAATAAAGATCTATACACACAATGCATCATGGAGTAGAAGATTTGTTGGCATTACTTGCAGCGGGTTGTTGCGGCTTATAATAATCGGCGGGAAAGCCATTGATGTTTCGCCAAAGCTCGTACCAAATGGGTACATCCTTGAGCAGGGCAATGCCTTGAGCCCCGGCACCTACTTGCAGTTGATAAGGCCACGGTTTATCGCTAGGGTCTTCTTTGATCAGGATCCTGAACTTTCCCTCTTTACTAATGTTTCTTTCTACCGCAACAATAATACCACCAAAGGTTCCGTAAGAGGCATTGGGCCAGCCGCTAAATACAATGGCCGGGAATCCATCGAATAAGAAGCGCACTTTTTGTCCGGGGGCCATTAGGGGTACGTCAAGAGGTCGTACGAACATTTCTACGGCGTATACAAATTTTTCGGGTACGATCTCCACGATCATTTCGCCTTCTTTTACATATTCGCCAATACCGGCCTTGCGGGCGCTGATCACCTGCCCGCCCTGTGGGGCTAAAATATA
>JBJTWT010000056.1:0-11850 GCA_046081865.1 Sphingomonadales bacterium
CTTGATCGATGGCAATCGCTTTAGTGCTTACCCCACCATCAAACATCAATGTTTTGTAAAAGGTGATGGCCGCTTTGCCTCTATTGCCGCTGCCAGCATACTAGCCAAAACACATCGGGACCAATTGATGCAAGTACTACATACAGAGTTCCCCGAGTACGGGTGGGATCGTAACAAAGGATATGGCACCGCAGCGCATAGAAAGGCCATTGATATACACGGGCTCTGCCACTATCACAGAAAAAGCTTCAGATTATTGCCGCAGCAAGATTCACTATTCCCTTAAAATATAACAACGCACTAGACAGGTAGGGAGCCCCCTTATCACAGACAGTGAAAAACCAAACTGTTGGATTATTGAATGGTCCAGACCTCATTGCCTCGAAGCAGCTTGTCGAGATCGGCGGGCTTGCGCGCACTGGCCTCTTCGAGTTGCGCCTTCATTACATCTTCGTAGCAAGGTCGATCGGTTTCATAGAACACTCCAAACGGGCGAGGCAGATGACCTTCGATATGTACGTCATCGAATATGCGAGATAGAATTTGGGCCTTGTAAATATCTCTTTCGTCATGAATCCAGCAATCGTCTGCCGAATGACCCTGGGTCAAATCGACTACTACAGGTTTGAAGCCATCGAGTTTGATCCCCTTTTCATTATTGGCACCAAACAACAAAGGTTTGCCAGATTCCAAGAATAATGTTTCGATAGGCTTGGTTCCTTTTTCGGTAAAGATCTCAAAGGCTCCATCGTTAAATATGTTGCAATTCTGATAGATCTCAAGAAAGGAAGCGCCCTTATGGGTGTTTGCCCGAAGCAACATGGCCTGCAAATGCTTGGGGTCGCGATCCATGGAACGGGCTACAAAGGTAGCATCGGCTCCCAAAGCCAACGCAGCGGGGTTAAAGGGATGGTCGATGCTCCCCATTGGAGTGCTCTTCGTGATCTTCTTCTCTTCTGATGTAGGAGAGTACTGCCCCTTTGTCAATCCATAGATCTGATTATTGAAGAGGAGTATGTTCACATCAAAATTGCGACGCAATAAATGAATGGTATGATTACCGCCAATACTCAAACTATCACCATCTCCGGTAATGATCCAAACGCTTAGTTCGGGACGGGAAGCTTTTAGCCCGCTGGCCACTGCGGTAGCACGGCCATGAATGGAATGCATCCCGTAGGTGTTCATGTAATAGGGAAAGCGACTGCTGCAACCAATACCCGAAATAAAGACGATGTTCTCGCGCGGAATCCCCAAAGTAGGCATCAGCTTCTGTACCTGCGCCAAAATGGAATAATCCCCACACCCCGGACACCAACGAACTTCTTGGTCGGTGGCAAAATCCTTGGCGGTCAATACCGGGGCTGTCTTTGTTTCGCTCATGGGCACTAATTCAAAACAAATTGACTAAAATCTTAATACCGATAGCGACCCTGCTCTATCATTCGGTCTGCAATACGGCGGCGAGCGGCTTTGCTGTTAAAAGGCTCAGCCTTCGTAAAACGCTTGAGTCCCATCAGTATCATACGACCCTCGTCTCCGTCGGAAAATCCATTGACAGCATCTTTTCCCGACTTATTGACCCTGTCGGCCGCATCGTAGAGGTAGGTACGCATCATATCTATTCGGTCGGCCACGGCTTGCTCCCCTTGCTGTTCAACAAGTTTTATGACCCGCAGCAAGGCGCTCTCAGCATGAAATACCTCTATGGCCATATCGGCAATATTCATCAAGATCTCTTGTTCGTGCTCGATCTTCATCATCAACTTTTGAACGGCCGCGCCTGCTGTCATCAAGATGGCTTTCTTTAGATTGGCGATCAACTTTAATTCGCTGGAGAAAGGAGTATCGTCGCCGGCTCCAAAGTCGGGTATGCTCATGAGCTCCTTTTGAACGGCCATGGCAGGACCCATCAGATCGAGTCTTCCGCCCATGGCACGCTTAAGGGTCATATCGAGAGCCAATAAACGATTGATCTCGTTGGTTCCCTCGTAGATACGATTGATCCGACTGTCCCGATAGGCACGCGAAATATTATACTCGGCACTAAACCCATTACCCCCATGAATTTGCACTCCTTCATCGACAGAAAAATCCAGTACTTCACTGCCGAATACTTTCAGAGCAGCGCACTCGATGGCATACTCTTCGGCACCGGCCAATAACGCCTCAGAAAAAGGTTTACCCGCCGCCAGCAGCTCCTCCTCTTTTTCTTTGATCCATTCGGCCGTACGATAAAGAGCCGACTCGGCCACAAAAATGCGAATACCGACCTCTGCCAACTTGTGCTTAATGGCTCCAAAATTGGCAATGGGCTGCTTAAACTGTTCACGGGTCTTAGCATAATTGATGGAATGGTTCAATGCCATTCGCGATCCGCCCACTGCTGCCGCACAAAGTTTTAAGCGGCCAAGGTTTAAGATATTAAAAGCGATCTTATGCCCCTTGCCTAATTCACCCAATAAATTCTCTACCGGTATTTTACAATCCTGAAAATAAAGTTGAACCGTAGAGGACCCTTTGATCCCCATTTTGTCTTCTTCGGGTCCTTGGGTGAATCCGGGCGTGCCACGCTCTACAATAAAGGCCGTGAACTTATCTCCATCCACTTTAGCGAAAATGGTATATACATGCGCAAACCCACCATTGGTGATCCAGCATTTTTGACCATTCAAGACATAATGCTTGCCATCGGGAGTAAGGGTAGCGGTGGTCTTAGCACCAAGGGCATCACTACCGCTGTTAGGCTCCGTTAATCCGTACGATCCGGCCCACTCACCCGTAACCAATTTGGGCAAATACTTGTTCTTTTGTTCCTCCGTTCCAAAATATAAAATGGGTAGCATCCCAATACAAGTATGCGCCGAAACAGCAACGGAATACGAATAACCTCCCCCCAGATATTCACTGACAATAACAGAGGTCACAAAATCCTTTCCCAGCCCACCATAGACCTCGGGAATAGAGGTCGAAAGCAACCCGAGCTCTCCGGTCTTTGCCAGTAACGAGGGCATAAGGCCAGGTTCCATCGAATCGATCCGTTGTACGATCGGAAACACCTCTGTGTCTAAAAATTGATTGCACATGTCTTTGATCATGTGTTGCTCCTCGCTAAAATCTTCGGGAATAAAACAATCCTGAGGTTGCGAAGTGGTAGTTAACCATTGACCTCCCTTGATTGGCTTTTTAACTGCTGTAGTCGCTGACATAACGATTATATTATTGTGGTGAATGAGATTTAACTAAGATTATCATAGACAATTTGTAACACCTGCTTACAAACCTCTACCTTATCGCCCGGTACCGATTGCAAAGCCTCGCTAAGAGTCTGATCGGCCAACTTCATAGTTTGATCTTGCAGCTGCTGTCCTTCCTTTGTCAGATAAATAAGATTGATGCGGCGATCGGTGGCGGCCGGTACCCGTTTAACGAGATGGGCTCTCTCCAGATTATCTACCAAGCGTGTAATACTCGGCTTATCTCTAAAACTGGCATTACAAAGGTCTTGCTGGCTTATCCCATCTTTTTTCCAAAGATGATACAAGACGCTCCATTGTTCTATAGTGACCGGAAGCTGATGCGAGTTGAATTTTTTTTGAAGTCTTCTGGCAATGGCGGTAGAGGCCAATCCGGTAATAAAACTGTACAGCTCTCCTTTTTTAAATTGGTTGTTTGGCATATAGTTGTTTAAGCAACTATCAAATCTACAATTTATTTTTGACCGGACCGATGAGCGAACGTTAAAAAACTGTTCTTTTTTTGATTGGCTTTTCAATGACTAGTTTTGTTTGCCATGTTATTTATACTATCGGCCTTATTCCTGTTACTCTCATTCATCTACGGAAAGCTATTGCACCGATTTTTAAAAGATTGGCAAGCCATTAGCGTACCTCCGGCCGCCATCAAAGCACCGGACCCCGCCACCCTGCCACTGGTCTCAGTATTAGTGCCTGCTCGAAACGAAGCCGCCAATATCGAAAACCTGATAAGGGCTTTGTTAACACAGCAATATCCTACCTCTCGTCTCGAGATCATTATCATCGATGATCATTCCGAAGATCAAACAGCAGCTATAGCAGCATCTTTCAAGGAGGTTACACTGCTTCCCCTACAAGAAGAAGGGATCAACTCTTACAAAAAAAAGGCATTAGAAAAAGGAGTGTCGATGGCGAGCGGCTCGCTGGTCATTTGCACCGATGCCGATTGTATACCGGGCCCGCATTGGATCGAGCAGCTGGTCTCTTGTTACCTTTCTACCGATGCCGCATTTATTGCAGCACCCGTTGTACTGCAGCACCAACAAAACTGGCTGGGTTATTTACAGGCGCTCGATTTTATGATCCTGCAAGGTATTACCGGAGCGGGCATTCAAAGTAAAAAATTGTTGATGGCCAATGGCGCTAACCAGGCCTATCCTAGAGCTGTATTTACAGCCGTAAACGGCTATGCAGGAGCCGACCGCATCGCCTCGGGTGATGACCTCTTTTTGTTGCACAAGATCAGTGATCACTACCCCAACAAGATCGTTTACCTAAAATCGAAACTAGCGATCGTAACCACCGCAGCCCAAGAAAGCTGGAGTGATTTTTTACAACAACGAATACGCTGGGCCAGCAAATCGGCCTTTTACAAAAAGGGGGGACTTCAAGCAGTATTATTATTAGTATGGGGCTATAACCTTGTGCTTCTAACAATGGCAATGGGTAGTATTGTCGAGATCCGGCTGTTGCCAATTTTTATAATCGGATGGCTACTCAAAACAATGCTCGAATGGTCTTTTGTAAAAGAGGTGGCTCACTTCTTTGAGCGTCCGACATTGCTCAATAAGTTTTTTTGGATGCAGCCTCTTCACATCTTGTATACCGTTACGGCCGGTCTGTTGGGACTAAAAGGAGGGTACCGCTGGAAAGGGAGAAACGTCAGGTAAAAGAGTACCGTTATAACAAGGGATTTTAATAGATTTGCCCCGATGAATTTTTTTTATACCCGAAGTATATTTTTCTCTATCCTTCTCACGCTGAACCTCCTAGCAGAGCAAGCAACGGCACAAGACGCGGTCATACGACGGCTGCAAACAGAATCACTTCGTCCGGTAAAAAAGTATGTGCCGGACTCGCTCATCAAAAAATGGAAAGCGGGAGGCAACTACACCCTCACCATTGGGCAAGGCACCCTTAGCAATTGGGCGGCCGGTGGCGATCAGTTTTCGTTTACCGTCAATACCATTTTACAACTCTACTCGTATTACAGAAAAGATCGCAACAGTTGGGATAATACGCTCGATATCTTTTTTGGTTACATCAACACTACTTCTCTGGGCAGTCGTAAGAATGACGATCGTTTCGATCTGATCTCCAAATACGGATACTCACTCAACAAGAAACTGAATCTGGCTACGCTTTTCAATGTCCGTTCGCAGTTTATTCGAGGTTATACCTACCCCAATAACATAAAAACATTTGCCTCAACTTTTATGGCGCCCGGGTACATCATCTTTAGCCAGGGACTGGATTTTAAGCCAAAGAAAAATCTGTCGGTATTCTTTTCTCCCATCACAGCCAGGTGGGTAATCGTAGCAGATCCGTTATTGTCTCAACGAGGCGAGTATGGTGTAAAGCCGGGCACCACCAGTATCAACCAATTGGGAGCTTTTGGAACGCTGACCTACGAAAGAAACTTTACCAAAAATGTTTTATATAAGACCCGTATTGATTTATTCTCTAACTATAAGATCAATCCTCAAAACATCGATCTGTTCTTGACCAACGTGCTCACGGCCAAGATCGGCAAGAACCTGGTCTTTAATTGGAATCTCGATCTTGTCTATGACGATGATGTTCGACTTTTTGGACCTACCAAAAAATCACCGGGCCTTCAACTCAAATCGATCGTGGGGATCGGCCTGCAGGTTAAATTTTAATTATGGGTCAAAAAAAGCTTGTCCGATTTGCCGCTATCAAAGAATTTAAGAACGTGTGGGAATTTCCAGTGGGCATGGCCGGACAGTGGGGCCTTTCTTTTGAACGCTCACAACCCCTTACACTCGAGCTGGCCTGTGGAAAAGGAGAGTACACGCTGGGGTTAGCAAAACTGCACCCCGATCAAAATTTCTTGGGGGTAGACCTAAAAGGAAACCGCATTTGGGTGGGTGCGAAAAAGGCACTCGAAGAGGGTTTAACCAATGCCGGATTTTTAAGAACTCAGATTGAACAAATAGCCGATTATTTTGGACCTTCAGAGGTTCAGTCCATCTGGATTACTTTTCCCGATCCCCAACTACGCTATTCAAAGGCCAAGAAAAGACTAACGCATCCGATATTTCTAAGAAAGTATCAACAAATACTGTCTCCCGGGGGTTATATCCATGTAAAGACAGATAGCCCTGCCCTGTATCGCTTTACGCTACTGGTAATTGAACTCTATGGATGTACCTTACACAATGCTAGCGACAATGTGTATGTCGATAAGGTTGTTACAGACGAGTTGCGTATCAAGACCCACTACGAGTCGCTCGATATTGCAGGGAGTAAAAAGATACACCATATCTGTTTTTCGTTACCGGAAAAATTACCGGTAGAAACCGATACGTTGCTAAAAGAAAAACTAAAAGAGGATGAAGGGATTGATTGAGGGGAAACATTTTTACTACAACGAAGAAGGATTGGTCGTACTAACGGAGGTCTATCACCTCGAAAAGGGGTATTGCTGCGGTAATGGCTGTAAACATTGCCCCTATAATTTCGAAAGTGTTCCGGAACCCCGTCGCAGCCAATTGCTAAAAGAAAAAGAAAGCAATGCCGTTGGATCTTGAGCGAAGATCATAGCAGGTGTTGTTCACCGTGTTTGCATGGGTGGTCTTTTCTATTTTTCTACCGACTTCCTATCTTTATTACATGCCCCCCTCGAAACGCCCGTCAGAAAACCTTCGCGCCGTCTTGCCATCCGGAAAGCAGGAATCGGATTTCTTTCAGCAAGTATGGGCATTGGTACGAATGATACCTCGTGGTCGCGTTACTTCGTACGGCGCTATTGCGGCCTGCTTGGGTGCCCGATCGGGAGCCCGCATGGTAGGATGGGCCATGAACAGCAGTCATGGAGCTTCTCCGAAAGTACCTGCTCATCGAGTGGTAAATCGTCTTGGATTACTCTCCGGTAAAAATCATTTTCCCACGCCCACTGCCATGCAAGAACAACTGGAAAAAGAGGGCATCAAGATCAAAGACGACCAGGTAGTAGATTTTGAAAAACGTTTTTGGGATCCGGCCAAAGAATTGAATACCCACTAAATAGGCAGCCGAGCAACGAGTAGAGCCGCTAAAGATTAGCTATAGTAAGGGCTGATCATCCAATATACAACCACTCCCGTTATCGCTACATAAAGCCAAATAGGCCAAGTGATCTTGGCTAATTTTTTATGGGACGGCCATTCGCTGATCAATGCACGATAGGCCGTAAAAAGTATAAAAGGGAGAATAAGTCCGGCCAATGGTATGTGCGTAAACAAGATCACATAATAAACCGTGCGAAGGAGGCCCTCTCCGCCAAAGGATGTCTCGCCCGCTAACAAATGATGCGCAATATAACTTACCAAAAAAAGTATAGATAAGATCATGGCAGCCATCATCATGTTCTTGTGGGCTACATAACGACCGCTCTTCACGGCCCATAGTGCGGCTACCAACAAAAGGGCTACCAGCGAATTGATAATGGAATTAGCCAGTGCAAAAACATGTACATCAAAGCCAAGATCTACGTCGAGTTTAACACGGCCTAATATCACTACCGCTGCAAACACAATAAATGAGAAAAGCCAAATAAGGCGGCTGGCAAGTTTATCATTTTTAGTTAAAACCGGAGGCAACATAAGTTATCATTTATTTTTTTCGAAGAAAAAAGAGTAATGTAAATACCCCGACAATGGCGAGCAAGAACGAAACAGCCATAATAACCAACTTACCCTCAAAGAAACTACGCGCCTTGGGGTTCTTCTCCATGGTCAGTAAGATCAGATCTTGCTGCAATCTCGAGAGATCTTCCGGATCCAGACCATCATAGTAACCTCTCACTTGGCGATTCACATCGATCAGCACGAACTTATCGCTATGTACAAAGTTGGTATCGACCGATTCGCCATCGATCAGACCGAGCTTCATTTCATGGATGGCCATATCGTAGATCGCCTTCTTATTGCCGGTCAGCAACCACCACGTATCGGGGTTGATCTGAAAGCGCTGGGCCCAATACCGAAGTCTTTCCAACGTATCGCGCTCAGGATCGATGCTAAAGGATAAAAAATGGATCTTTTTATTGGTGCGATCGCCCACCCGGCTTCCGTTATGCAAGGTCTCAGCCAATCGCTTCATATTCTGGGTCATCGAGGGGCAGATGGTGGGGCAACGCGTAAAGAAAAAATCGGCCACTACGATCTTGCCCTCAAGACTATCCCAAGAAACATTTTTTCCTTCTTGATTTAGCAATGAGAAATTAGCCAGTTGGTGCCAGGCGGTATCCGTTACACGCTTTCCTCGCTTTGTTACTTGCCGTATAGAATCGGGAAAATAATGTCGCGGAAGTTGTAGGGCATCGTGACTATTGACATCTACAATAAAATAGGCGATCAACGGAATGATCAGAGCCAACAGCAGCGCATATAAGGCAGTCTTATTCAAATCGGATTACGAATATTAGTGCCCCCCGTTATGCTTTGCCGGCATGGACGATTCCTTGTAATGCTTATCGTAGGTATTACGCAGGTTCTTGTAAGAATTGCCATCCCAAATAAAAGCACCGATAAACCAAACAAAAAGTAATAGAGGAACCACAATGGTCATGATCATATTACGGATCTCATCACCCAGGTGCATAAAAACAGAGACAATGTAGTACGCCTTGGCCAGTGTAAGGATACACACCATGCCCTTGAACATCAACACTAGTAATTCATTGGGAGAATCACCCTTGTGCATCGTATAGATGATAAGACCGATAGCCAATTCTATGATCGTGATGATGGAAAGAAGTATCGTCGTATTCCTTACTTTTTTCTTGAACGTAGCATCATCGGTATGATGTTGAAACGTAACTTCTTCGAAAGCGGGATGTTGCATAATAAATTGATTTCTTGATTGATGAATTATATTGATCAGATCAGATAAAAACAAAGGAACACAAATACCCATACCAGATCTACAAAGTGCCAGTATAGCCCGGCTTTCTCGATCATCAGGTAATGACCCCTGCGCTCAAATACTCCTTTTTGAGTCATCAAAAGCATCACGATGTTGATGATAACACCAGAAAAAACGTGAAAGCCATGAAATCCGGTGATACCAAAGAAATAACCCCCAAAAGCCACCGGCCCCTTCTCTCGCACATGCAGCTCGGCTACTTGAATGGATTTCAGTAACTGCTCATGAGAAAGCGCTCCGTGATCGGTAGTAGCCCCACCATGATGCCCCATTTGCGAAAGTTGCAGTAAGGTTTCGTGCGAGGTGTTTTGCAGAGCGGCCATTACTTGTTCTTCGGGGACCAACTTTCCCCAGGGATTACCACGCATGGTCTGTCCAATAATATCGAGTTTGCCATCAGCCAGCACCACATGCTCTCCGGTAATCAAGTGATGCCACTCCCAGGCCTGACAGCCCAAGAACGCAGCGCCCCCGATGATGGTCCAGATCAACCACTTAATCACCCCCTTCTTATCATTATTATGTCCGGCATGTACGGCCAGTACCATCGTTACAGAAGAGATGATCAGCACAAAGGTCATCACACTTACAAAGGCTAGTGGAAGATTGGCATGACCGGCGCCGGGAAACGCATTAAAGACCACGTTAGGATCGGGCCAGAAATTTTGACTAAAGCGAATGGTGCCATACGAGATCAGAAAGGCTCCGAAAGTAAAGGCATCACTCATCAAAAAATACCACATCATGAGTTTACCATACTCCATGTTAAAGGGACTCTTACCGCCGGTCCACCATTTGGTCTGCTGAAGGGTTGCCGATGTAGTCATACGTTACTGTTTCTTTTTCGTTAGTGTTGGTTGGTTCAATTTCCGCCGATCAGCAAGAAGAACAGCAAAAGATAGATCCATAGTAGATCCACAAAATGCCAATACGTCGCTGCGATCTCAACGGGAACAGAACTATATATTTTAATTCGCCCAAAAAAAGCTTTTGCCAACAGTACGCTCAACACCACAACACCGCCCATTACGTGCAAAGCATGCAATCCAAAGATCACATACAAAAATTGCCCGGCACCCGAACCTCGAAAAGTGATCTGCTGATCCCACAGCGCCATAAACCCATTCCACTGCAGCGCCACAAACAAGATGCCGAGTACCAAGGTAACCCCCATCCACACTCGATAACGAGCCATCTCTCTTTCACGAAAACTGCGCAAGGCCAGATAAACAGTGCCGCTGCTCAGCACAATGGCTATAGTAGATAACCAAAAAACAGAGGGAAGCGAAACCGATTTCCAGCCGACCTGATTACTTTTTACAATAAAGGCACTGGTAAGCCCGGCAAACATCATGATCAGACTGCCCATGGCTACCCACAAGGTAAACTTGTGAGGATGCATTTTTGTAGTGGTCATAGCGTTCACGTTAGTAACTTATCTCGTTTATGTTTTTATGCTGCCGTTGTCTTGCTCAATAAAAGGGCGAACAAGATCAGCGGCAAATACAAATAACTTCCAAACATCACCCGGCGTGCGGCCTTTACCTCCATCGTTCGATACAAATTGATGCATCTTCCGATCATAAACACATTGGCCAAGATCACCATGGCTATGGCAATCAACCCTTGCAGTGAATCGGGCGTTGACATGCCGGTAAAGAAAGGCAGCAACGTGACCGGTACCAGCAATAGCGAATAAGCAATGGTTTGCATCGCCGTAAACCGGGTAGGACCCTCTTGTGAGGGTAGTAAGCGAAAACCAACTGCGGAATAATCTTGATGTGCCACCCAGGCAATTGCCCAAAAATGGGGAAACTGCCAAAAGAACTGAAAGGCAAACAAGATCCATCCTCCCAGTGAGAATTCATCTTGCCCGGCTACCCACCCGATCAAACAAGGCAGAGCACCCGGTACGGCTCCCATCAATACCGCGATCGAGTTGACTTTTTTTAGAGGCGTGTAAATGAATGCATAGAGAAACAAACTGAATGCGGCCAGCAAGGCGGCACTCCAGTTAAACCAGTTTCCCAGTATCCAAACACCCACCGCCCCGCTCAGAGTAGCAAAGATCCATCCCTGAATCGGGGTAAGTCTTCCCGATGCAATCGGACGACTGGCAGTACGCTTCATTTTTGCATCCGTGTCGCGTTCTACCACCTGGTTGATTGCATTGGCACTTCCGGTCACCAACATCCCACCTGCAAAGAGCAAGAGTATCATCAGCCAGTCATATTCGACCACCTGAGGAGCCAGCAAGTAGCTAATTACACTGCTGAACACCACCATGATACTCAGCGAAGGCTTCATCAATTGTATATAATCCCTGATCTTCATGAGTCCTTCGCCATTTTTCAAAAAACACTATGTCAACAAACTGATGCTCGGCTACCTTTTGTAGCACGTTCACATCAATGTTTACTTTCGTTTGCACCTACAGGCTCGGTCTGAGGAATAAACTCGCGTCCATCCTTGGCATAATCATAAGGCCAACGATGTACTTCGGGAATATCTCCCTCCCAGTTACCGTGTCCGGGATTGATGGGGGGCGTCCACTCGAGTGTGTTGGCGCCCCATGGATGTTGTGAACGAACTTTTCTGCCCTTGTAAATAGAGTAGAAGAAATTGAACACAAACAATAATTGAGCAGCGAACACCACGATCG
>JBJTWT010000057.1:0-15823 GCA_046081865.1 Sphingomonadales bacterium
ATTTAATAACTACAACTGCTGTATTCACTGCAGTCATAACCTAAACTTAAATAAAAAGAGGTTGATTAAAAGTGTCATTCACATTAAAATCAACCTCTAGTAGTCCCGACAGGAATCGAACCTGTATCAAAAGTTTAGGAAACTTCTATTCTATCCATTGAACTACGGGACCGAGTGCCAATTGCTATCTCGCTTGCACTAGATCGAAAAATGCTTTCACGAGTTGGCAAAGCGTACAAGAAAAGTAAAGCGGGCAACAAAAAACAAAGAGCATACGGGCTGCAAAAGGGCCCGCTAAAGTGGCAAATATACAACAACGAGAGCCGCTGGTTTCGTAAATTAGGCCTTCAAATTGTAACCTACTTGACAGAGCAAGAACTCATAGAGGGCTTAAAAAGAGGCGATGAAACATGCTTTCAATTCTTGGTCCAAACCTATCAAGACCTGGTATACAGTACGGCGTATGGTTTATTGCAACAAACTCAAGATGCCGAAGATGTAGCGCAAGAAGTTTTTTTACAGGTGTTTCGCTCCATCCATAGTTTTAAATCAGAGGCTAAGCTTTCCACCTGGCTTTATAAGATCACGACTAGCAGGGCCCTCGACCTGACCCGCTCCAAAAAGAGCAAGAAGCGCTTTGCTCTCATACAGCGATTATGGGGGGGCGATCAAGAGGCGGCTTTCGATATACCCGATACCTATCACCCGGGAGTAGCATTAGAACAAAAGGAGGACGCCGGCAAACTTTGGAGGGCAATTTCTAAGCTTACTGATAATCAGCGAATTGCATTTTCTTTACATAAGCTGGAGGGGCTTTCTTATCAAGAAGTAAGCGAGGTGATGGGTAACAGTGTACCCGCGGTAGAGTCTCTAATGCACCGAGCCCGACAGAACCTTAAAAAGATATTGGAACATGAGATTTCATCTTAAAATTTCGAAAGTTTTAACCATACAAAACGTCAAAACAATCTTGCATGCAATCCCCATCCTCTAACCGTATTGACCAGATCTTGGCAAGTCTCGATAAGGCGCAGCGCGTTCCGGCGCCCCCTTATTTCTATACGCGGCTGCGTGCGCGTCTTGAGCAAAATCCTACCATCGAAAAAACTATAGCATGGCTTCGGCCCATACCCGTTATAGCGGTGATGCTGGTGCTGCTGTTACTTAACTTCTGGCTGATCAAGACACCCGCCATTAGTTCATCAACATCAGCTTCGGTGGTGGTCGTTGAACCGGAAGATGAATTACATACCTTGGCTTTAGAAGACCGCACGGCCGACCATACCATCACTGAATTTGACTTACCGAACGAACCTCCATCAAAATAAATGATTCATTATGGCTAAACTCTCCCCACGCATACTGTCGGTTTTGGTAGTATTGCTACTGCTTGTCAATTCGGGCTTGGTGATCTATTTGTTTATGGAAAGAACCCAATCACAGCACCGTCATACAACCGCTCATCGCGACGATGCTTTTGAACGGATGGCCAGCACCTTGGGATATAGCGACGCTCAAAAAGAGCAACATCGTACCTTACGAACCGCACATAGTAGTCGCGTTCGTTCGCTTTATGATTCTGTTCGGTATGCAAAAGTGCTTCTCTATTCCAGAAACAGCATCGTAGAAGAGTCCGATAGTGTCTTTATCAATTATATGACCAAGATGAGCCAATGGCAAACTTCGATCAATCAGCTTAATTATGCATACTACAAGGAAGTGCGCAGACTGTTAAGACCTGAGCAACAGCCTCGGTATGATTCTATGTTGGTAAAGATGATCGAGCGAGGTCGACGTGATTCCAGTGGTCAGCGATAAAAGGAACTATGCGCAAAGTCACTAGGCATAGATTCGTTCAATAGACTCTTTGTATTTTTCCAAGACTACCTTTCTTTTTAGCGACAATTTTGGAGTCAACTCGCCGGTATCAACGCTCCATTCCTGCGACAGCAATTCAAATTTTTTGACTTGCTCTACGGGGTTAAAGAATTTATTGAAGCTCTCTACCAATTCCCTAAAGTGTTCCAGTATACGTGGGTGAGAGATCAATCTTTCTGGTTGCGTCTCGGTAATTCCCTGTTGGCGGGCCCATTCTTGTATGTTGGGAAAAGAGGGTACGATTAGGGCACTCACAAATTTACGGTCGGCGCCGATCACCATTACTTGTTCAATATAGATCGATTCCTTGAGTCGACTTTCAATTGGTAAAGGGGCAACATACTTGCCCCCACTGGTTTTAAAGAGTTCTTTTTTGCGATCTGTAATTTTTAAAAAACCTCGCGTGCTAAATGTGCCAATGTCGCCGGTGCAAAACCAATCTCCTTGCATCACCTCGGTGGTAATATCGGGACGTTTATAATAACCCATCATAATGTTGGGGCCTTTGCATAAGATCTCTCCGTCTTCGGCGATCTTTACTTCTACACCGCTGATCATAGGGCCTACCGAACCAAACTCCCGTCCATCTTCTTCGTAGCGGTTTACGCAAATTACCGGAGAGGTCTCCGTTAGGCCGTATCCTTCCATGATGGTGATACCGGCTGCTGTAAAGATCCTGATAAGGCGCACTTGGCAAGCCGCTCCACCGCTAATGATCGCTTTTACATTTCCTCCAAGCGCATCTCTCCATTTGCTAAAGATCAATTTATCGGCAATGGCCAATTGTAATCGATATCCCATGCTTAGCGATGTGTTGATCTCAAATTTTTCTGCCAGCCCGTGCGCCCAGAAAAAGAGTTTCTTCTTAGTGCCGGTCAGCTCTGCTCCTTTGGCCATGATCTTATCGTATACTTTCTCCAGTAGGCGTGGTACGGTCGTGAATAAATGGGGCTTCACTTCTTTTAAATTTTCACCGATCGTATCCATGCTTTCTGCATAGTAGATGGCGGTACCTTTAAAAAGATACATGTAGGTGACCATTCTTTCTAAAATGTGATTGAGCGGTAAAAAACTCAGCGCACGCATATTTTCTCCTGGAGGAAAACAAGGGAGCGAGGCCGTTACATTCGATATCACATTTCTATGAGAGAGCATCACACCTTTTGGGGTGCCAGTGGTGCCGGAAGTATAAATAATGGTGGCCAGGTCTTCGTATCCGATCTTTTGGCTAATGGCAGGAATAGAGGCAATCAGTTCGGGAGTGGCGGCAGCGAGTAGGTCTTTCCAATGAATAGCATTGGCCACATGTTCGAACGTGTAGATCTTTTGCAGATGCGGTAACCGGTCCTTGATGCTTACCACTTTTAAAAAGAGATCCTGATCGTTGACAAAGACCACCTTGGCCTGTGCATCGCTCAGTACAAACTGCAATTCATTTACGTTTATGGTAGGATAGAGCGGGGTAAGGATGGCACCGATCTGTTGTACCGCCAGATCGACCATGATCCACTCGGGACGATTTTTTGATAGCAGGGCCACCTTATCTCTGCCTTCGGGGGTCATGTCGCCGCCACCTATACCAATAGAGAGTAGACCGGCACTAAGTCGATCTACCGTATCCTTAACAGTTGCGGTGCTGTACTTTTTCCATTGGCCGCCTTCTTTTCCGGCCAGCATGTCTTCTAATGGGTGTTGCTCCAGTTTCTGAGCCAGACAATCAAATAAACGGGTAGGTTGATTCATGAGGGCAAGCATTATGGAGTTAAGTCGAGTAACCTTAGTGAGCCCTACAAGTTAAATAATTTGATCAAACCTTAAAAGAGGTAGGGGTACTTTGATAATTTAAATACCCTGTTGAACAAAAACGACTCTAGTTTTTCAAATACTTCCACATTTTCTTTTTTCCATTGCTCAAAGCGGCTCTTATTTTCGACCTCCCCCCAAAGCCATTGATTGTAAGCATCAAAGAGGCCGGCCTTTAATAGTTGCTGGTGATGGTCAAAGAGTCGAAAAGGGTAGCGTTCTCCGTATTGTTTAAACCACTCCAGCACAAAGCGGGTGCGGGCCATGGTAAGCGTTTCTCCGGTAAATCCCTGTATCAGCACCGAGGATCCTTTATCGAAGGTGCTTGCAATGGCTACTTCTACGGCAGCTGGTTTCGAATTGCCGTTGGTGGGGGTCATTACTTTTTGCTGATAGGTTTGCCACAATAATTTTTTGATACCTGCCACCCTTTCACTTTTACTTTCCATGTTGACGTAGATCTCTCCATACAAAAGCGTACGCCATAGCAGATCTGTTTTGCTATAATAAATGGCAGCGTTGTAATAGTTGCCTGCATAATTGGGATCTGTTCGTATGCCATCTTCCCAATAGGTAATGGCTCTTTTGTCTTTCGATGCCCAAAGCAACTCCCCCAATTCGCTATACAAAGGGCCGCTAGTAGGAAATTTCTTGATCCCCTTGGCATAGAGCTTTTCGCATTCCTTTACTTCTTCGAGTGCTTTTAGGGCATTTCCTCCCAATTGAAAACAAGCCTCGTCGGCATCAGGTCTCTCTACCATAGTCAAGGCCAATTGCCGGGCTGCGGCAAAATCTCTTTTTAAAAGCAAACTAGTGGTAAGGTCTTTTTCAAGCGCCAGCGAACGGGGGTGTTGTTTTAATGCTTGTTGTAGTACAATCACGGCATTGCTATGATCTCCCCGGTTGTTAAAGTCTAACGCTCTAAGTTGCCAATCGCGCACAGCAATTTCCTGAGCACCTAAAGAATAGGCCAGCAAAAGGGCAACAATTGGGGGGATGATCTTTTTCATAGTAGATGGGTAAGCAGCCCGTCACGCAATTTGGGTTCGAACCAGGTACTTTTCGGGGGCATCACCTCGCCGCTGTCCGCAATGGCAAATAGTTGCTCAATGCTAACAGGGTACAAGCTAAAGGCTACTTTCATTTCACCGCTATCGACCCTTTTTTCTAATTCATTCAACCCCCGGATCCCGCCAACAAAGTCGATCCTGGTATCGGTACGCTGATCGGTAATGTTCAGTAATTTTTCAAGGATACGTTTTGTAAGAATTGTTACATCCAATACACCGATCGGGTCATTGGTATACGTTCCTTCTTTGGCCTGCAGTTCATACCAGGATCCCTCTACATACATACCGAACGTATGTAGTTGCAATGGCCGCACCGGTTTATCGCTGCGCGCCATGATAAAGTCCTCTTCTAATTTACTAAGAAAAGAAGAGACCTCATGCCCATTAAGGTCTTTGATTACGCGGTTATAGTCCATTATGGCCAGCTGACTGGCCGGAAAGATCGTTGTAAGAAAATAGCGGGCCTCAGAGCTGTCCGGCAAAGCGGCACTTACTTTGGCAGCAGATGCGGCCCGGTGATGTCCGTCCGCAATGTAGGTGCAGGGAACTTGCTCACGAAAAATCGCAGTGATCTTTTCGATGCTGTCGGCATCATTTACGACCCATATGCAATGCTGCACATGATCTTCCGCTAAAAAGTCATAGAGCGGTGTTTGTTGCTGCTTGGCTTGCATTAGCTGGTTTAGCGCCGCCACGTCGCGCATAGCCAAAAAAACATTACCGGTTTGTGCCTTTATCGCATACATATGGTCAATTCGGTCCTTCTCTTTTTCGGGTCTGGTAAATTCATGCTTTTTTATGCGGTTTTCATGATAGTCGTCTACCGATGAGACGGCGACCAGCCCTGTTTGACTTCGCCCGTTCATGGTGAGTTGATAGATGTAATAACAGGGCTTTTCCTCTTGTATCAGAATTCCCTCTTGCATAAAGCGATCCAGATTCTCTTTGGCCTTTTGATAAACAAGATGACTATGAATGTCGATCGAGACTGGTAGGTCGATCTCCGATTTAGTGACATGCAAAAATGAATAGGGGTTATTATTGGCTGCCTCTCGGGCTTCATTGCTGTTGAGTACATCATAGGGTCTTGAAGCAACCTGCGAGGCCAGTGAACCAATAGGTCGTAATGCTTTGAAGGGTAAGATCGATATCATGGTTATCCTTTTTTATTCGCAAATAGAGCGATAAAGTCTGCCAATGTTTTTACTGAAGACAGCGGGATCGCATTGTATAGTGAAGCTCTAAATCCTCCTACACTGCGATGTCCCTCTATACCGATCATTCCTTCTGCTTTGGCCGCGGCAGCAAATTCTTTTTCTAGTCGAGGATCTTTTACTAAAAAGACGGCATTCATCAAACTGCGGTCCTCTTTTTTTACCGGCAAATCAAATAGGGAAATTTGATCTAGTGTATTATAAAGAAGCGTTGCCTTTTCGAGGTTGTTTTTCTCCATAACGGCCACTCCACCATTTGCTTTTATCCAGCGAAGGGTGAGCAGTAGTACGTACACCGCAAACACAGGGGGCGTATTAAGCATACTGCCTTCTTTTATATGCAGTTGATAATCTAAGAAAGAGGGGATGGTTCGAGATACTTTGCCCAAGCAATTTTTGTTGACCACTACCAGACAAACCCCTGCGGCTCCCATATTTTTTTGTGCCCCCGCATAGATCAGCGCAAACCGATTAAAGTCAAGAGAACGACTTAGGATGTCGCTACTCATATCTGCGACCAGTGGACAAGTGCAATCGTAGGGCATACGGTGCCACTGCGTTCCGGCAATGGTCTCGTTGGTAGTAATGTGCAGATACGCAGCTTGTGGATCGATATGTAGGGTAGAGGGTATCGATGTAAAATGGTCGGCAGCCGATGATCCCGCTAGGGAGACCTTACCCAGCAAGGCGGCTTCTTTGATGGCTTTTATGGACCAGGTGCCGGTTTCGGTGTATGCCGCCACTCCTTGGCTGTCGAGCAAATTCATGGGGACCTGTAAAAACTGAAGGGTGGCCCCACCGTGTAGCAGCAGTACTTCGTGCTCGGCGTCTAATTGCATTAGCTCTTTTACCAGTTGTCTGGCCTCTTCCATTACGGGAATAAATAGCGAGGTGCGATGCCCGATCTCCAGAAGCGATAGGCCCGAATCATTGAAATTATGCAAAGCAGACGCGGCCTGTTCTATCACTTCGGCAGGAAGGGCCGAGGGGCCGGCATTGAAGTTGTGTAGCTTCATCACGGCAAATGTAACATACCTAATCGTGTTCGCGGCCTTTGATGGGATTGTTCTTATAAGCCGACTCCAGTTCTTGTAGCGATAGCAGTGCAGTACCGGTTAGTGGTTGTTTTGCCAGCAGTGTCAACGGGGGTTGCCCCGCGTTGACCCAGGCGGTAAACCAAAGGGATGCGACCGCTTCGATAGATGCCCGCATTCTTCGCTCGATCATACCGTTCAATAATCTGTCATAGGCCAGCGCGTAAGCAGTCGAGAACTGTCTGGTTAACTGACCATTTCTTTCTTCATAGCCATATACTTGATCACTGCTAAATTGGTCTCTGAGTGTTTTTTCTAAGCGAAGTACTGTGTCGGCAGCAGCGGCGCTTTGCATGACTCTTTTCCAGATAAGTGCTAAAGGATCTTTATAGTAGTTCGCGCCACCGATCAGAAAGTCCCATTCTTTCTCGGCCAGCAGCTCCGGAACCCGGCTCTCCCAAAATCCATGAATGCCGTGCTGCCCCGTAAATTGTCCGTTATGATTACTGCAAGCATGCAGCGGCACATGAATATCGGCCACATAATGACCCAGCTCGGCGGCTGTTTTTAAGATCTGTTCCTTGTTTTTTTCCATAAAGGCCCTGGTAAGTCTTTCTAGCATCACCTGAATCCACCAAGGGGCAATCCCATAGCGCAAAAGGGTATCTTCTGTGCAAGCGATCTTTGCGGTTTTCCAATCTCGCGGTAGCGACTGGTAGGGGGCTGGCCCAAAGTGATCAAGGTCAATGTAGTGGCGTGGCCCTTCTTGTTCGAGTAAATACCTTCTCTTATCGGGATCTACGGAATGACTTGCCAAATAATCTATGTGTGGCTTGAAAAAGACCAACATTTCTGGTGGTAACAGAAAAACTGCGTAATAATTGATCTTCTGATGGCCAAAAAATCCCCAGGCCCTTGCCTGGCAAGATATCGATAGCATAATCGCTATCGCTAACAATCGAAACATAAAAATTGAATTACTGATTTCCCTCCGGGTCTACAACCCCTCCTGTAACAGCATACTTCATAGCATCGCCGGCACTGACCTTATTGATCTTTCGTACTTTTTCTCTTGGTAATAAATAAAGTTGTCCGGCAAAGTTGTAGCCCTGTGGCACATAAACCGATATGTGTTGGGCGCCTAGTTCAAATTTGGCAAGTTCCTCATCGGTCAAAAATCCGATCACCCATACATCTTCGCCAAGCACATTGGCCAATACAGCTTTGTTGAATTTTCTTTTATTGCCGGCAAAAGCCTCAAAAAAATCACGAGTAGAGGTATATATCAGCTTTACCCCCGGGGTGCGTTCCATCCACTGATCAAATAGGTTGAGAATCCCGCCCATTAGAAAGTTCGAACTGATCCATCCTACTACGATCACCGAGGCGATGATCAGCAAGAAGCCCAAGCCGGGAATATTCAAGTAGGGTCTTAATATGCTATCCACCCGCTCAAATAACCAGTACAAAGCATATGCCGTAATGGCGATCGGAGCCAAGATCACAAATCCCTGCAAAAAGTACCCTACCATCCTTTTTAGGGGGTTTCCGGGGGGGCGGCTTTCCTGGCTCATGGGGTTGATTTTTAGCTAAGTTACTATAAATGAAAAGCCCTTGCCAGTGTTTTGACTGGCTGCTGCCTCAATTTTCAAGAGAGGATGAATAAAAAATCAATGGAAACTTTTTATACTCCTAAAGTTTCCATAGTTTTGCAGTCCCAAAGGGCTAAATATTTTGAACCAGAGTTCACAACTATCAGAAACCAAGGTCTCTATCCCAACAGAGGTTCAAGAGAGAATCTTGCAAAGTGCCGAATCCATTTTTATGCGAATGGGTATCCGCTCTGTCTCTATGGACGATATATCGGCGCAGCTTGGAATGAGCAAAAAGACCCTGTATAATTATTTTGATGACAAGGACCAGCTGGTCACTACGGTGGTTAGCCGGCATTTTTCACAAAAATGTCTGGAGCTGGAGGCATGTTCTAACCAAGCGCATAACGCAGTCCATGAATTCTTCTTGATCCTGGATCGCATCATCATTGATTTTACCAGCATGAATCCCATCGTGATTCACGATATGCAGAAATTTCATCCTTTGGCCTTTGCAGAATTTACCCGCTACAAGCAAGAGTTTGTACTGGCATGTGTCCGTCAAAATATAGAAAGAGGAAAAAGCGAGGAGTACTATCGAAGCGACCTCGATGCCGATATCATCAGTAAGTATCGTCTGGAGTCTATCATGATCCCTTTTAACCTCTCGGTATTTCCTCCTGAACACTACACGCTGGTTTCGACGGCAAAACTGATCTCGGAGAATTTTATTTATGGACTTGTCACGTCAAAAGGACGTGCACTGGTCGAACAATACATTAATGAAAGAAGAAAATAACTGCTCATGAAATCTTCGTTGTTTTTGGTACTAATGGGGTTGTCGATGATCAATATGGCAAAGGTCAATGCCCAAGCCGATACCACCGGTGTGAAAGTTCATTCCTTTTCGGCCCAGGATGCGGTTAACTATGCTATGACCCAGAATGTACAGGTCAAGAATTCACTGTTGGCGATTCAACTTCAACAAGAGACCAATCGTCAGATAACGGCCAGTGCCTACCCGCACCTCAATGCCAGTATCAGCAATACCATCAATCCCAATGTGGCCACCCAGGTGATCCCTAATTTTATTTCGCCCGCTACCTATCAGGTGCTGATTGATAAAGGTGTCAGAGATGGCAATGGCAATCCCATAACGATGCCTTCCGATTTTGGCTTTGTGGCGGCTCAGTTCGGTACTCGTTATAGCGCTAATGCGGCCGTATCGCTCACACAACTTTTGTTCGACGGCCAAGTATTCGTTGGCTTGCAAGCCAGAGATGCTTCCATTGCTTTTGCCAAAAAGGGGGCGGAGTTGACCAGTGAACTTATCAAAGCCAATGTGCTCAAGATCTATTATCAATTGCTGGCAGGAAGTACCCAATTAGAATTACTCGATTCTACATTGGCTTTCGTCAACAAGAACCTCTTGGATACCCGCGTCCTTTACGAAAACGGGTTTAGAGAGAAGTTAGATATCGATCGTGTACGGGTACAGCTGGCTAATTTACAAACTGAGCGTAACAGGGTGATGAATCTTCTTTCGAACGGGTACTATGGGTTAAAGGTGTTGATGGGCATGCCGGTAGAAGATCGATTAGTCCTTACCGATACACTTACCCCTGTACAAGTAAAAGAGGGGATGCTGGCCAATACAGAATACCGATACGAAGACAGAAAAGAGTTTCAGTATGCGCTGATCGGCAAACAGCTAAGTGAATATAATATCAAACGCTATCAGCTTAGCCAAATTCCTACTATCGCACTCAATGGCGTCTATGCCAAGAACGCTCAACGCAATACGTGGAGTTTTTTAAAGAGCGAGCAGCCCTGGTTTACTATTTCGAACGTAAGCATCAACATGACCGTTCCCCTCTTTAACGGGTTTGTAACCAAATCGCGTATCAGTCAAACCCGGCTGGAGTTACAGCGGGCCCTCAACGAGATCGAAGGATTAAAAAGAACTATCGACAACGAAGCGGCCAGTGCAAGAAATAATTTTCAATCGGCCATAACGCGTCTCGACGGGCAGCAGCAGAATTTGGAGCTGGCCGAAAAAGTGTATCAGCAGATCAAGAAAAAATATGAATTGGGGGTAGGATCTCAGACCGAGATCAACATAGCGCAAAATGAATGGAAGGCCGCTCAGACCAATTACGTGACGGCGCTGTCCGATGCCATGATGGCTCGTATCGACTGGCTAAAGGCCACTGGAAAATTGTAAATCTAATGCTGACGATCAAACTTGTGTATGTAAAAAATCACTTATAATTCCCTTACCTAAATATCATATATGAAATACTATTCATTTCGCTGGCTGCTCATGGTTTGTTTCTCTTTTGGTATAGTGGCCTGTGGTGGTAACAAGACAGATGTCGGCAACGCAAAACAACTTCGTGCCGAAATTGAAAAAGTAAAAAAAGAAAAAGCCTCTCTCGATGCTATGCTTCGCGATCTTGAAGCCCGTTTGGCCAAGGCCGATCCTGCTTCTTCACAAACGGCACTGCTGGTGTCGCTCGATACGATCCATGCTGCATCGTTTACGCACTACATCGATCTGCAAGGACATGTAGATGCCGAAGGGATGGCATACGTGGCCCCATCGGGTATGGGGGGCGTGGTCAAGTCGGTATTGATCAAAATAGGTCAACGCGTGTCAAAGGGACAAACGCTACTGGTGCTCGATGATGCCATGGCCAGACAATCGCTTACGGCCGCTCAGCAACAGCTAAATATTCTGTCTGCAAGACTGGCGCAAGCCACCACTATTTACGAACGTTATCAAAATCTATGGAAGCAAAATATTGGCGCGGAGATCAGTGTAATCAATGCCAAGGCCGATGTAGATGCTCTTTCTGCACAGTTACGGGCCGCACAAGCGCAAGTGGGCATGGCACAAGAACAAGTAAATATGACGCGCGTCAAGGCCGAGATCAGTGGAGTGGTCGATGAGCTTGGTGTAAAGGTCGGTGAGATGTTCACTCCCCAGGCAGCTGCTACTCCGGGAATGGGTATTCGTATTGTTAACAGCAGTCAGCTAAAGGTAGTGACGGCCGTTCCTGAGAATTATGTAACCTTGGTCAAGCAGGGTAGTCGGGCAGAGATTCAAGTCATGGAATCGGGACAGCCCTCATTTATAACCACCCTTTCGGTGGTGGGGGTAGCCATCAATGCCAATACGCGCTCCTTTAATGCCGAAGCATCGTTACCCTCAAATTCGCTGTACAAGCCCAATCAGAATGCCAAAGTGCGCATTATCGATTATCAAAATGCAAACGCACTAACGGTACCGCTCAATACGGTTCAACAAGATGAAACGGGCAGTTATGTTTATTTGGCCTCCTCAAAAGCAAATCGATTGTTGGCGAAAAAGCAGCCGGTAATCACCGGGGCGGCCTATGGAGGTATGATCGAGATAAGATCAGGACTTACGGAGGGCGATCTGCTTATTACCCGAGGATTTCAAGATGCCTATCAGGGACAACCCGTAAAACCGGTACAGTAAAACCGAAGCGCAGGTTAGCGCAACGAAAAAATCTCAGCTATGAAACTGACAGAAGGTATTGCCAAGAAGTTTAAGGAGTTTGGACCCACCAGCTGGTCTATAGATAATCGTACAGCGATCTACATTATTGCTATCCTGATCTCACTATTCGGGTATTTTCGGTTTATCAGTTTGCCCAAGGAGCAGTTTCCCGATGTAGTGGTACCCACTATTTCGATCACTACGGTTTATGTTGGTAACTCTCCTAAGGATATCGAGAACCTGGTAACGCGTCCAATAGAAAAACAACTCAAAGGGATCAGTGGTGCCAAGGTCAATAAGATCACCAGTACCTCTCAGACCGATTATGCGCTAATAGTAGTTGAGTTCGATACCGATGTAAAAACAGAGATCGCCAAACAAAAAGTAAAGGATGCGGTAGATAAGGCAAAGCCAAGCCTACCGGCCGATCTGACCAGTGCTCCCGACGTACAAGAATTTTCACTCAGTGAGATCCCCATTCTTTTTGTCAATATCAGCGGTGATTTCGATGGCATAAAGTTGAAAAAATATGCCGATAAGATCCAAGACAGGGTAGAGGAATTGCCCACTGTTACAAGAGCCGAGATCGTGGGTGCGCCCGAGCGCGAGATACAGGTCAATGTAGATCCCTACCGAATGACGGCGGCCAGGATCAGCTTTATGGACATCGAAAATGCCATAGCGAGAGAGAATATGGACATTACCGGTGGTCAGGTCGAAGTAGGCACTATGAAGCGAACCCTTCGCATTAAGGGACAATTCAAACAGGCTGCCGACATGCAAAATATTGTGGTGCGTAGCAGTGCCAGAGGTGCCTCGGTCTACTTGCGCGATGTGGCACAGGTAATCGATACCATCAAGGAAAATGAAAGTTACGCCCGGCTTAATGGAAAAAATGTAGTTACGCTCAATATCGTTAAGCGTGCCGGAGAAAATCTGATCAGTACCGCCGATGGTGTCAAATCAGTGATCGCCTCGCTGCAAGAAAAAAATGAGTTACCCCAAGATCTCAAGGTGGTCTTTACCGGAGATCAAAGCAAGGGCACCCGTACCTCGTTCAACGAACTTATCAATACCATTATCATTGGGTTTGTGCTGGTGTTGTTGATCCTTATGTTCTTTATGGGAGTTACCAACGCATTCTTTGTGGCACTCAGCGTGCCGCTCAGCGTGTTTGTAGCTTTTCTATTCCTACCGCTTGCCGATGCGATCGTAGGGGGCACGGTAACGCTCAATTTTATTGTGCTTTTTGCTCTCTTGTTCGGGCTGGGGATAATCGTAGACGATGCCATTGTGGTGATCGAAAACACACACCGCATATTTGACAATGGCAAAGTGCCCATTATCCGCAGTGCCAAAGAAGCTGCGGGCGAAGTCTTTATTCCTGTGTTGGCGGGTACCGCTACCACACTGGCACCCTTCTTTCCACTGCTATTTTGGAAAGGCATCATAGGCAAGTTTATGATCTATTTGCCGACCATGCTTATCTTAACACTCGCCGCTTCACTTATTGTGGCCTTTATATTTAACCCGGTTTTCGCGGTTAGCTATATGAAGCCCGAAGAATCGATGGCGTCCCATCAGAAAAAAGCGGTATTTCGCAATAAGTGGTGGTGGGTCTTTGTGATCGGAGGTCTCTTGATCCATCTGACCGGTTTTCATGGAACAGCTAATTTCTTATTGCTGATGGCTGTATTGATGGTCTTCTATGGTTATTTATTAAAAGGATGGATCCATCGTTTTCAGCATCAAACCCTTCCTTCTCTGATGGCTCGCTACGAGCAATTGCTTCGCTGGTTATTGGTGGGTACTAGACCGGTAAAGATGTTCGCATCGTTATTTGGTTTATTTATCGTATCTGTTTTGCTACTGATGCTACGAGGCAATAAAATGACCTTTTTCCCGGCGGGCGACCCCAACTTTGTATACGTCTATGCCAAACTGCCGGTTGGTACCGATGTGGAGTATACCGATAGCATTACCCGCGTTTTGGAAAAAAAGGTTATGACCGTGCTGAGCGATCAGCCTCCGGGTCGGGAAGTTTCTATCGTAGAGAGCGTAATCAGTAACGTAGCCATTAGTGCCAACAACCCACGCGATAATAATCGCAGCGTGCAACCTCACTTGGGGCGCATACAGGTTTCATTTGTAGAATTTGAAAAAAGACATGGCAAGTCTTCCGCCCCGTATCTGGCCGCTATTCGTGAGGCCGTACAAGGTATACCGGGAGTAAGCGTAGAGGTCGATCAAGAAACCAATGGCCCGCCTACCGATCCGCCTGTCAATATTGAGATCGTGGGCGACGATTTCGATGAGTTGGCTCAGGTGTCCACTCGGTTGTTACAATACATCGATAAAAATAAAGTTGAGGGTATCTCGAGTTTAAAGGCCGATGTCGATCTAAATAATCCCGAGATCACAGTAATGGTAGATCGTGCCAGAAGCACATGGAGGGGGTCAGTACCGCACAGATCGGGATGGCCCTACGCACGGCACAATTCGGAAAAGAGGTCAGCAAGGTCAAAGACGGTGAGGACGAATACAAGATTCAATTGCGCTATGCTCCTCAGTATCGGGGTAATGTCGAGGACTTACTCAACATGCGTATCGTATTTATGGATATGAACACGATGCAGATCAAATCAGTTCCGCTTGGGGCCGTGGCTTCGCTCCATTACACTAACACAGCCGGCGGTATCAAACGTAAAAATGTACGTCGTACCATTCAGCTGCAAAGTAGCGTAACCGACCCTACGCAAGTAACGCGTATCAATGCCGAGCTGGCCGATCGTATAGAGGATTTTAGACAAAAGAACTCTTTGCCAGAAAATGTGATCATTCGTCAAAGTGGACAAAGTGAACAAGAGCAACAAACACAGGCATTTCTCGGCACTGCTTTGTTGATGGCCATTGGGATTATCTTTTTGATCTTAGTACTTCAGTTCAATAGTATGAGTAAACCCTTTATCGTCATTACCGAAATTTTCTTCTCGGTAATCGGGGTCTTTTTGGGTTATGCGCTCAGCGGTATCACCCTTGCCTCTATAATGGTCGGTGTGGGTATTGTGGGGTTGGCCGGCATCGTTATCAAAAACGGTATTCTTTTAATAGAGTTTACCGACGAGTTGCGTACCCGGGGTTATCGTACCCGAGAGGCGGCTATCCAGGCCGGAAAGATCCGGATTATCCCCGTGCTGCTCACCGCTGTGGCCACCATTTTAGGGTTACTGCCCTTAGCCGTAGGATTCAACATCGATTTTGCCGGGCTCTTTCAACAGGGGCGTCCCCATATTTTCTTTGGAGGCGATAGTGTAGTTTTCTGGGGGCCGCTTAGCTGGACTATCATCTTTGGGTTGATCTTTTCGTTTTTCTTGACCCTTTTGTTGGTGCCCGGTATGTACCTGATCGCCGAGCGGTTACGTCGTCCGATGGAGAAGTTCTATGGCACCCGCTATATTGCCCTGTTAGGATTTGCAGGACCATTCTTCTTTGTTTTTGTAGGCTTGATGATGGTGGTCAGAAACCTCCAGGGTCGTAGGGTTTGGATGGGACAGTTAAAGCAAAAGAATACTTAAATTCGTACTCAATCAGCAGTCTTGTACCCATGAGCCGAAAACAAGAGATCGTTCAAGATGTGGTCATCAAGTTTGCCGGAGACAGCGGCGATGGAATGCAGCTGACCGGTAGTCAGTTTACCACGAACACG
>JBJTWT010000058.1:0-17760 GCA_046081865.1 Sphingomonadales bacterium
CAAAAATTGGTTTTTTACTTCGTGTAGTCGATGCCAATGCAGCCACGGCAGCATCCAAGATTGCCGGTTCTTCTTACGCATCGTCAGCAAGCTTTGATAGTACCAACGACACCCTCAGAAGACCTGAGATCGAAAAGGCCGACCTCGTTATCTCGTTGCTGCCCCCACAGCTTCATCTCTTGGTAGCAAGTGATTGTCTTGTTTTAAAAAAACACCTTCTTACCGCCTCCTATATCAATCAAGACCTTCAGAAGATGGATCCTGACATAAGATCAAATGACCTACTATTTCTATGCGAAATGGGTCTAGACCCGGGCATTGATCACATGAGTGCCATGGCGCTTATCGATTCAATACGCCATAAAAAAGGAATTGTCAACTCTTTTGTTTCTCATTGCGGTGGGCTGGTGGCACCGGAATCGGACAACAATCCCTGGCATTATAAGATAAGTTGGAATCCGCGCAATGTTGTTACCGCCGGGCAAGCCGGTGCGGTCTATCGACTAAACGGAGAGCTCGTAGAGCTTTCTTATCAAGAGCTCTTTGCCCAAGAAAACAAGGTCGAAATCGATTCCGTTGGACAATATGGCTGGTATCCGAACCGCGATTCCCTATCGTACCTTTCTCTATACGGGTTGGAATCTGCCAACACCTTTATTCGCACAACGCTTCGTCATCCCAATTTTATAAGGGGATGGAGAAATTTAATTCAACTTTCCCTGACAAAAGACGAACCCGAGTATCAACTTTCGGCGCCTACACTAACCACCGCTTTTTCGCATCATTTCGAAAGATCCAATGTTTTGCAAGTGGTATCGCAATTAAGAAAGGATGATCCTCTTTTTGACCGACAACTTGCATTTTTAGGCGCTGATGATACCACATCATTGCAAAGCGACAACTTTACCCCTGCCCAGCTATTGCAAATAGCGCTAGAGAAAAAGCTACGATTGGAACCCACCGACCGCGACATGATCATCATGTTACATGAGATCGGGTATCATTGTATGGGAAAAGACCGACTTATAAAAAGCCAGCTTCTAGTAAAGGGGGATGATGCCATTCATACGGCAATGGCCAAAACGGTGGGGCTTCCGCTTGCCATTGCTGGCTTATTGATCTTGCAAGAAAAGATCTCGCTGCGTGGTTTACAGATACCGATACACCGCGAAATATATGAGCCGGTACTGCGGCAGTTGAAAGAAGAAGGAATAGAATTTTCGGAGATCGATCAGGGTTTGTAAGGATCAACACTACTTATGGCCGGCCAGCTCAAGAACGATCTTCCACTCCTTTTTCGTTACGGGCTGTACGGACAACCTGGATAGTCGTATCAACGCCATGTCGGAAAGACGCTTATCGGCTTTTATTGCTGCAAGAGACACTGCGTTTTTTAGGGCTTTTACAGGCTTCACATCTACGACCACCCAGGCATTTTCGGTGGTAGTGGGATCTTGATAGGCCTCTTTTGCGATCTCGACGATGCCGACAATCTCTACTCCTTCGTTGGAGTGATAGAAGAAAGCCAGATCTCCTTTTTTCATGGCTTTTAAGTTATTGCGAGCAGCATAGTTTCTGACCCCGTCCCAATGCGTTTTTTTATCCTTGACCAACTGCTGCCAAGAATACTTAAAAGGTTCTGATTTCATTAACCAATAAGCCATAAGAAAGATTTTACCAACCAGCCACTAATACGTCGGCCAAATGCATGGTAGTGATATTGTACCCTCTTTGATTGATATACCCCTGCTGATGCATTAAACAAGAAAGATCTGTCGAGATCAGATAGCGAGCTCCCGTGGCAAGCGCATTCTCAACTTTTTGTTCTCCCATGGCTACCGATATGGTATCGTATTTAACGGCAAAGGTTCCTCCAAAACCGCAACAGGTCTCGGCATCTGCCATCTCTACCAGCGATAAGCCCTTTACGTGAGAAAGCAATTGACGGGGTTCTTGTCTGATCTTACATTCTCGCAACGCCGCACAAGAATCATGATACGTGGCCATGCCTGACAATTGAGCCCCAAAGTCGGTTTTTCCTAAAACGTTAACCAAGAAATCAGAAAATTCATACGTACGTTGTTTTAGATCTTGTACTTCGTGGTGCACCGAAGAATTGTCAAATAGGCGACTATAATAATTTTTTACAAACCCGGCGCAACTGGCGCTGGGGGTAACGATCGGGTCGGTACCTTGAAAATCCCTGATAAATTTTTGACAAACGGCCTTAGACTCATCCCAAAATCCTGCATTAAAGGCCGCTTGGCCACAACAGGTTTGCTTGGTATTGTATAAAACGGTACAGCCCGCTTTTTCCAAAACCCGTACCATGTTGAAGGCTGTATCCGGAAACAGCTGATCTACAAAGCAAGGTATGAATAGCTGTACGTTCAAGGTGCGCTCGACTTAATTAGCAGATTGATAGATCCCGAGTCGTGCCAAATATTTTTCTGCATCATAAGACTGTTGACTGCGGGGATATTTTTCGCGGATCTCCTCGTAAAGTTTGACGGCTTCTTTGCTGTCTTGCAATACCTGATCGGCAAAATAGGCTGCCATAAATAGATATTCTGGAGAGTTCACCTCATCCTTCTCAAAATGATAGGCCGCATTTTTATAGGCACTAAGGGCCTCCGACTTTTTACCACTGTCAGCCAAGGCATCTCCTAAAAGTTTGTATGCACGGGCTTGAACCCCCTTGGAGGAAGTGCTGAATTTTTCTAACATCTCTATTGCCTTAGCATTTTCTCCCAATTTAATGTAGCAACTCCCGGCATAAAAACGAGCCAGGTTCGCTGCGTCAGTTCCGCTATAGCGAGTCATCACTTTTAAGAATCCAAGGTTTTGACCATCGCCGTTGAGGGCCAGCGAGGCAGAATCCTTTCGGTAGTACTCTTCTGCACGAAACATCGCCTCTACCGCTTTGGCTTCGCGAGGTTGTTGATACAGTTGCTGGTAGGCGAACCATCCGGCAATTACTACCACCACTACTAAGGCCGCAGCAGAAAGGGGCTTATTGTAGTTTGCCCAGAATTGTTGTATTTTTTCAAAAGCGCCTTTGTTGGGTTCTAAAGAGAGTGGAGATTTTTGCTCAGCCATATCATTTGTTTTGAACGGTAAAAATTAATCTATAATAAAAGGATAGTTAGGATCTACGTATACGTCTTTCAATACCTCGCTGTCATCGGGCCAGGGACTTTCTTCGGCAAATGAAACCGAAGCCGTTACCATAGAATCGACCCGTTGGTTGATAAGCTCAATATCTTGCTCAGTGGCAAACTTATTTTCGTAAATGGTGTGCAACACTTGTTGTATGGGATCTTTTCCGCGATAATCATCTACTTCTTCTTTACTACGGTATTTCTGGGGATCGCTAATGGAGTGTCCTTTGTAACGGTAAGTTTTGATCTCTATTAACGTGGGGCCTCCCTTTTCGCGGGCACGTTTAACGGCACGACTGATACCATTGTGAACTGCCTCAGCGCTCATTCCGTCTATCGTATCGGCGGGCATCTCGTAGGCATCGGCCAATTTATAGATATCAACCACATTGGAGGTACGTTGTATGGATGTGCCCATGGCGTAGTTGTTATTTTCGCAAATAAACACCACGGGCAGCTTCCAGAGCATGGCTAAATTAAATGTCTCGTGTAACATTCCCTGACGGGCAGCTCCGTCTCCGAAAAAGGTCAACACCACATTTTCGCTATTACGATATTGCTCGGCAAAGGCCAAACCGGCACCGGTACCAATTTGAGCACCGACAATTCCGTGTCCTCCGTAAAAGTTATTTTCCTTACTAAAGAAGTGCATGCTTCCACCCTTTCCTTTGGCGCAACCGGTGGCTTTTCCATAAAGTTCAGCCATACAGCTGTTAACGGTCACCCCTTTGGCAATTGCCAGACCATGATCCCGGTAGGCGGTAATGAAAAGGTCCTCGGGACGGGTCGCGGTCATGCAACCGGCCGCGATCGCCTCCTGGCCTACGTAAGCGTGAAAAAAGCCACGGATCTTACCCTCCATTTTATACTTCTCTTCTGCCATCAGTTCGAACTGGCGGATAAGCTGCATTAACTCGTACCAATACAGATAGGTTTCTTTCGAAAATTTAGCTGTCAAGGGTATCAATTTTGAGTCGCAAAAATAAGGGAAAGACCCCATATTAGGTAAATTGCATCCTGCCATGCTCCGGTTACAAAAAATAGCCCTCACCCAGTTCAAAAACTATCCTCGTTACGAGGTGGCCTTCGATAGCCAGGTGGTAGGCATCTGTGGTGCCAATGGAGTGGGAAAAACCAGTTTGCTGGATGCGATCCACTACTTGGGACTGACCAAAAGTTATTTTAGCCGACAAGACCAGTTGGTGGTCCAATCGGGCATGCAGGGCTTTAGAGTAGAAGGAACGATGGAGCTAAACCACGTATGCAGCGAGCTTGCTTGCGTTGTAAGAGAGTCTGGCAAAAAAGAGTTTTATCTGAATGGAACACTCTACGAAAAACTCTCCACCCATATCGGAAAATTTCCCGTGGTGGTCATTGCCCCCGATGACGCCCTGCTGGTTACCGGAGAAAGCAAGGAAAGAAGATCTTTTATTGATCAGCTTTTATCGCAGCTTGACCCTGCTTATCTACAAGCGTTAATTCGCTACAACCGAATATTACTACAGCGAAACGCCCTGTTAAAACAACCCGATCTCCCTAGCCCCACTCAATTATCCTTGCTCGATGTGCTTGACGAACAACTGGCTACAGAGGGGCAATTGATCTTTGAGACCAGACGCTTGTTCTTGAACGATTTTATTTCGGTTGTGCAACGCAATTACCACACCATTGCCGCTACCGACAATCTTAGGGCCGAAACTGTCATCATAACTTACCAGAGTCAATTGATGGAGCGGCCTCTTCGGGAGCTACTTCGTTCTGCCTATCATGCCGACAAGACAGCGCAGCGCACCACTCAAGGGATTCACCGAGATGAACTGTCTTTTACCTTGCTACAACAGCCGTTTCGTCAAGTAGCCTCGCAAGGGCAGCGAAAGAGTCTTCTTTTTGCCCTAAAACTGGCACAAGTACAAGTAATCAAAGAAAACAAAGGATTCTCTCCCCTGCTTTTATTGGATGATGTTTTTGAGAAACTAGACGAAAAGCGAATCCAAAATTTGCTACAAAAAATATGTGACGAAACGGACGGTCAACTCTTTATTACCGATACCAGTGCTGAGCGTCTGGTTCGTCAATTTTCTGCGCTGAAAGTACCCCACCAGCTGGTTTCGCTTTAAATGCCCCTTATCTTTGAACGATGGGACAGTATTCCATGGCCGAGGCCCTACAGCAATTTCTAAATGAAAGCCGGATAAAGGGCGATGTACAGGCTTTTCAGATACAGGAAGCCTGGGAGTCAATTATGGGAAAGACAGTTGCCCGATACACCGATAGCATCAAGATCTTTGGAGACCGATTGATAATTACCACATCGGTAGGTCCTTTAAAAAACGAGCTACACTTTCAAAAGGAATCCATAATAGCCCGTGTCAACGAAGCAATGGGAGCTACCATAGTCAAAGAGGTCATTATTCAATGACCGATCTCCAGTTTAATAAACTTTTCTTCTTTTCGATAGTACCTTTTTTTACCAGCATTATGGTAGGGTCTACACGTGCTGCGGTCTGAATGGCTTTTAGGTCGCAGCTTAGCACCCTAATTGATTTCATATCGAAAGCCGACAAGTATATAACAGCCTCCTTGGGTTGTGAGGTGATAAAAAATATAGGCAGCCCCTTATCGGTTGCCAAATTGATCAAGCCGTTAAGATCCTCCCTCCACTTTTCAAATGACTTTACCGAAGAGGCCCAGATCCAAAGGGACTGCTCGGTTTGTAAAATATACGTTGTAGAGTCGACCCCGGACGACCCCATCAACGCAAAGCTTTTGATAGGTGGTTCGTTGTTACTTCCTTTACGAACTAGCTTATCCTCTCGCTTTACAAATTCATAATCGGAAGAAAAATCAGCCGGAAAATCGCTGGCCGGAAAACGAATTTCCTTACCATTTTTTCGGTAGGTAAACTCAATAATAAAACTATCGGCTATAGCATTGGAAGGCATCTTCATACCCTCACTGATATTGGATCCCTGCTTGTATGGGAGGCAATCCACCGGTGGCAGATAGCTAAGTGAATAGAATTGTAGTAATACAGAAAAAAGAGTGGACACTACCACCACTGCGGCCCTTTTTATCGAAAGATCTTGTTTGGCTTGTTTGAACAGTAGAAGCAAGACGGCAATCAATACGGTCAGTACCACGTCCTTGCCAAAAGAAACTCCCGAAGAGATCGGCAAGCAATCGCCAAAGCAGCCGCAATTTTTGGGCATGCCTGTAAAAAAAGTATAACCGGTAAGAGCTGTAAATACTAAGATCAACAGCAGTAATAACCAACTGACATACCGCATGGCAAACCCTGCCAGTAAAGCCGCTCCCGCCATGATCTCAAAACTGTTCAAGACCACGGAGGCCACCAAGGTGTAATCATTGAATCCATGCCACTGCCACACCTCAAAAAACTCTTGCATCTTATAACTAAGCCCCAAGGGATCGTTGGCCTTGACAAGACCGGAGAAAATAAATAATAACCCTACGAACCAGCGAATGAAAATTATGGTTGTTTTCATAACAAGATCAAGGCAAAAACCGCGTAATTGATGATATCTTGATAATTGGCATCGATACCCTCGCTAATAAGCGTTTTGCCATCGTTATCGATAATTTGTCGAATTCGTTGCAATTTCATTAAAATGAGATCTACAAAACTTTCCTGGCTCATACTACGCCAGGCCTCTCCATAATCGTGATTTTTATCTTGCATCAACAACTTGGTCTTAGCCACCTCGGTGTCATAGAGCTGCTCCAACAAGGGCAATGCCAACTCTTGTTGATCTTCTATGGGTAGCTGTAATTGTAACAACCCGATAATGGCATAATTGATGATCCCTTTGAACTCGGCCGCTACTCCCTCATCGATCTTTTGTTTTCCCTTTTGCTGAATGGTTCTGATACGCTGGGCTTTAATAAAGATCTGATCGACGATCGAGATAGTTCGCAGCACTCGCCAAGCCGTACCATAATCAGTGGCCTTTTTTAAAAAAATATCCTTGCACGATTGAATAGTTTGATCATATTGCTGTGAAGTGTTGGCCATAACGAAAATTGCTTTCTTACCTTTGCACCAAAAGTAGCAAACGGAATTGAATGTTTACACTGCATCATAAAGATCGGACTCTTTCTGTGGAAAAGCCATTGGTCATGGGGATACTAAATCTGACCCCCGACTCATTTTATAGTGGCAGTCGTTACCAAACGTTAGATCATATCCTACTACAGACCGAGCAAATGTTGGAGCAAGGAGCCTCCCTCGTAGACATAGGGGGGCAAAGTACAAGACCCGGTAGTACCCGCATACCGGCTCCCGAAGAGTGGGCACGCATTGAAATGCCCCTCAAAGAGCTGATTAAAAGATTTCCTAAGATTTTTATATCCATAGATACCTACTATGCGGAAGTAGCGAAAAGATCGTTGAACGAAGGGGCTTTTATGATCAACGATATCTCGGCCGGGACTATGGACGCGTTGATGTTAGAGACAGTAGCAGAGGCCGAAGCGCCCTATGTAATTATGCACATGCGGGGCACCCCTACTACGATGCAAGAGTATACACAATACGCTGATGTTACGGCAGAGGTCATAGACTACTTACAACAGCGACATGCCATTTGCATGCAAGCAGGTATCACCCAGGTAGTCATAGATCCGGGTTTTGGATTTGCCAAAACCATTTCACAAAATTTTGAATTGATGAGCGAACTAGAGCAGTTTTCGGCACTACCTTGCCCTTTACTGTTGGGGATCTCTAGAAAATCCTTTATTTACAAAACGCTTGATGTCATGCCCGAGCAGGCCTTAAATGGAAGCACCTTTTTGCATGCGATCGGTCTGCAAAAAGGTGCTCGTATCTTGCGGGTTCACGATGTAAAGGAAGCCGTAGAATCGGTTCGTCTCTTTGAGAGACTACGCTGATTATTTCTTTGGCTCCGCTGGCTGAGAATCTTGTACATCCAGCACCGTAAAGTCAAATATCAAATGTTCATATGGTTTGATGGGAGCGCCGGGAGGTGGGGCGGCACCATATCCCAGGGTTGAGGGAATATATACTTTTGCAATCCCGCCTTTTCGCATAAAGGGCATCGCCTCATCAAATCCTTTTATCATCTGCCCCACCCCAACATTAAAGCGCAAGGGTTCGGCATGCTTGAATGATGTATCGGTGTTGCTGTCGAATACTTTTCCGGCAAAGGTCGATCCGGTGTAGTTGACCGAAACATAATTTCCACTCTTTATCGGTTCTCCAGAACCCGGTGTCAATATCTCTACATAAGCCCCGGAGGGGGTGCGTTGCATACCCTTGATCTTGGCTCCCAGGAAAGTCTCTACTTCTTTGGACTCCCGTTCGGCGTACGATTTTGTTTCCTTTTCTTCATCAAGGCGCTTGAGACTATCGTTAGCAAAAATACCGAGCACCTTAAACTTGGTGATAATGCGATCGCCGTTCTTGAATTGAGGAGGCAAATTGCCGGGAGGCATTCTCTTGATAAAAGTATCCATCATTTGAGTGGCTACAATGGAGTCACCCACATGAAGCTTGGTCCAAAGCTCCGAAATATCATAAGGCTGTGATTGACCCCCGATGGGGATATACAAGGGAATCTTATTGCCGGTAGAGAAATAGACACTGTCATTGATCTGTTGTAACAGATGGATCTTGAGGAATTCACCGCTTTTGGCTACCTGCGTATCCTTACCAGAAAAAAGTTGATAAGGCATACCGCCGGCTGTTTTTTGGTAGGAAGGTCCCGAGCAGGAGACCAAGATCGATACGACAGCCAGCAAGATCACAAGGTGGTTGAAAAGTTTCATATGTATGTTTTATTGTGTAAGTGAAGATTGATTGGGTAACACCGCTTTGAAGGCTGCGACGGTCTCTTCTAGCGATAAACTGCTTCTGCCCCCCGAAGCATTGTAATGACCCCCACCCTCAAAATAGGTTCGAGCAAAGGTATTGCAATCGAAC
Source organism: Sphingomonadales bacterium (assembly GCA_046081865.1). Classification (GTDB taxonomy): domain Bacteria; phylum Bacteroidota; class Bacteroidia; order Chitinophagales; family Chitinophagaceae; genus JJ008. The sequence goes on from JBJTWT010000058.1 coordinate 9,121, forward strand.
TGACCCTTGCTTCGAAAACTCCATTTTCTTTCTTCGTCTCGATCGATGACCAGTGCCGCAAAACGAATACCCTGTATCGATTGGGGGTAATTAACCAAACCCTCGGTATCGCCTGTTCGAATATTGAATTGGATCAGGTCCGATTTGGGTATGGCAATAAGGGCTGTATTGTACTCGTAAAAGATCTCCATCCGATGCAAAAGAACATGCCCGATAAAGCGAAGGCGATTCTCTAAAAAATTATCATATAGGCCCTCATGGATCTTTCCATGATCGAGTCCTCTTCTTTTTAAGTCGGCTACCATTGAATGAACCCCGGCATGCGCCGATGAAAATCTAAAGGAGCCTGTATCACCGACCACCCCGGCATAGATACAAGTAGCCATATCTTGATCGATCAGCTCGCTATCCCCTGCCCCCACAATAAAATCATAGATCATCTCGCAGGTAGAACTCTTGCTTGTGTCGCTTACTCCGTAAGAGAACGACGCGCTATCGGGCTCTTGATGATGATCGATCAGCACTTTTGTACAAGTAAGTGCACGCAGTTTATCGGTCATCGATTTGGTTCGATGAAAAATGTTGAAATCAAGACAAAAAACCATATCGGCTGCTAACAACAGCTGCTGGGCCTTTGATGACTGTTGTTCGTAATTGATAACTTGGTCCGTACCGGGCATCCAATCTACAAAATCGGCCCAATTGGTGGGAGAGATCACAGTAACCTGATGCCCTTTTTTACGTAAATAATGGCTGAGTGCCAGCGATGATCCCATGGCATCGGCATCCGGTTTTTGGTGCGTGGTAATGACCAGTTTTTGAGGATGTTGCAGCAGCGGATAGAGCGAAGAGACAGATTTCATACAATATGTGCGAAGGTATGAAATAAAGCCCGTAACTTCGCGGCGCAAAACCTCCTTACCCATGAGTAACCGAACTTTTACAATGATCAAGCCCGATGCGTTCCGTAACGGTCACAGCGGTGCTATTTTGGATCGTATTATCAAAGAAGGATTTAAGATCAAGGCCCTCAAAATGATCAAACTCTCTGCCGACAAGGCCGGCGAGTTCTATGCCGTACACAAAGAAAGACCCTTCTATGGAGAGTTGGTGGCCTTTATGAGCAGTGGACCCATCATTGCCGCTATTTTGGAAAAAGATAATGCTGTAGAAAGTTTTAGAACGCTCATTGGCGCCACTAATCCAGCACAGGCCGCTGAAGGCACTATCCGTAAGATGTTTGCCAACTCGGTAGGAGAAAATGCCGTACACGGAAGTGATAGCAATGAAAATGCCGCAATTGAGGGGGCCTTCTTCTTTTCGGGTTGTGAGCAATTCTAACAACCAAGAATTCTATCGTTAAGGAGCCTAGCAGCAACTCAATATCGTAGCTCGATCTTTATTATCTTTTTTTTTCCATTGGCAATGTTCACGGAGGCCTTAGAAAATGAGGGAGGTCCAAACAGCCCCATCACATTATTAGAGAAGCCATACCCTTCTTTGGGGAGCCCCATCAATGAAGTGTTCATTTTTTTATCTCCATTCTCGTCGTGCAGCAATGCCACGGCATATTGACCGGCCGGCAAAGAATCAAAATCAAGCATGACCCTACCCTCAGCAATGAAACCGCTGGCTTTTGCAAAAGCCAGTAAGGGTTGATCGGGATATCCTTTACCATCTTTGAATACGCTGCATAAAACGACTCCCTTAGCATTGCGAGCCCCGATCACTTGTACTTGCAAAGAGCCATAAGGGGTTTGAGCATAGCCAGCCGATCCCGCAACGGAGAATAACCATAAAACAAGTAAATAGGCCATACGCATAATTAATTCGCTACCACAGCTTCTTCTCCATAGAGCTGATCTTTGTATTTAAGCGAGGGGGATTCAATTAACGGTCCTAGTCTCAATTGGTCCCACTTGGCATCAACAGCAAGAATAGTGGCCTCATTTGCCACAATGATGTTGGGCCAGTCGCGCTGAAAGTTATCTAACTCCTTGGTCTTTCGAGTACCATCCAATCCTAAACATCCTGTTGCTAGATCATCCTCATATCGGTGAAGGTATTGATCTCTCTTAGGGTCAAGGTTATTACAAAACCGCCAAAGGGCCGTTGGCAGATCGCTAGGATCGACCGTGTGCTCTACATAAAGGATCATCTTGATTCCCTTGCAGAGGGTTTGCGATGCGATCGAGGTATGCAAGGACCTGATATGGCCAGGTCTTTCCTTTTTCACTCCCACGACCAGACAAGGAATCTCTTGTTCGATCAAAGAGGCGTTAACCGATCGGATCTCCGAAAATTGCTGCAACAAAGAAGAAGCTATATCGGCGGCAGAAGGCAAGCTGTTGAAAGAGATAAAGCCATCTTCGATCTCCTCCGGAAACTTGGTCGTACCATCGATACACATCTTACCGCCAAATCCCATTTTACTGCAACTATGATCGAGCACATCCATAGGGCCACTTGAAAAAAACACGTCGGTTACCGGATTTAAGTTGCTAAATACATACCGAGCAAGGGACGGATAATCTTGAATTCGTACTCCCTGATCGGCTAGCACCAGTATCTTATTAAACATCATCTGTCCGGCCCCCCACATGGCATTCATTACTTTTTGGCCTTGTCCCGCATACTCTTTGTTGATCTGGGTAATAACAAGATTATGAAAGACCCCTTCGACAGGCATATCCATATCCATTATTTCGGGTACCATGGTCATTTTGATCGGTGCCAAAAAAATTCGCTCTGTTGCCTTGCCTAACCAAGCATCTTCTTGCGGAGGAATGCCCACAATAGTGGCGGGGTAGACGGCATTTTTGCGGTGAGTAATGGCCGTAATATGAAAACGGGGATACCAATCGGGCAAAGAATAATAACCGGTATGGTCTCCAAAGGGCCCCTCCCAGATCAACTCATCTGCCGGATCTACATAACCCTCTATAATGAAATCCGCATCTGCCGGCACCTCTAGCGTGGGCTGGGTAATACACTTTACCAACTCTACTTTCTTTTTTCGCAAGAAACCCGCCAGCATATACTCGTCTACGTTTTCCGGAAGGGGTGCCGTGGCACTATATGCATAGACCGGGTCACCTCCCAAGGACACGGCAACAGGCATCTTTTTACCCAATTTCTTATATTCCGAAAAATGTTTGGCACTCACTTTATGTTTATGCCAATGCATTCCGGTAAGTGTGGGGCCAAATACCTGCATGCGATACATTCCCACATTACGACTTTGGGTCTGGGGATCTTTGGTATGAATAACAGGTAGTGTAACAAAGGGACCTCCATCTTTGGGCCAGCAAGTAATGACCGGAACCTTGGTAATATCAGCTTCGTTCATGATAACCTCCTGGCAAGCTCCCCTTCCTTTTTTGACAACCGGCATCCAACTGGCAAAAGCACCCAGCTTTGGCAGTAATTTCAATTTGTCGAGCATCGACTCTTTGGGAGCCGAGATCATCTTGAACAGTTCTTCTATCTCATTGGCCGTTTCGTTCAGATCCGACACACCCAATGCCATGCACATCCTACGCTCACTTCCGTAGGCGTTCATAAGAACAGGAAAGTCATAGCCGGTATTCTCAAACAAAAGTGCCTTACCGCCTCCACCCGATTTACTAATGCGATCGGTGATCTCGGCGATCTCGAGTTTTGGATCTACATAAGACTTTATACGGATCAGCTCATTGGCTTTTTCGAGTGCTTCAATAAATGCTTGTTGATCTTTCCAGGCCATATCAATTGTATTCGTCCTTATAACAATACGATAGCTTAAAAGTTTACCGATATGCCGAGTCCGGGAGCCGTAGAAACTTGCACAACTCCTTGGTCAAAATGAAGTCCGGTGGCGAGATCTTCTTCGAGCAGTAAAGGCCCATCGAGGTCCGCCAGGTCGGCAAAAGAAAGCAAGTGGGCCAACGCTGCTGTTCCCACGGTCGATTCATTCATGGAGCCCAACATTATTTGCAACGATAACTCTCTGGCTTTTTGTATCATCCTTCTGGCAGGGGTAATACCACTGCACTTTGTCAACTTGATATTGATACCATGAAAATAGCCGGCACAACGCGTCACATCATTTTCTCCAACACAGCTCTCGTCTGCAAAAAGGGGCAAGGGCGATCGTTGGCGAAGTACTTTCATCCCCTCCCAATCATCTTTTGCAAGAGGCTGTTCTACCAGTTCTACATCAAGTTGGTGTAACAACGGCAAGAAGTGTAATGCCGTCTCTAACGACCAGCCCGCATTGGCATCTACACGCAAACGAGAGGAGGTAGATGCGCGTATGGCCTCGATTTTTTCTAAATCATCGGGGGTGCCTACTTTGATCTTGTAGATAGGCCAGGGCTTTGCCTTTACTTTTTCGAGCATTCGTTCAGTGCTATCTATGCCGATCGTGTAATCCGTTAGCGGCTCCTTTGTAATGGAAGCTTTGAATAGTGAACGCAAAGGAAGGTTTTTCATTTTTCCATACAAATCCCATCCTGCCATATCGAGCGCACAAACCAAAAAAGGATTGTTGGGAAAAAGGTGATGCAGATAGTGCCAATACCTTTCAGGATCCGTAAAGGCAAATTGTTGAACCGCCTTCTTCTTTTGTTCCAGATCGGCGATCATCTGCTCTACGGTAATCGAATAATAAGAAATGGCAGGGGCTTCTCCATATCCGGTCCATCTGCCCAACGTGAGCGCTACCAATAAAGTGGGTTGATGTGTTTTGGTCCCTTTTGAGATCGTAAAAGGATCTCTAAACTTTAATTGGTGTGGCCAGTAGCGAAGCTCCATGCAATAATTTACGCAAAGATAAAGCAGTGCTCTTATCAGGCGCGCCCTGACAATACGATCATTTCTCGAAGAGTATCGTTAAAATCGGTTTGCAGCAAAAGGTCTTCAAGATAGATATGCATGCGGTATTGCCAGTAATGCCTCGGGTTGGCAGGGTCATTGATCCGTTCCTCTCTGGGATCTTGGCGACGTATGGCATCGTGAATACCCATCAAGTCTTGCAGTTGAAATACGCTCCACATGGCAGGAGATTGTAAGTGTTGTTGCACAATAGAGCGGTTGATCCAGGCTTCACAGAAATAAGAAGCCTCTCCCCATTGTTGCATTTCTTGACGATAAAATAACTGCGTGCGTTCACGGTTTTCTTCCCACCATCCTCTAATAGTGCTCATATCGTGTGTGGAGGGGGTGACCACCGATAAATAAGGGGCATCGGCCGGATTAAAGAAAGCCTTGGCAGGATCTTTGGGCATGCGCTGAATCTCCAAGCTAAAAATTCCATTTTGATTCATTACATCAGGTACGCAATGGGGCACCATTCCCAAATCTTCTCCGCAGACCAACATGTTGGTAGCTGCCTTTAGTTTGGGAAGTTTCTGCATGGCCTCCCGATACCAGCAACTATCTTGCCGATAATAAAAGTAGTCATGATACAAAGGCAATAAGGCCTCTTGGGTTCGTTTGTCCAGATACCGAAAAGAAGTCGTCTTTTCCATGGAGATCCTAAAGTGAAACTTCGTCATTTCACTTTCAGGCTCTTCAAAAAGCAATACATTGGCAATAAGCTGCAACAACCCGTTTTTTACTTTTTCATGCATCGGGTCGGCAGGCAAATTGCTGAAGTATTGCACTACTTTTTGCTGGGTATCAAAGAGTGAAGAGAGCATCCAACCGCGATGTGAGTCATAGAGCAGAAATTGCTCACGTACCCAAAACTGATCTTCTCCGAAAAGATCGAGCAGGGTCTCCTCGTTGATGTAGGGTTGACAATATCGATGGGGGTCAAAAGCTATGTTACGTTGAAAAAATTCATCGACCGACACCGGAAGACAAGGCACAAAACGACCCAATAGACCCTGCACGGCATGAGTGGGAATGCTCCAGATCCTAAAAAAACCAAGGATATGATCGATCCTAAAAGAATCAAAGTAGTGGCTCATTTGCTCGAATCGAAGTCGCCACCACAAGAAATCATCTTGCTGCATACGACCCCAATTGTAGGTGGGAAAGCCCCAGTTTTGTCCAATGGCGGTAAAGTCGTCCGGCGGGGCACCAGCTTGCCAGTTCATATTGTAAAGATCGGGAGCCACCCAGGCATCTACCGAGTAACGATAAATGCCAATGGGGATATCTCCTTTTAACACCACTCCTTTTTGATGAGCATAGGCAACAGATGCCGCTAATTGTCGATGCAGATGAAACTGCACAAAACAATAAAAACCCAAAGAGCCATTGGTTTTACGAGAAGCAAAGAGTCGGTCAATCTCCTCTTGATCGTAGATGGCATGGCGAGGCCATTTTTCGTATACACAAGAGCCATAAAGATCCCTGTTATCACAAAAAACTGCATAAGGTTGTAGCCAGTGCTTGTTGTGAGAAAAGAATGCCAGATACTCGGCAGAGGCAAAGCATTCCGCTCCCATGGCATCATAGAGCTCCCTGAGCGTATGGAGCTTTATTTTGATGACCGTCTCATAATCCACGACGGAACTCGCATTTAACTGCTCTTGTAATTTTCTAAGCGTGCGTAATCGCTTGGCATTAGTCGTGCCGGCTACCTCGGCCAAATTGATATATAAGGGGTGCAACGCAAAGGCAGAGATGGCTGCGTAGGGGTATGAATCAATCCAAGAGTGGGTGGCGATCGTATCATTGACGGGAAGCAACTGAATCATACGTAGACCGGTACGGGCAGCCCAATCGGCCAATAACTTTATATCAGAGAACTCTCCCACTCCAAAGCTATTTTTAGATCGAAGACTAAAAACCGGTATGGCTACACCGGCTCCTTTCCAGCTATTGTTGGTAAGACGAACAAACCCATCGTGTAAAATAAGTGGCCCTTTTATAACAGGATGCTCCGGAATTGTCCTGTTGATACCCTCCTCGAATCGAACGAATTTATTTGAGAGCAGATCCCACACGCCGTATTTATAATCGACAGCTAACAGCGTATCCGGTAACTTGAGTGTAAGTTGATACCAATCTTTCTCCTTGTGCATTGGCAAGGCGGCTTGTGTATTCCAAGCGCCCAACACGGGTGCTGCGCCGAGCAAACAAAGGGTCTGACCGGGTTCTAGTAAAGGGGCCTTTACCCTAAAGGTGTGAGTGGGAGTCCCCTCGATGATTGATTTAGCATGCTTAACCGATTTACGTTTAAATAATACTTCACGGAAAGGGGCTGTGTAAAATGCATTCTCGTATTCACCAGCAAAGTTCCATGTATCGATCAGTACAATATCCTGGTTATTCGAAATGCTCAACACCCTGTCATTGCCCCACTCTGCTACCGGTTGACCATCCTCACCTTTCAATAAATAGCGATAGTGTAATTTATTGTTGCGGGACTTCAACGATAGGGGCACCTCCAACTGCCAAAACTGCTGGTTCACATATCGCATACACAGGGCTTCACTAGGATTGTTCCTGCCAAGTTCTGGCAGATTACCTGAGATCCAGAGGGTCTGCCCCGGGTGGGTCGTATACCGAATATTAAATTGGATCAGTGGCACAATCGTCTGCGTAGGGTTGTATTAATGTGTCTGCTAAACACATTATACGAAAATAGGCAAATAACTATTTCGATGTCTTCAAAAATGCGCAAAAATGACCTTACCAACCTTGGGAACCTTTTTAGGGTAAAGTATTTATTGTGAAAGGTTTCGGTAATTGATTGCAGGGCATTACTTTTGTACAAAATTTATCGTAATGGAAGCATCTAAGAAGAACAGAGCTATTTGGTGGGCCGTCTTTTTTGCCTCAACAGCTGCCCTTATTTGGGCCATTGGTGCTCATTGGGAATGGCTAACCCTCATCCTCCCTTTTCAGACCACCTCGCTGGTAAAGGCCATGGACATCATGTAATAGGGATAGCCCATAATGCTACTGCAATAAAAAACCTCCCCAAAGGGAGGTTTTATTTTTTTAGCAAATAGCAATATTACTTTACGGAAGCCACCAAACTTTTGAACGTCTCAGGGTTGTTCATGGCTAAGTCGGCCAGCACTTTACGATCTAACTCAATACCCTTTTTTTGCAGACGGTTGATGAATTCTGAATAGGTTAATCCCTCGGCACGAACAGCGGCATTGATACGCGCAATCCACAAAGAGCGATATTCCCTTTTCTTAAGTTTGCGACCCACGAACATGTAGGTCATTCCTTTTTCGACAACGTTTTTGGCAACGGTCAACACATTCTTACGTTTGCCATAAAAACCTTTGGCTTGCTTTAATATTTTTTTACGGCGGGCTTTGGAGGCCACGGCATTTTTTGAACGAGGCATAGTAGATTAATTAGATGGTTAGATACTTGAGTTTCTTGAGGCCCTTATTTGAGACGCAGCAAACGCTTTACGAAATCGACATGCGACTTGGCTACAGTGCCATCCAGACGCATGTTACGTTTGCGTTTCTTTGACTTTTTGGTAAGGATGTGACGTTTGAAACTCTTCTGATGCATGATCTTTCCGGTGCCAGTCACTTTAAAGCGCTTTTTGGCACTAGAATTGGTCTTTACTTTAGGCATGTTACCTAGTATTAAATATTACACCTTGGAGGCATTCCCCACCGGGGGACCTTTTTCGAACCTCTTTAGGCAATTACCCGTTTGTAACGGGGATGCAAA
>JBJTWT010000059.1:0-7048 GCA_046081865.1 Sphingomonadales bacterium
AAGTAATCAATTGCGCAAGTAATTGCCGAAGGCCGTTCCCCCGGGAACGGCTTTCTTTTTATCCCTTATTATCATATTAATTTTATCGTGAATACATTTGAATCCCTAGGCCTTCGCACCGATTTATTGGAAGCTGTTCAATCGCTTGGTTTTACTGAGCCAACACCAATACAGCAAAAAGCCATCCCCGTATTGCTTCAGGGAACCCGCGATTTTGTTGGGCTGGCACAGACCGGAACGGGCAAAACGGCCGCTTTTGGTCTGCCCTTGTTGCAGCTGATCCGTAGCGAGGACCGCTTTCCGCAGGCCCTTATTATTTGTCCGACCCGTGAGCTTTGTTTGCAGATCACAGGCGATCTAGGTAAATTCAAAGGAAAGAAAGGGTCACTAAGTGTTACGGCCGTCTATGGTGGTGCTTCGATCGTGATGCAGATCAAGGAGCTGAAAAGGGGTACCCATATTGTTGTGGCCACTCCCGGCAGGTTGATCGATCTGATTGAGCGTAAGGCCATTCGTCTCGAAGAGATTCAATATGTAGTCTTGGATGAGGCCGACGAAATGCTCAATATGGGTTTTAAAGATGACATTGAATTTATTTTAAAGAATACGCCCAAGCGTGAGAGCACGTGGCTCTTTAGTGCCACCATGCCCCCCGAGATTAGACAGGTGAGTAAGCGTTACATGGACCAACCCGTAGAAGTGACCATTGGAAAGGTCAATGCCGGTAATTCCAGCATCGATCACCAGTATTATTTAACCCAGCATCATAACCGTTACGAGGTGCTTAAGCGGATCATCGATTTTAATCCGGGTATTTATGGGATCATTTTTGCCCGTACCAAAGCCGATACACAGACCATTGCCGAGAAACTGATCCGAGAGGGATACGATATAGATTCGATCCATGGCGATCTCTCGCAGCCTCAACGCGACAAGGTAATGGGGCTTTTTCGAGATAAAAGTATCCGCTTGCTGGTAGCCACCGACGTGGCCGCTCGTGGTATTGATGTGCAGGGCATCACCCATGTAATCAATTATGAACTTCCCGACGATACAGAGGTGTATACGCACCGCAGCGGTCGTACAGGCAGGGCCGGTCGCAGTGGGCTATGTGTCTCGATCGTTACTCCCAAAGAGCAATATCGTCTTCGTCAAGTTGAAAAACTGATCAATAACCGGTTTCACAAAATGGATGTTCCCACCGGAAAGGATGTCTGTCGAAAGCAGTTCTTTCATTTTATTGACAGGATGTTGCAGGTCGATATTAGCCATGGTGAATACGAAACTTATCTACCCTCGCTGCGTGAAAAATTTGCCGGTATCGAAAAAGAGGAGATTTTGCAGCGAGTGGCCGCCTTGGAATTCGATCGCTTTTTAACCTATTATGAAAATGCGGCTGATCTGAATTTGCGCGAAGCAACGCGTAAGCAAAAGGGAGAGCCTGTTATGGAGCGCGAGTCTCGCGGCCGTCAACAGGCAGGAGCGGGAAAGAATTATCAACGACTTTTTGTGAACCTTGGTACCAAAGATGGCTTTTACAAGGCCAGTTTCCTGCAATTTATTTTGGATATGAGCGATCTGAGCAAAGAAATACTTGGCAAGATCGACATGCGTGAGATGAACAGCTGGGTAGAGGTCGACCCACGGGCTGCTAAGCAGATGATCCAATCACTAGATGGAAAGAATTTTAGAGGACGTCGTATACGCATGAACGATGCCGAGAGCGGTGGTGGTCGCCGTAAATAATGATATCTTTACGCTATGAGCGCTCTGCAAGTCAATGCTCTTGCTTCTATCGACAGTATATGGTCGAAGCGACCTCTCATTATCAGTGGTCCCTGTAGCGCAGAGACACCCTTACAAGTAACAGAAACAGCCCTTCGATTAAAGGATACCGGCAAGGTAGACATACTTCGTGCAGGCATCTGGAAACCCCGTACAAAACCCGGACAATTTGAGGGAGTTGGTAAAAAAGGGCTTTCCTGGTTACAAGAGGCCAGATCGATGACAGGCCTTCCTGTAATGGTAGAGGTTGCCACTGGTAAACAGGTAGAAGAGGCGCTGGCAAGTCAGATAGATATTCTTTGGATAGGGGCCCGCACCACCGTTAATCCTTTTAGTGTGCAAGAGGTTGCCGATGCGCTAAAGGGTGTTTCGGTCCCTGTCTTTATAAAGAATCCGATCAATCCCGATCTGGAACTTTGGGTGGGAGCCGTGGAGAGAATAGAGCGGGCAGGTATTGGTAAGATCGGGCTTATTCACCGGGGCTTTAGCACCTTTGCTCAAACACCGTACCGCAATGCCCCTTTGTGGCACTTGGCCATAGAAATGAAACTGCGTTTTCCGAACCTGTTATTCATCAACGATCCCTCTCATATTTGTGGCCGAAGAGAGTTGCTTTCGGAAGTAATGCAACGAGCCATCGATCTGGATGTTGATGGTCTAATGGTCGAAAGTCATATTCACCCCGATGAGGCCTGGAGCGATGCGGCCCAGCAAGTAACTCCTGAGGCACTGGACCAGCTATTGAGTGCCTTGGTTTGGAGAAACGAAGACAGTGCGTCGGTTGCCTACCATAGTGCGCTAGATCAACTCAGACAACAGATCAATCAGTTAGACGAGGAGGTGTTGCAATTATTGGCCAGAAGAATGCAGCTGGCCGAGCAGATCGCTCTCTATAAGAAAGAAAACAATATAACCATCTTGCAAGCCGGTCGCTGGCAAGAAATTATGGAGCGAACCCTTGGTCGCGCCGAGACCCTTCAGCTAAGCAGGACCTTTATTACCCAGTATCTCGATGCCATTCACATGGAAAGCATCAGTCATCAACAAAAGATATTAGATGCAGGGGGGCATGAAAAAAAATCAGATCGGGATCAATAACCGAAGTGTCAAGAGTGGAGCTATGAAAAAGAATCGTTTTACCTTTTCGTCAGGAAGTACCGATTGTTATTTTTTGGGTTCCATTGCTCAATTGGATCATCTTGCCGATCCTGCCACTACGGTGGTGGTAACCGATCAACACGTCTATCGACATCACCGGTCACTTTTTGCCAAGTGGAATACCATCGTGCTCAGGGCAGGAGAGCGCTATAAAATTCAAGCTACTGTCGATGCGCTGGTTGAGCGACTTGTCTCCTTACAGGCAGACCGCTCTACCACATTAGTAGGCGTGGGGGGAGGCGTGGTAACAGATCTGGTGGGCTATACCGCTGCTATTTATATGCGTGGTATTCGCGTTGGGTTTGTGCCAACGACTTTGTTAGCTATGGTGGATGCCGCTATTGGAGGAAAGAACGGGGTAGATGTGGGCGTATATAAGAATCTGGTAGGCACCATTCGTCAACCTTCCTTTTTGCTCTACGATATGGCACTGCTTAAGACCCTGCCTTTGACAGAGTGGAAAAATGGATTTGCCGAGATCATCAAGCATGCCGCTATTTTGGATGCCAAGATGTTTGCCTCACTAGAAAGGCGATCGTTATCATTCTATCAAAAAAACAAGTCGGCCCTGGCCCTGTTGATAGCCCAAAATGCAAAACTCAAAATTAAAGTGGTGCAAGCCGATGAGCAAGAAAGAGGTCGCAGAAAATGGCTCAACTTTGGTCATACGCTGGGACATGCACTCGAAAATCAGTACCAGCTTTCGCATGGGCAGGCTATTTCGTTGGGAATGGTGATGGCCGCCCGATTGTCCGCTCACTATGTTCGGTTTACCGACACCTCTCGGTTGGAGTCGCTGCTATCTCGCTACGGGCTGCCAACAGAGGCCACCTTTCATCTTAAAAAAACAATTTCGATTTTGCGGATGGATAAGAAGAAACAGGGCGATCAAATTGATTATGTACTCGTAAAAAAGATCGGCAGTGCTACGGTGCACTCGGTCGCATTCGACGAACTCGAGAAAATAATTGCCAAAAGATCGTGAACGTAACCATTCAACCGGGGGCATTGAAAGGGACCGTGCAGGTGCCCGCCTCAAAGAGCGTCATGCAACGGGCTTGTGCGGCCGCACTGATCCGAAAGGGCGAAACCATCCTTTATGGCCCCGGCAACTCGGCAGACGATGAGGCCGCTTTGTCTGTGATCGCTTCGTTGGGAGCCACGGTGCAAAGGCAAGATGGTCGAATCGTAATTAGCAGCCGTGGAGTTAGCGCAAGTACCCCTGTTCAAATACATTGCGGTGAGTCAGGGCTTGGGCTGCGCATGTTTACCCCTTTGGCCGCTTGTCTAGCTGTTCCGGTTACACTGGAGGGAAGTGGCAGTTTGCTTACAAGACCTATGCATTTTTTTGATGAAGTATTACCGAAGCTGGGAGTGAGGGTTTGCACTACCGAGGGCCGATTGCCCATAGGTGTTCAAGGGCCACTGGTTCCTGCTACTATTTGTATAGATGGTGCGCTGAGCTCTCAATTTCTCACTGGGCTGCTGTTGGCTTATTCTGCATCAGGTGCCAGTGATGTCTCCATTGAGGTAAAAGGACTGGTCAGTAAACCTTATATTGATCTCACGCTTGCCGTGATAAAAGCATTTGGCCTGCCTTGCCCAGAGAACCACGCTTATGAGGTGTTTTATTTTCCGGCTAAGGCAGCTGTTGACGCAACCCGTAACGTCATAACGGAAAACACAATTTCGTACCGGGTCGAATCCGATTGGAGCAGCGCCTCCTTTTTGATAGTGGCAGCTGCGCTGACAGGCCCCATTCGCCTACAGGGATTAAGCCAACAATCGTTTCAGTCCGATCGGTCCCTATTGCAAGCAATTGATGCGGCAAACGTAACGTATGCCATCGATGCCAAAGGAATGATCGTACATCCCTCTGCAATTAGTGCTTTTGTTTTTGATGCCAATGATTGTCCGGATCTTTTTCCGCCTTTGGTGGCACTGGCAGCTTTTGCCGATGGGGAATCGATTATCAAAGGAACCCACCGGCTAATCCACAAGGAAAGCAATCGCGCCAAAACCCTGCAACAAGAGTTTGTCAAGATGGGATTGGATATTACGGAAAGGGATGATGCACTGGTGATAAAAGGAAAGGGGTCCTTGCAAGGCGCTTGCGTTTCTTCTTGCAACGATCATCGCATTGCAATGGCATTGGCTGTGGCAGCCTTGCGAGCCAATGGGTCGACCACAATAGAGCATGCTGAGGCCATAAAAAAATCATATCCTACTTTCTTTGCCGATCTTTCGATGTTGGGCGCCTCCGTATCTTTACCAGACTTTAACTGATATCGCTTGAATTCATTCGGACAAATTTTTAGGGTCAATATTTTTGGAGAATCGCACGGCGAGTCGGTCGGAATATTGATTGACGGGTGCCCCGCCGGACTTACGCTGAGTACAGAAGACCTGTTGGCTGACATAGAACGAAGAAAGGGCGGCCAGCAACCCGGCACCACTCCTCGCAGCGAAGAGGACTGGCCCATCTTTAAGAGTGGGTTGTTTAAAGGTAAAACCACCGGAGCACCGCTACTTATTTTTTTCGAAAACAATAATACCCGTAGCAGCGACTATGAAAAGCAACGCAGCATTCCACGTCCCGGACATGCCGACTTTGTAGCCACCAAAAAATTTGGAGGATTTGAGGACTATCGCGGAAGTGGTCATTTTAGTGGACGACTCACCTTGCCGCTAGTGGCAGCCGGCTCTATTGCCAAAAAACTATTGGGGGATGTTCATATCGCAGCTACACTCACAGAGGTGGGGGGCTATGACGATATTGAAAAAGGAATTGAACAGGCCATAGCGCAAAAGGACAGTGTGGGGGGTATTGTTGAGTGTCGAGTGACCGGACTTCCGGTAGGGCTTGGAGAGCCTTTCTTTGATGCGGTCGAGTCGCTATTGGCTCATGCTGTGTTTGCAGTTCCGGCCATTCGCGGAATTGAATTTGGAACCGGTTTTGCCGCCTCCAAATTATTCGGAAGTCAACACAATGATGCCTTGCAAGATGCATCGGGCACCACTCGAACCAATCATGCCGGCGGGGTGGTGGGAGGACTCACCAACGGAAACGAATTGATTTTTCGGGTTGCGGTAAAGCCTACTTCATCTACCCCTCAAGAGCAACGGAGTCTTAACACCGACACCGGTGAGCAAGAGGATTTTGTCATCAGGGGGCGCCATGATCTTTGTATTGCCCTTCGGGTGCCGGTAGTGATAGAAGCGGTTACCTCACTAGTGCTGGCCGATCTTATGTTACGAGACCAGAAGATGTCTCGTATACGCTTTTGAGCGCAGCCGTTAATCTAATTTTTTGAAGGGGATGTTAAGCACCGGGAAGTTGGTGCTGCTCAAAAAGGCATAATGCCACCATTCTGTCTCTAACGGTTGAAAGCCCTGCCGGATCATTTCTTCGCGTAGTATTCTTCGATTTTGCAGCACGGACAAAGAAAGTCCGGTAAAGCTGTGGTGGGCCGTATCGGAAAAATTATCGAATCCGGTTCCCATGTTCAATTCCTGTTGGGTGTTAAGGTCAATAAGGGTAAGGTCAACAGCAATGCCTCTATTGTGTCCGCTTCCTTTGGCCGGATGGGCCACGTACCTTTCATCACCGATCAACTTCCAGAAGGCTTCGGTTACTCCATAAGGGCGGTAGCTATCGAAGATCTTCAGTCCCAGCCCCATTTTTTGTAGCGATAAGGCCACCCGGGCCAGTGCCTCGGCGGCAGGCTTTCTTAAGTAGCAAACCTTGGTTTTGGCTGGGTAGAGGGCTTTGCCCGTAAAGTTGTTGAAAGAGGCATACCTTATGTCGTATACCAGCCCCTGATTCAGTTTTTTTAGTTCGATCAGCTCTTGTGCCGGATCGGCCCGCACCAACTCTTTGTACGCTCTTATTTGATCGATGACCGGGGGTCTTGTGTACGAGGTTTGAGCCTGAATGGCAGGGGACAAGAACAACCCTCCAATGGCCCCGTAACAGCCCCAAATCCATGATCTCAAATTAACTTGATACATCTCTTGTAAGATACGGCGTTCCTATCTAACTAGTAGCCCTTCGCCCATGGCATTTGTTTCCGGAATATTTTTATTTTAACATATTGATCTTACC
>JBJTWT010000060.1:0-15660 GCA_046081865.1 Sphingomonadales bacterium
GGTGTGTTTTACAGAGAAAAGGACAATGGCCGAAGCCACCTTTCGTTTAGTACACCATTTGTTCGCTTCCTATGGGCTTTTGGTGTTATTACCCGACCATCCCGATCTCAAGCGTTCATTCATCCCGATCATAAAAAGGGAATTGCTAGAACAATTTACCGCTCCCCTGGTAGAAGAGCAGAATCAAGCATTGGCAGCGGCTGGCTATACGGCACAAGCCACCCCCCGAAGTATCAACCTTTTCTATTTACAAGAGAACAGCCGGCAACGACTTGAGAAAAAAGGGGAGCAGTGGATGGTGCAAGGTACTTCAGTGGTCTTTGATCGACTTTCTTTGTTACAGGAGATCGAAGAGCATCCCGAACGATTTAGCCCTAATGTGATGCTTCGAGGTTTGTACCAATGTACCCTATTGCCCGATGTTGTCTTTGTAGGGGGTGGGGCAGAGATCTCTTATTGGTTGCAGCTAAAAAAACTTTTTACCGAGGCATCGGTCACTATGCCCGTGTTGGTATTGCGTAACTCATTTTTATTGATCGAATCGGCTACCACAAAACGATTAGCCAACCTGGGGCTAATGTCCAGTCAGTTGTTTTTGAGTGACGATCAGTTGCTAAGACATCTGGTGGGGGCATCGGTCTTATCGCAAAGCGATCTTACGAACGAGATCGATCAGCTGCGCCAGGTATATCAACAATTGCAAAAGCGGGCCGGTCAGCTCGATCCTACCTTGATAGCCCATGTGGAATCGCTTGAGAAGCGGTCCTTGCAGGGGCTTGAGGGTTTGGAAAAAAAGTGGTGGAGGGTCATCAAACGAAAACACCAGGAGCAACAAAATCAGATGCAGCTATTAAAAGCACAACTTTTCCCGGGAGGGCAGTTGCAGGAGCGTCATCAACATATAGGCTATTTTTTTGCCAAAGGAGGCAGAGCGCTGATCGATGAATTGCTTTTACATTCACAGGGGCTCACGCAGGAGTTTACCATCTTGCACCTTACGAAATCTTAATCGAACTTGTTCTCGTAGCCCTCTTTTTTCAGTCGCTTTACTTTTTCGATCACTTCACCACTTAGCTGAGCTTTATAGGAAGCGATGGTTTGAGCAATGCTATCGTTGTAGGTTCCTAAGATCTCGGCCGCTAATATGCCGGCATTCTTAGAGGCATTCAGGGCTACGGTCGCAACCGGAACACCATTGGGCATTTGTAAAATAGAAAGAACGGAGTCCCAGCCATCCATGGAGTTAGACGATTTGATGGGAACCCCAATAACGGGTAGGGTGGTAACAGAGGCTACCATGCCAGGCAAATGGGCTGCGCCGCCGGCACCTGCAATAATTACTTTTAGTCCTCTGTCCTTGGCTTGTTGCGCATACTCGATCATGCGGTGGGGTGTACGATGAGCCGATACCACCGTGATCTCGTGCGCGATATCAAATTCCCTTAGTATATCGGCTGCGGCTTGCATAACAGAAAGGTCACTGTCACTCCCCATTATGATTCCTACCAGCGGATCCATAGAATAAATTTAGATACAAAGAAACGATAAAATGGCCAAACACCTTCTCTACCGCAGCAAAGCCCCCTTTATGCGCAGCAGTTCGGTCTCTGCTCTTTTCGTCAAAAACCGAGCTTGTATAAGTCTTGTATAGGCATCTTGCAGACTCTTTTGTGCCTCCTTAAGTTGAATGAGCGTGGTAGCATTGAGTCGGTAAACTTCTAGTACGATCGCTACATTTTCTTTGGCCAGCAGAATATTCTCCTCTTCTAGCAGTAGGGCTTTTTGCTGCGCCTCATAGTCATTATAGGCTTGCACTAACTGTAAGTTCAATTGGGCCTTTTGTTGTTCAAAGACCAGCTGTCGGCTTTGAACCGAAAGAGTAGCCGACCGAATATTTCGCTGGGCACTAAATTGATTGAATAAGGGGATCGATGCGCTGAGCCCCATATTCAGCCCGTTGTTGCGGCTAAAAAGGGGTTGAAAGGGATTGACCACGGCAATATTATCGAGACGGTTAAAATTGTAGTTTGACGTCAGATTCAATTGTGGCCAGCGGTCTGCTTTAGCTTCCCGAAGTTGAAATTTTGCAATGTCTATTTGTTTGTTGGCGATCTGCAATGCCGGATTGGAGGTGGCCATAGCTTGTTGCACATCTTGCAGCAGGATCCTTTCTGTAAAAGGAATAGAGTCAGAGACCTCATATATGTAGCCGGAAGCCACACCCATCAGGGTATTTAATTGTTCTTTAAGCAGCACAATGGTATTTTGTTGTTGAAGCTGTGCCGCCTTGGTGGCATTTAGATCGACCTTGCTTTGCAAAACATCAGGTTTGGTGCCCGATCCAATCCCCAGTTTATACTCTGCCAGCTTTACACGCTCTATGTTGATAGTCAGTTGTTCTTCGATGGCCTTAAGTTGTTGTTTTTGCTGTACGATGGCATAGTAACCCGTAATGACCTGCCCGATGGTGTTGATGATATTATTTTTTATGGCAAGTGTTCCGCTTTCAAGAAGGGACGTGACACGATCGCGGGCAGCATAGAGTCTGCCTCCGTTAAAGAGTGTCCAGTTTAGCGCCATGCTGGCATTGAGATTCTCCGAGCGTATCCCTTTTCTTTGGCGTATGGCACCATCGGTGAATTTTTGATATTGATCGTTGTTATTAAGCGTCAGTCCCGAATTAATGGCGATACGGGGTAACAGGGCTGCATTTCTATACTGGTAATCGAGTGCCGCTGCGGCCGAATCGTTTTTAGCCAGTCTAATCTCAAAATTATTCTCTAATGCCGTGGCAATGGCCTCTTCGATCGTTAGCCGAGTTTGGCCTATAGCAAGAAAGGGTAGTAAAACAGAGAGTACAATATAAAAAAGGGGTCTTTTCATTTAGAAGCGTTAAGCACTTATAAAACGATCTATCTCTTTTTCTTTTCTTTTTTGGGATAGATACGAATACATGGCCGGAATTACAAATAAGGTGAGCAACAACGAAAAACAGATTCCTCCCACAATCACCACTCCCAGCGGTATACGGCTGGTAGCTGCGGCGCCCAGTGACAATGCCAGTGGTAAGGCGCCCAATGCCATGGCAAGGCTGGTCATTAAAATGGGGCGGAGTCGCTGTGTGGCAGCGGCTACCACCGCCTCGGTTCTAGTCGCCCCTTTCTCTCTAAGCTGGTTGGCAAACTCTACGATCAGAATTCCATTTTTAGTAACGAGCCCTATCAGCATGATCATACCGATCTGCGAAAATATATTCAGGGTATGTCCAAAAGCCCAAAGTGACAGGACGGCCCCGGCAATGGCAAGGGGAACCGTAAACATGATGATGAGCGGATCTACGAAACTTTCAAATTGCGCCGCCAGCACCAAAAAGATCAATACCAGTGCCAATAAAAAGGCAAACGAGGTATTGCTGGCACTCTCTTTAAAATCTCTGGACGATCCACTCAACGATGTAGTGAAGGTATCGTCAAGTATGGTGGCTGTAATACGCTCCATCTCTTTTATGCCATCGCCAATCGTATAGCCGGGTTGCAGACCGGCAGAGATAGTTGCCGACTTGTATCTATTAAAGTGATAAATGGTAGGGGGGCTGTTGGTCTCTTCTAAAGTGATTAGGTTGTCCATAGCAATCAACTCTCCTTTATTGTTGCGTACAAAAAGTTGTCGCAGATCGCCCGGATCGTCTCGGTCACTGCGTGCCACTTGCCCCATCACGCTATATTGTTTACCGTCTTTGGTAAAGTACCCCATTCTTCTATTGCTAAAAGCCAATTGCAGGGTCTGTGATACATCGGTTACACTCACTCCAAGGGCGGCTGCCTTTAAGCGATCGATTGCTACTTTAATTTCGGGCCTATTGAACTTGAGATCGGCATCGGGGTTTTGTAGGATCTTGCTGTTGCGGGCCTCCTCTAACATTCTTGGCAAGGCCTTAGTGAGTTTGTCGAAGTCATTATGCTGCACAACGAATGAAACAGGCTGCCCGCCTCTGCGGTTTACCGAGATGGTCTGATCCTCGATTACAAAGCCTCTGCCTTCGTTGTAACGTGATAGATTTCGGTTGATCATTTTTGCCAGTTCGCTTTGTGAGCGCTCACGTTGCGAAGGCTCTGTCAGTGTCACACGTACAAATCCCGTGTTGGCATTGCCCGATCCGGTAAATCCCGGAGAGGTGATGCTAAATAACATGGTCCTTTCGGGAACAGAATCAAGTACCAATTGGGTCACTAGGTTCACATAATTGTCCATGGCATCAAAAGAAGTCCCCTCCGGAGCCGTTAGCTGAACCCGAAACTGGCTGCGATCTTCCATTGGTGCTATCTCCGATTGGAGTTGACTTCCGACAAAATAAATAGCGGCCAAACAAAGCCCAATAATGACAAGCCCGATAACGCGGATCTTCATAAAGCCCAGCAACTGTCGCTGATAAGCTTCTTCCATCCAGCGAAAGAAAGGCTCCGTTAATCGGTAGAACCAAGAGTGTTTGGTAGGATCTTTCTTAGTAAGCTTTACGTTTAGAACCGGTGTAAGGGTAAGTGATACAAAGGCAGAGATCAAAACGGCGCCCGATACCACAATGCCGAATTCTCGAAACAGTCTGCCTACGAATCCCTCTAAAAAAATGATTGGTAAAAAAACAATAGCTAATGTTATAGAGGTTGCGATAACGGCAAAATAGATCTCTCGTGATCCCTCTACGGCAGCCTGCCATTTATTCATTCCCTTTTCAATTCGCTTGTAAATGTTTTCGGTTACCACGATCCCGTCGTCCACTACCAGCCCTGTTGCCAGCACGATCGCCAATAACGAAAGCACATTGATGGTAAACCCCATCAGGTACATAATAAAAAAAGCCCCGATCAGCGAAACCGGAATATCGATCAGCGGGCGAAGGGCAATGATCCAGTCCCTAAAAAATGCATAGATGATCATGACCACCAACAAAAAGGCGATCATGAGAGTCTCTTGTACCTCAAGGATTGATTTTTTTATAAAACGGGTCTGATCGAGACCAATATTGAGGGTGATGTCTTCGGGTACATCTTTTTTGATCTGCTCCAAACGTTTGTAAAATTCATTCGAGATAGAGACATAGTTAGAGCCGGGCAGTGGAATAATGGCCAGCGCTATCATCGGTGTTCCGTTGCCGCGCATCAGCGTCTCTTCGTTCTCGGGCCCCAATACCGCCTCTCCTACATCTCTTAGCTTTACATCCGCCCCATTTACGTTTTTGATGATCAGATTATTGAAGTCATCCTCGGTATTCATGCGCCCAAAGGTTCTTACCGATAGTTCGATAGAAGAGCCGGCAATCTTTCCCGAGGGTAATTCACTGTTCTCTCTGTTAAGGGCCGACTGCACGTCGCCTACCGTAATTCCCAAGGCATTAAGTCGAGATGGCTCCAGCCACAGACGCATCGCATAACGCTTCTCTCCCCAAATCTGAACGGCGCTAACTCCTGGAATGGTCTGCAAACGTTCCACAAGTACATTGGTGGCATATTCTGTTATGGCCAGTTGATCGCGATTGGGACTTTGCACCGTCATGGATATGATCGGGTCCGAACTGGCATCGGCCTTTGAAACCACCGGTGGAGAGTCCAGATCGGAAGGCAATGAGCGAACGGTCTGAGAGACCTTATCGCGCACGTCATTGGCTGCTGCTTCGAGATCAACACTTAGTTCGAATTCAACATTGATGTTACTGGTACCATTACTGCTCGAAGAAGTAATGTTTTTGATACCGGCAATTCCGTTGATCGATTTTTCTAGCGGCTCAGTGATCTGCGATTCAATGATCTCCGGATTGGCACCGGGGTAGGAGGTTCTGACACTGATGTTGGGAGGATCGATAGCGGGGTAATCACGTACCCCCAGAAACTTAAATCCGATCACACCAAAAAGAACAATGATCAGATTCATGACCACTGCCAGAATAGGCCTTCGAAGACTTAGTTCTGCCAGATTCATGGTCGAGGGTTCAAGATTTTACCAATAGAAATGGGGGCATCGGGTCTAACGCTAAGCAGTCCGGTAGTAACGACAGTGTCGCCAGCCTTTATACCTGCAGTGATCTGTACCCGATCGGTAGTTCTAGATCCGGTCTTAACATCGGTAAATGCAGCGATACCTTCTTTGTAAAGAATTACTTTTTTTCCACGTGCTTGTGGCAAGATGGCTTGGGTGGGAATCAATATCGCATTGGGATCAGGATCAAAATCTATACTGACTTTGGCAAAACTGCCGGGAAGAAGAAAAGAGCGCTTGCTTTCTACTCGGGCACGAACCATAAGACTTCTGCTGTTTTCGGTCACTTTCGATTCAGTCGCCACCACGCGGGCCGTCAGTGAGTCGGAACTACCTTCGAATCGAAAATACACAGTCTGTCCGTTACGAACCTTGCCAATATATTTTTCGGGGATAGAGAAATCGAGTTTTAGCTGGTCGGTCTGATTAATAACGGCCAGCACAGAGGAGGTATTCACATACGCGCCGTTGCTGATGTTACGCAGCCCCAGTTTACCACTAAAGGGCGCTCTGATCTCTGTTTTTTCGATGCTGGTCTTAATGATGTCAATATCGGCCCTTAAGCTATTGACCTGTAAGAGACTAATGTCGTAGTCTTGTTGACTAATACCCTGAATCATTAAAAGCTGCGATTGTCTTTTCTCAGTTTGCTGAGCAAGCTGTAGTTGAATTTCGAGCTTATTGAGCTGCGCCAGCAGATCGGCATCATTCAATTTGGCTAATAAACTTCCTTTTTCTACGTAGGCGCCCTCTTGAATAGGCAGTTTGATGATCCGTCCGGCCACTTCTGGATGAATCTCCACAGATTCATTGGCAACGATGGTCCCTGGCACTTCGATGGTCTCTGCAAACCGAGTGGGTCTCACAACATAGAGATCTACTTTGAGAGGTTTATTCTTCTCGCCGGCACCCATAGCGGCCGGAGACTTTTTAGCAGATTCGCCGCAACCCACCGCCATAAAAACGGCGAGGGGAAGAGCCCAGAACATAGCATATTTTCTCATGAAAGCAAATTGGCCACTAAAGATAGCGCTGATGCGCCAAAAGACACCTAAAATTAGACGTTAAAACCCTGATTATCTTTCGCTACTGCCAGTTACGGCTATCTTATTTTTAAGTTGGTCTGCTTGTTGCTGCAATCCTTCAATATTTTGGCCCAGTAGTGTAATGTGCCCCATCTTTCGTCCTGGTTTGCTCATCTTTTTGTTATAGCAGTGAATATAAAGATCCGCGTTAACGGCAGCTTCTTCAATCCCATGGTAATGGGCCGGGCCGGACACTCCCGTTCCCACCAAATTGATCATGATCGAAGGGCTCTTTAAGCTAGTGTCTCCCAGCGGCAGCGAAAGCAGTAACCGCCAAAGCATATCAAATTGAGACGATTCAATGGCCTCTATACTGTGATGGCCACTGTTGTGTACACGGGGCGCCGTTTCGTTGACTAATAATTGATCTTCCAGATCCAGGAACATCTCTACTGCAAAGAGTCCTGGCGACGCAAACTCGGTAACGACCTTCAATGCGATCTCTGTGGCACGAGCTGTAATATTCTCGGCGATCTGTGCGGGACAAAGTTGATAGTCTAATAAGTTAAGAGCCGGGTCAAAACACATTTCTACTAGGGGATATACCGCCTTTTCTCCTTTCTCGTTGATGGCCACCATTACGGCCAGCTCTTTTTTTAAAGGAACCACTTTTTCCAAAACGGCAGGTGCATCAAATCCTTTGGTCAGGTCATTGGCCGTGGATAGTATCTGAACCCCTTTTCCATCGTAGCCGCCTTCTGCGATCTTATGGACGGCCGGTAAAAAATAAGCCCGATCGTTCAGTTCGCTCAGGTTTTGTGTAATGAGAAATTCGGCCGTAGGTATGTGGTGTAAACGATAAAATTCTTTTTGCGATATCTTATTTTTTGTCAATCGAAGCACTCGGGGTTTGGGAATAATAGTTACTCCTTCTTCTTCTAGCTTCTCGAGAGCCTCTATGTTAACTTGTTCTATTTCGATCGTGAGTTTATCCAGGGATCTTCCGAATGCATATACGTCTTCAAAATTTCGGATGTCGCCAAGTGTAAAATGGTGGCAAAGAGAAGCGGCCGGACAGTTCGAATCGCTTTCGAGCACGTGTGTCTCTACCGGATAACGGGCCGCTGCTTGTAATAGCATTCGACCCAGTTGTCCTCCCCCTAAAATGCCCACCTTAAGCATGGCGCAAAGATAGTTGCTAAGCGGGCTAACCGCTGTAGCGGGCAGTCAATTTTCTGTATTTTTGCCATATGAATGCCACCGCTCTTGCTTCGCAAACGGCCGATACAAGCAGTGCCGTTGATTTTCTTCCTCTCGAAGGAACCGATTACGTCGAATTGTATGTTGGCAACGCCAAACAAGCCGCTCACTATTACATGAGTGCTTTTGGGTTTCAGGCCTTGGCCTATGCCGGTCCAGAGACAGGAGTCAAAGACCGCGCCAGTTATGCGGTTCGTCAGCATAAACTCACTTTTGTATTAACCACAGCGCTTTGCCCCGATCATCCAATTGCCGATCACGTTCATCGGCATGGCGATGGGGTCAAATGTCTCTCGCTTCGGGTGGCCGATGCTACCAACGCTTGGAAGGAAACTACCCGTCGTGGTGCCAAAAGTTATATGGAGCCTACTCGATTACAAGATGAGCAGGGAGAAGTGATCATGAGCGGCATTCACACCTATGGCGACACGGTGCATCTTTTCATAGACAGAAAAAATTACCAGGGTTTATTTATGCCGGGCTATCGGGCTTGGTCTAACTCCGGGTATGCCCCCACCGATTGCGGTTTATTGTATGTCGATCATTGCGTTGGCAATGTGGGTTGGAATCAAATGAATCCATGGGTCAAGTTTTACGAGGAGGTTATGGGATTCAAGAACATTTTATCTTTTGATGACGAGGATATCTCTACTGAGTATTCTGCGCTTATGAGTAAAGTTATGAGTAGCGGTAACGGATTTGTAAAATTTCCTATCAACGAACCCGCAGAAGGAAAGCGTAAGAGTCAAGTCGAGGAGTTTTTGGAGTACTATAATGGAGAGGGATGCCAGCACGTAGCCATGGCTACCCATGATATTGTCAAAACGGTCAGAGAGCTGATGAGTAGGGGAGTCGAGTTTTTAAAAGTGCCCACCACTTACTATGATGATCTGTTAGACCGGGTAGGGACGATCGATGAGGACCTTGGGCCACTAAAGGAACTTGGTATTTTGGTAGATCGCGATAATGAGGGGTATCTGTTGCAGCTTTTTTCGAAACCTGTCGAAGACAGACCTACTTTGTTTTTTGAGATCATCCAGCGAAAAGGGGCCAAGAGTTTTGGAAAAGGAAATTTTAAGGCTTTGTTCGAGGCCATAGAGCGCGAACAAGAGGCCCGAGGCAATTTCTAAAAGGCAGTGTTGCCTTGGTTGCTGCTTAGTTAATTATCAACTATGAATTTATCTCTCTCCAATTTTTTATGCTGTGCAAAGCGGTTTTTGTTGGGGATGAGTATGCTGATCGTTACTGGCCATGGCATGCTGGCGCAAACCTCTTTTGGTATATCCAGAGGAGGTGCTACCTATTATTCGTTCATTGATTATCAGCGTAGCTTTTCTCGTCCGCAAGAGGCATTGGCCCGTAAGGTCGATACGCTCAAAAAACAATTCGCTGCCAAAAAGCTCAGCTGGCCCGCCAACTATATTTACCTGCGCTCTTTCAAATACGACAGTCAGCTAGAGGTGTGGGTCAAGCAAAAGCCTGCCGACTCATTTCGTTTATTCAAGGTCTACCCGGTATGTGCCTTGGCAGGAGCGCTGGGACCCAAACGGATGGAAGGAGATTACCAGGTGCCAGAGGGATTTTACTATATTAACGAGTTTAATCCCAATAGTTCTTATTACCTCTCCCTTGGGATCAACTATCCCAATGCCAGTGACAAAGTGCTTAGCAACCAGCAAAGACCGGGCGGGGCCATTTATATTCACGGCAGTTGCGTAACGGTAGGGTGTATTCCTATTACCGACCAGCAGATCGATGAGCTCTATGTGCTGGCGGCTTATGCACGCGAGCAGGGGCAGCATTACATACCCATTCATATCTTTCCTTGCCGCTACGATGTGCCCAAAAGTGCGGCCTATTTGAATGAACTGACCAAGGATGATACAATGCTTAAGGATTTTTCTGAACAACTAAAGGATGCGTATACCTATTTCGAAAAAAATAGAAAGTTGCCTATTGTGATGATCACCGATGATGGTCGCTATCACATCAATGAGGCCAAAGTGGTGGCGGGATCTAAGGCTAGCTCGTCTTTGACTATTCCAACCCTAGAGCCCAAGGGGTTGATCGCCTCTAAAGTTGCTCCGCCCCGCAAGCAACGACAGCTTGGGGCGCTACCGGAGTATGTAGATGAGTGGCCCCGTTATCCAGGAGGAGCCGAGGCCTTTTCCTTGTTTTTGGAAAATACGTCAAAGGCTGTCTCTAACTATTTGCCTGCCAACATAAAAAGAGCTTTTATTCAAGTAGAATTTGTGGTTGACAAAGATGGATCCCCTGTCAATTTTTCTATTGTTCGCGGACTGGCCGGTGGCGAGGAGTTGCATCAAAAACTGATCGAGCAGTTAGAGACCATGCCCGCTTGGACACCGGCCTTATTGGCCAAAAGACCGGTACCTAAAAAAATGCTACAAACGTTAACTATCGACTCAAAATAGAATCCTATGTCAATAAACCGCAAGGTCCAAACGCTAGACGAGTTTACGATTCAACAGTTGCGCGATTTTCCGCAAGCCACTGGTGAGCTCTCTAATCTGCTTCGCAATGTAGGGCTTGCTGCCAAGCGGGTCAATGTGGAGGTCAATAAAGCTGGGCTAGTGGATATTCTGGGTGATGCCGGTACCGTTAACGTACAAGGCGAAAAAGTAAAGAAACTCGATGTTTTCGCCAACGATCAATTCATCAAGGTATTGCAGCATGGTATTAGTTGTGCCGGTATTGCCAGTGAGGAACTTGACGATTTTGTAGCTTTTGATGATGAAAAAAGTATTCACTCCAAATATGTGTGTCTGTTCGATCCATTGGACGGAAGCGGCAATATCGATGTGAATGTTTCTATTGGTACCATCTTTGGGGTCTATCGCCGGGTTACGCCGGTGGGTACTGTGGTAACGCAAGCAGATTTTTTGCAACCGGGCAGTAGTCAGGTAGCGGCCGGTTATGTAGTCTACGGCTCTTCTACCATGCTGGTCTATGCTACCCGAAGAGGGGTCAATGGGTTTACGCTAGATCCCTCCATTGGAGAATGGACACTTAGTCATCCTGATATTCGTTGTCCCGAAAATGGAAAGATCTATTCGGTAAATCATGGTAGCTTTTTTGAATTTGATGAAGGTGTTCAGTCGTATATATCCGCTTGTCAGCAAAAAACAAAGGAAAAGGGTGGGCCGCTTCGTCAGCGATATGTGGGAAGCATGGTAGCCGATGTGCACCGCAATTTAATTAAGGGCGGTATATTTATGTATCCCGGCACCACCAGTAAGCCCGAAGGAAAGCTTCGCTTGCTGTACGAGTGTAATCCCTTTGCCTTTATTGTGGGGGTAGCCGGTGGTAAAGCTACCAACGGAAAGATCAGAACGCTCGATATTGTTCCGACATCGCTTCATGAGCGTTGTCCTTTTTTTGTGGGTAGTCAGCAAATGATGGAAGAACTAGAAACACATTTTCAGTAATATGGATACTTCTATTATTCAAGTTGACAACCTGGTAAAGCGCTATGGAGAACTGCAAGCCGTCTCTGGAATAAGTTTTACGGTAAAAAAGGGAGAGATATTTGGTTTGCTGGGTCCCAATGGGGCAGGCAAGTCTACCACGCTCGAGATCATCGAGACCCTTCGCGCCAAAACATCGGGTCAGGTATGGGTAGGAGGGTTTTCGTTGGATGCGTCCCCATCGGCCATTAAAAAGATCATCGGAGTACAACTACAGAGTAGTGGTTATTTTCCTGGGCTCAATCTAATTCAACTGATCGATCTCTTTGCCGGCTTGTACAATTGCAAGGTAGACCCCATGCAATTGTTACAACAAGTCAATTTGCAAGACAAAGCAAAGGCCAAGATTAAAGAATTAAGTGGCGGACAGCGTCAGCGCTTTTCGGTGGCAACCACCCTTATCAACCAACCGCAGGTCATCTTCTTGGATGAACCTACCACCGGATTAGACCCTCAGGCTCGTCGTAGTTTATGGGAAACCATCCGAACTATCAATCAACAAGGCACTACCGTAGTGCTGACCACTCACTATTTGGACGAAGCAGAATATCTGTGCGATCGCGTGGCTATTATGGATGCGGGAAAGATCATCGCGCTTGATGCTCCGGCCACATTGATAGATCGGCTGATCGCCACCGGATTTGAAAGAAAAAAAGAAATGAAGTTGGCCAACTTAGAAGATGTGTTCATTCACCTTACTGGCCATTCTCTTCGTGAGGATTGACCTCGGCTGCCAAAAAGATACTTCCGCAAATCACGATCAAATCAGCAGCAGAGGCATTGGCTTTGGCTGCCTTTAGTGCCGTTGCGACCTGGTCATAGCATGCTCCTGTTAAGCCCTCGCTCCTTGCCAAGATCGCCAAGTCGTGCTCGGGCAGCGCTCTGGGTAGTTGTGCCTTTGTAAAGTAATAGACAGCGTCTTTAGGAAGTAGCTTTAGCATTGGTGCTACCGATTTATCCCTCACCACACCCAGTATAACGTGCAAGTTTTGGTAAGAAGTTTTTAGCAGTTGTTGTTGCAGTTGTCTCATGCCTGCCTCGTTGTGCGCCACGTCTAAAATAATGCTGGGGTCTTTTCCTATTCGTTGCCATCTTCCGCCCAGCCCTGTTTTAGATCGGGTAGTCGCTAGTCCTTCTTCAATCCCCTTTTCACTAACCGCCCAGCCCAGCTCTTGCAGTTGCGTAATTGCCGCTAAGACCGTCAACACGTTTTTAATTTGGTAGATACCCGATAGATCCAACTGATAATCTCGCAGGGGCATACCCTCTTGGGCAATTTGCACCCTTAAGGTATCGTCTTTCCACTCAAAATGCGATATGATTCTTTTATCGGTGGCAATGCTAAGCAATGCATTCTCTGACGTTGCCTTTTGTGTAAAGACCGGCAGGGTGGTAGCGGTCGGTTCGCCAATCACCACAGGTACTCCTTGTTTTATGATACCGGCTTTCTCAAACGCAATCTTTTCTAGCGTATCACCCAACAGTTGCATGTGATCAAAATCAATATTGGTGATCACGGAAAGTATCGGAATAATAATATTGGTGCTATCGAGTCTGCCACCCAATCCGGTTTCAATGATGGCTATGTCTACCTTTTCGCGGGCAAAATGATCGAAGGCCATAGCAACGGTCAGCTCAAAAAAACTGGGCTCAATCTTTTCTACCAGTGGTCGTATGTGTCGGGTAAAATCTACCACAGCCTGCTCACCGATCATGGTGCCATTGACTTTGATCCGTTCTCTAAAGTCATATAGGTGTGGAGAGGTATAGAGTCCGGTCTTGTAGCCGTTCGATTGCAAGATAGCAGCCAGCATGTGGCTTACGGAACCTTTTCCGTTGGTGCCTGCCACATGGATGGTTCGTATCTTTTCTTGTGGGTTTCCCAGCGCCTCGCACATCGCTACTGTGTTGGAGAGATCATTCTTATAAGCCGCGGCCCCCAAGCGACTAAACATCGGAAGCTTCGAAAAAAGATAGTCGAGCGTTTGCTGATAATCCATGTTGGTATTGCCAGCGGCCCTTAATTGATCCTAAAATTAAATTGCACGGTAACCATCGACTCATGGTCCGATACGTCAAATCGCATTTTTTCCAAATAGCGAGTGATGGCTTGTTTGTAGGCACTGCCCGTGGTCGACGACCCTTTTGCCAGCCCGATCAGTTGGCCCGTTCCGTCGGGTGCCACCAAAATGTTGGCATAGATCGTCGCTTTATTTAGATCTCCCTCGAATGCATAAGATCGCACAATTTTACGGTCTCCTTTTGTTACCCTCGGACCCACACCCAGACCGGTTCCGGTGCCGGTTCCACCACCCAGACCGCCGCCACTGCCTCCACCCGAACCATCTCCGGTGCCAGCGCCTAGTCCATTGCCTCTTCCACCGGTTTGTTCAAAATTTTCGGTGGCACCACCGCCACCGGAGACACCGGTATTCGTTTTGCCCATCACGGCTCTTGGTTGTGGTGGAGAGGGTGTTTTGACAACGGCCACGGGTTTTGTTGTTGTACTGGTCTGCTGGATCTTCTTTTTATTGGGATTGCTCGTTTTGGAAGAAGGCAATGCGGCCGCAGCGCTATTTTCGTCGGCTTCGGTAACAGCCGCCGGATCGGGTGTGCCTTCCGTCATTGGGGCTGGACTGGCCAAACCGGCTTCTGCGGTAGCCAAAGCTGTTTGTCCCCCTCCACCACCGCCATCATTTTCAGCAGGCGGGTCGGGCGGCCAATTTACTTCTACCTCAACACTGCTTTGCGAGCTGATCTGCTCAAACACCGGAATTTTCCATCGCAGAAAAGACAACAGCAATCCAATAAGCAGCACCATTAGTACGGTCACCGCAGTGGCCCGGTTATGGGAATTGATCATGGAGGTAGAAGCCGTCATGTTTAGATCGAGATGATTAACGCTAAGCTAGTTTATTATTTTATGGAGTAGTTCAACAACTTGTTAAATAATATACCCTATCAATGGGCAAAGTCAACTTCGAATCGTCCTCGAATGCGCTCTATAGGTGGATTAAAATAGCCATTGCGCAATGAAGGAAATTCGGCCCTTAGTTCTTGTTGCAGGGTTTTAATACCCATTGACTCGCCGGTATCGGTAACTCCGATCTTACCCAGATACCAGTCCGGATCGATGTTAAAATTACGCCATTGTATCATTTTTAGTCCCGTCTCGCCAATGAGTTTTCGAAGCGCTTCGTACTCGGCCATTGAATCGGTCATTCCAGGAAAAACAAAATAATTGATCGAGGTCCAACCCCCAAAAGAGGTCATCACTTTTAAACTCTCAATGATATCTTCGAATTGATAATTATTGGGACGATAATAAGGCATGTAGATCTCTCGACGAGCCGAGTTGGTGCTGACCCGTATAGAGTTCAAGCCTGCTTTACAAAGTTGGCGAACCGCATCAGGGTTCGATCCATTGGTATTGATGTTGAGACTGCCTTTCGATGTATGTTTTCTTATCTCAAGTATCGAATCGCGGATCGTTTCCCACATTAGCAGTGGTTCTCCTTCGCATCCTTGTCCAAAACTTATTATCGGATAAGGTGCCGTTTCTAGGTGAGGCACCGTAAACTCTACGATCTCCTCTGCGGTGGGTTTAAACTGTAAGCGATCTTGTGTAGACACAATCGGCTCTTCGTCGGGTTGTAACGAAATACAACCCACGCAATTGGCATTGCAGGCAGGCGAGACGGGAACGGGACACTCCCAGCGACCCAATGAAAAATTGCGGGCAGCCGGACATTGATAGGTCTGACAGCAATTGTCCATCAAGTGTTTTACAAGCCGGTTGTGAGGGTAGGCCTTTAGCAATTGTTTTGTACCCCTATTGATCTGATTTTGGTCGTACC
>JBJTWT010000061.1:0-23476 GCA_046081865.1 Sphingomonadales bacterium
CTTTACAATCCTGCTAAATTTTTGCCTATGTCACTGACCATCTTTGATAAACTGCAATTAGCCGACGAAAAAAATTTATTGATCCAGGGTCTTCCCTCATCGATAGAAAAGCAGTTCAGTAAACTTTCCTTCGCAAAAAACATGACCCCCTTACTCAAAAGTCGCAAGATCGATTTTGCCCTTGTTTTTGCAGTAAATGAGAATCAACTCAATGGTATTCTTAAAGATGTAATGCCTTCTTTAAAGGAAAATTCTAAGTTCTGGGTTGCCTATCCCAAAAGCAGTTCCAAGATCGTCACCGACCTTAACAGAGAGGCCAGCTGGAACCAGCTTACAGGAGGCGGCTACGAAAGCATAGAACGCGTAGAGTTAGATCACGTTTGGAGTGCCCTTAGATTTACTCGTTGTGAGGTAACGGTCACTACCGAATAATAACGCTTCCGGCCTGTTTTCCTAGGGCCATTTCCATTTGTTTTAAATGATCGTGCGTCTGTAACAGCACGCTGAACTCTTCGACGCTGTGTTGTTGTTCCATGTCTTGCTGATTTTCCAACAGCATCCTTTTGATCTTTCTAAGTTTTAGGTAATGGATGGCAGACAAGATGGCTTCGGGGGAGCGGTCTTCTTCGGCTTTTAAAAATTGTTGAAGATGGTTCTCTTGTCCGGCCGAGAGAGTTGCAATAAACTGATCGTAATCTTGTTCGAATAAGCGTTGCTGGTAACCGGTTTGTTGACTGTATTCGGTTTTCCAACGACTGCTCTCCTCATGCGGAAATTGAATGAGCGAGACCGCTAAGGCGCTTAGCTGCTGGTCGGGATGCTGTAAAAAGAATTGAGGCCCTTTGGGGTCTTCTCCCTCCAATCGCAGCTGTCGATAGATGGCAAAAAGCTTTTGTACTTCGGTGTTTTCCAATAGACTTTCATCAGCGATCTCCTCCAATAAGTAGTCGCTTACTTTGAGTGACTCGTTCCACTGGTAATGTCCATATTCCAATAAGATGCGAGCCACTTCTTTTTCTTGCAGCTCATCCTTGAATAATAACAAAAAAGTGGCTTCATCAAAATTGCTGGCGGCCGATCGTTGTGCGTTTTCTTCTATGACCACCGAAGAGAGGGGAGCGGTCTTTCTCTCTTGCGCTTGTATGCGATCTCGAATGTATTTATTGACCAGGGTGTGCAAGCCGGCTTCGTCGATCTTTAATACTGCGGCACACTGCTTGATATAATCTTGTTGCTTGGTAAAGTCTTCGGCTTTGTTGATCCGAGAGATCGTCTCGGCCATTCGGTTAACCACAGCTGCCTTTTTTGCAGCATCGGCTCCGGCATCTCGCAGGGCTACCTCGAGTTGAAATAGGATCACATCTTTTTTATGCTGTTGCACAAAATCGCGAAAAGCAGCGGCCCCTACTTTATTAACATAACTATCAGGGTCATCCCCGTCGGGTATCAGGACCAGTTGCACTTGCAGTCCTTCTTCGAGGGCAAGGTCTAGACCCCGTAGGGCTGCCTTGATGCCTGCTGCATCGCCGTCGTAGATAATGGTGAGATTATTGGTATACTTTTTTACCAGTCGAAGTTGATCGGGAGTTAAGGCCGTACCACCGGAAGCTACTACGTTCTCGATACCGGCTTGGTGTAGCGATAATACGTCGGTATATCCTTCTACCAGAAGACATTCGTTGGCCTTGTCAATGGCTTGACGGGCAAAGTAAGAGCCATAGAGTACCTTGCTTTTTACATAGATCTCGTTTTCAGGGGTGTTGATGTACTTGGGGGCGGTATCATTTTTCTTTAGCGTTCTGGCTCCGAAGCCCAACACTTTACCACTGTGATTGTGAATAGGAAAAATAACCCTGCCTCGGTAATTGTCACTTAGCTGATCATAGCGATTAGCCACCAACCCGGCCTTGATCATCAACTCAGGGTTGAATTGTGCGGCTTGTGCCGCTTTAGTAAAGGCATCCTTTTGCTCGGGGCTGTAGCCCAATTGAAATTTCTGAATGATGGTCTCGGTAAACTCGCGCTCTTTAAAGTAAGACAAACCAATGTCTTGCCCTTCTTCGGTTTTGTGTAATTGCTCTGTAAAGAACTGTTGGGCAAACTGATTTAGGGCATACAGACTATCTGCTGTTTGTACCTTTTGTCGCTGTTCATCATTCAAATACGTTTCCTCAATTTCTATCCCATAGCGCTGCGCCAACCATTTTAGCGCTTCGGGGTAACTGTACTTCTCGTGTTCCATCACAAAACTGATGGTATTGCCACTCTTACCGCAGCCAAAGCATTTGTAGATCTCTTTGCTTGGTGAAACTGTAAAGGAAGGGGTCTTTTCGTTATGAAAAGGACATAGACCGAGTAGGTTGGTGCCCCTCTTTTTTAGCTTGACAAAACTTCCGATCACATCCGTGATATCGGTTCTTGCCAATATTTGTTGTATGGTAGCCGGCGAGATCAAGAAAAGGCAAGTTACTTAAATATGGCCCAACCCGAATGATTACCCCTGTTCATCGTATCGAATACAGTCACGCAGGTCATTTTCGCTGTAGCGGAGGTTATATTGGCGGAGCACCTCTTCGGGAACCCCCTCCCAACGGTTGGGCTGATTTCCTTTATAGTCAAGGTCTTTGATGCCTTTCTCCGACGTGTAAAATCCGGTAGCAGTCAGATCGCGAAGTAGCGAGAAGAACTGCACACCTTGTTGCACCTTCTTTGCTGCCTTTTGAGGATAGGCAATCTGGTCGATCAGTGCTAGTCGTTGTTCCTTGCTGCAATGTTCAAACGAGTGGCCATAGGATTTGATGCTGTACAACTCTAGCCATCGCAGTCCGCCACGCAGCGGAACTTGGTGTTGGGGCATGTCCTTTACAATAAATTCCAAGAAGGCCGGAACCCCTGCTTCGCTGGCACTGCCGCTAACTTCATCATTGGGTATGATGATATCTACCAATATCGTTATAGTGGTCATCTCTTCTTGGGTAAAGAAGTTTTCTTGCTCCAGCAGCTTTTGCTCCATGATAACTTCGTCCGGATTTCTGTCGAGCGAGAAAGAGGCCGTTTCTTTTTTCTTTTTATCGTTTTCCGAATGGCAAGCGCCTATGGCCAGGGGAGTAGCCAGTGCGCCGGTGGCCAATAATTTGAGCGATCTTCTTCTGTCCATCAGAGTTGATTTTTTTTAAGTTGATCGATAATGTATTCAGCGGCACGCATCGAGAGGGCCAATATTGTCCATGTTATATTTTTATCGGCCTGCGAGACAAACTGACCGCCATCCACACAAAATAAGTTTTTACAAGCATGCGCCTGGCTCCATTTGTTGAGGGCAGATCTCCTAGGGTCATTACCCATTCTCACCGTACCAGCTTCATGAATTATCTCGCCGGGTTTACTAAGCCCCCAGTTATTGGAGGCATCATCATTACCTCCCCACGTTACAATCGCTCCCATGTTATGCATGATCTCTTTAAAGGTCTCTTTCATGTGACGGGCCTGGTTGATCTCGTGCTCACTCCATTTTACATGAAACTTCAGCACGGGTATGCCGTATTGATCGACCTTTCCCGGATCGATGGCACAATAATTAGATTCGAGTGGTATCGCTTCGCCTCTTCCGGCCATTCCGACCCCACATCCATAGAAATAACGATAATCCTCTTTTAGGGATGCTCCGTAACCGCCGGCATCCTTCTGTTTTCCTTTTACCAGGTGTTTACCATTTAAGTTTTCTATTCCCCAATTAAAACCATAGGAGGGTTGGCTCATGCCACCCCAATATTCTATGTGATATCCTCTTGGAAAATCAAGTTTTTTATTATCGAGCCACCAGGGCGAGTAAATATGCGCCCCGCCAACGCCGTCCTCATTATATCGTTTTCTGCCAAATAAAGAAGGCAGAATACCTCCCATGGCCGCTCCGGTGGAGTCATGTAAATATTTACCGACCACATTACTGTCGTTGGCCAATCCGTTAGGGTGTCTGGAAGAGACGGAATTAAGCAATAGTCTTGCACTCTCGCATGCACTGGCCGCTAAAATGACCACTCGTCCCTCTACTTGATACTCTTGTTTGTCTAGTTTATTGACATACGATACGCCGGTGGCCAAACCTTCTTGATTGGTTTGGACTTCTCGTACCATGGCATTGGTGATCAGCTCCACGTTACCGGTTAAAAGAGCGGGGTTGATCAAAACGTTGGTCGAAGAAAAATCCGCCTTGGCCATGCTGCAGTTTCGGTTGCATTGCCCACAATAAAAACAAACACCTCTTCCGGCATCGTTAGGGATGGATTTGGTGAGAATGGAGAGACGAGAAGGGATCACTTTGACACCGCTTTGGGTAGCTCCGTTTCTGATCATCAACTCGTGAAGTCTGGGCTTTGGCGGCGGTAAAAAATATCCATCCGGATCGTTGTCGAGTCCCTCGTTGGTGCCAAAGATGCCAATAAGCTGATCGATCTTATCGTAGTAGGGTTTGATGTCTTCGTACCCGATGGGCCAATCGTCGCCAAGTCCGTCAATGCTCTTTCGTTTAAAGTCTTTGGGACCAAATCGCAAGGATATCCGTCCCCAATGATTGGTTCTTCCGCCCAACATGCGGGCTCGCCACCACATAAAATCAGTATTGGATTCTGTAGAGAATGGTTCTCCCTCAATTTTCCAACCTCCATAGCAGGCATCAAAATCGCCAAAGGGTCTGTGCGAAGTGCTGGCACCTCTTCTTGGCGAATCCCAGGGATTTTTTAGTTGAGTGATATTCTTTTGCGGATCGTAATGATGCCCGGCCTCCAGCAAACAAACCTTTAACCCGGCCTTGGCCAGCACGTAGGCGGCCATTCCACCACCGGCTCCGGATCCTACGATAACGGCATCATAACGCTTGGCTTTTTTCTTAATTTGCAGCTCTCCCATACAGACTTTTATAAGAACCAACAATATATATCAATTTAGCTTTCTATCCATGCGTTGTTTATCTTTCCTAACCGCCATCCTGCTCATGTTATCGAACTTGTTTTCTTTTTCACTGTGGGGACAAGACACGCTTTCCGTTTCATGGCCTGAGTATTCCGGAAAAGACCTGGGTATTACCTATACGAAGACGGGTACTACTTTTAAAGTATGGGCCCCTCTGGCCGCCCAAGCTCGGTTGTTACTCTATAAAGTACCCTTAGACGGCCATGCCCGTATTGTTGCTATGAACCCAGGATCGGAGGGTTGTTGGCAAGCTTATGTGCAAGAGGATTGCGAAGGGCTGTATTACACCTATCAGGTTTATAACAAGACCAAGACGGGATATGACTGGTCAAGGGAGGTGTCCGATCCCTACGCGGTGGCTACCGGTATCAATGGCGTAAGGGCAGCTGTGATCGATCTAAATAAGACCGATCCGAAGGGGTGGGAGCGAGGTCAATTATTTACTGACAAAAAAGAATCGCCCGCTATCATCTATGAGTTGCACATTAGAGATGCCAGTATGGATGCCAGCTCTGGTGTTATACAAAAAGGAAAATACCTGGGGCTTACAGAGACCGGTACAAAAAATAAGTTTGGTGATGCCACCGGGCTTGATCATATCAAGTCGTTAGGAGTAACGCATGTGCACCTGCTCCCTTTTTTTGATTTTAGATCGAGTGATGAGTCATTGCCGAATCCCCCTTATAACTGGGGCTATGATCCATTGCATTACAACACCCCCGAGGGTACGTATGCTACCTCTGTGGCAGATCCCGGTACCCGTATTCGGGAATTAAAGGCAATGATCCTTGCCTTTCATCAGCAAGGTCTCAAGGTGGTAATGGATGTGGTGTATAATCATACCGGACTCACAGAGACCTCACCATTCGAGCAACTGGTGCCGGGTTACTATTACAGAGCGAACGCCAATGGAAAATTCTCGAATGCCTCGGCTTGTGGCAATGAAACCGCTAGTGAAAGGCCCATGTTCAGAAAATTTATGTTGGAGTCGTTGCTTTTTTGGGTGCAAGAATATCAAATAGATGGTTTTCGTTTCGATCTGATGGGGATACACGACTTGGCTACCATGAACGAAATTGCCCGAACACTCCGGCGTTACCGACCCGATCTGTTGTTATATGGAGAGGGGTGGACGGCCGGTGACTCTCCCTTGCCCGAAGCCGACAGGGCTTTAAAAAATAAGGTTAGTCAACTTAAGGGTATCGCCGTTTTTGGAGATGAGTTCAGAGATGGTATCAAGGGGTCTGTGTTCGATTATCATCAACCGGGCTTTGTGAGCGGAGCTTTTAATACGAAAGCTTCGATACAGTTTGGGGTAGTGGGAGCGGTTGCGCATCCGCAAGTCTCATACGAAATGGTCAATTACAGCAAAGCGCCTTATGCCACCTTACCACAACAGATGATCGCCTATGCCGATTGTCACGATAACCATACGCTTTGGGATCGTCTTGTCTTGTCGGCTAGTTCCTTTAGCGAAATAGATCGAAAAAAAATGCACCAGCTTGCTTTGGCAATGGTGCTAACCTCTCAAGGGACTCCCTTTTTGCATGCCGGATCGGAGTTCTTACGAACCAAAAAGGGCCATGAGAATTCTTATAACGCCCCTGATAGTATCAATGCCATTGACTGGAATTTAAAATCGATCCATCATGATAATGTAAGGTTGGTGCAGACCCTGATCGCCATGCGCAAAGCGCATCCTGCCTTTCAATTGAATGACCCCGCCACCCAACTTCGTTTTCTCGATACCTTGCCAACCGGAGTGGTGGCCTTTGTGATCGACACAAAAGGGCTTGCAGATAGTTGGAAAAAAGTACTCATCGTTTATAATGGCAGTGTTGAAAATCGATCGATCTCTTTAAGTCAAGCTGATTTAAAGGGAGAGTGGGATCTCTTTCTTTGGAATAATTTACCCGCCGACAAAGTAAAGAAGCAAAAGGGTCAAACAATTACCGTTGAACCGCTCAGCTGCTCCATATTGTATCAGTAGTCATTAGTATCGCCCGGGGGGTCTGCCAGAGCGGGGGCGTTGAGATGGATACCCCCTATCCGAAGATCGATCGTAGGATGAGGTTGAACGATGTGCCGTAGGCTCAGTGGCCTCTTTTACGACCAATACCTTCTTGCCGATTCCAAGATTATTTAGGGTAGCGATAGCTTCGCGTGCCTCAGCAGAAAAGGGCATTTCTACGAAGGCAAAGCCTCTGCTCTTGCCCGTTTGTCTGTCAATGGCCACTTTTACAGAGTCAACCTTGCCAAATTTCTCAAAGAATTCCTCTAATTCGGCGTCATCCATGTCGAGTGGTAATCCTGCTACAAAAATTTTCATGTGCGAGAGCGATTGGTTCGATGATCAAAAGTAAACAATCAAGTGCTGATACAACGTTAAAAATACATTAGCCCTTTACAGCAAACAATGACCAAAATCATGGTGTATCTGATTTTAGACGTTGATGATTAACTTTACCAGCAAATCGATCGTTGTATGAACCAAGTTGTAATAGTGGCTGCCTTGCGTACTCCTCTGGGAAGTTTTGGCGGTTCGCTAAAAAGTTTATCCGCTACCCAGCTGGGTGCCCTAGCTATTAAAGGAGTTATTGAAAGGTCTGGCATTGATGGCTCTTTGGTCTCTGATGTCTTTATGGGTTCTGTACTGCAGGCAAATCTGGGACAGGCCCCTGCCCGACAAGCGGCCAAATTTTCAGGCCTGCCAGATTCGGTCAATTGCACAACCATCAATAAAGTATGTGCCAGCGGCATGAAGGCAGTCTCTATGGCCGCTCAACATATTTTACTGGGCGATGCCTCGGTAGTGGTAGCGGGGGGAATGGAAAGTATGAGCAATACCCCGTTTTATTCGGATTCCCTTCGGTGGGGTAACAAATATGGCAATACCCAATTGATCGATGGGTTGGCAAAAGATGGTCTGACCGATGTCTACGACGGAAAGGCCATGGGTTTTGTGGCCGAGCATTGTGCATCGAGTTGTGGCATATCAAGGGCAGAGCAAGATGCATTTGCCATTGAAAGTTATCGGCGATCTCAAAGTGCCTGGGAACAGGGGCTCTTTGCAGAAGAAGTAATTCCGGTCACTATTCCACAGCGAAAGGGAGAACCGGTAGTTGTAGCCAAAGATGAAGAGCCCTTTAACGTAAAGTTCGACAAGATCCCTTCGCTGCCGGCTGCCTTTATCAAGGAGGGAACCGTTACCGCAGCCAATGCCTCTACTATGAACGACGGTGCTGCGGCCTTGCTCTTGATGACCGCCGAGAAAGCCAAGGAACTTGAGTTAAAGCCACTCGCTGTTATTAAGGGGTATGCCGATGCCGAGCAAGCCCCTCAGTGGTTTACTACCGCACCATCGCTAGCATTACCCAAAGCCATTGCCAAGGCCGGGTTGCAGCCCGCTGATATTGCTTTTTGGGAACTCAACGAAGCTTTCTCTGTAGTAGGAATTGAAAATACTAGGAGATTGCAGCTAGATCCCGCTAATGTAAACGTACACGGCGGGGCGGTTTCATTAGGGCATCCGCTGGGATGCAGTGGGGCCCGTATTATTGTTACGCTTTTGCACATTCTTCGTTCTCGTGGAGCACGCTATGGAGCGGCCGGAATTTGTAACGGGGGAGGTGGCGCCAGTGCCATGGTGATCGAATCGCTTGCATAATGGCAAAGACTACGCTTATCACCCATATCGATACGTTGGTCGGGTTACATAAAACCGATGCACCATTACGGGGGCAAGCCCTGGCGGATCTTCCTATTATGCGTAACGCCTATCTACTACTCGAAGACCATGAGATCGCGCAGCTAGGGTCAATGGATACTCTCTCTGTAAAGGAGCGCCATGTTTCGACCCACCTTGATGCCAAAGGTGGGTATGTGCTACCTGCTTGGTGCGATAGTCACACTCACTTGGTTTTTGCGGCCAGCCGTGAGCTGGAATTCGTAGACAAGATCAAGGGTCACACCTATCAGGAGATCGCTGCAAAAGGAGGAGGAATTCTTAACTCCGCTCAAAAGGTGGTCGATGCCAGCGAAGATGAATTATTTACCGAAGCATGGAAAAGGTTGCAAGAGATCAGTAAGATGGGTACGGGTTCCGTAGAGATTAAAAGTGGATACGGATTGAGTGTTGAGTCCGAATTAAAAATGCTTCGGGTCATAAAAAAATTAAAGGAGCGTTCTTCGCTGTTGATAAAAGCTACT
Source organism: Sphingomonadales bacterium (assembly GCA_046081865.1). Taxonomy (GTDB): domain Bacteria; phylum Bacteroidota; class Bacteroidia; order Chitinophagales; family Chitinophagaceae; genus JJ008. The sequence goes on from JBJTWT010000061.1 coordinate 9,178, forward strand.
TTCTTAGGAGCACATGCTTATCCCGTTATTTTTAGAGAAGATCATGCTGCTTATATTAAGCTAATAATAGAACAGATGCTTCCGGTCATCGCTCAGGAGCAACTGGCCGATTTTATTGATGTGTTTTGCGAAGAAGGATTTTTTTCGCCCGAAGAGACAGCGCAGATCTGTTTGGCCGGTAAGGCCCATGGGTTGCCGGCAAAGATCCATGGCAACCAGTTGCATCTCTCAAAAGGGGTGCAAACAGCCGTCTCGGTAAATGCGGTCAGTGTCGATCATTTAGAAACGATGGATGAGGAAACGATCGACTGCTTGGCCACATCCGATACCATTGGTACCTTATTGCCCAATGCCGCTTTCTTCTTGCGTATGTCCGATCCTCCTGCCCGAAAATTGATCGAAGCCGGAGCGGCCGTTGCACTGGCTTCTGATTACAACCCCGGATCAGCCCCATCGGGCAATATGAATTTGGTAGTTTCTCAAGCTTGTATTCGCATGCGGATGCTACCCGAAGAGGCTATCAATGCAGCTACCCACAACGGTGCTTGCGCCCTGCGCTTACAAGATTTGTGTGGTAGTATCCGTGCCGGCAAACGAGCTAATCTTATCATTACCCGACCAATGCCTTCGTTGGCTTACCTGCCCTATGCTTTTGGACATTCCTCTATTGAGCAGGTGCTAGTCAACGGAGCTCCAATATTATAACCTACTCATATCAATTGCTGCCATGAAAAGAATAATAGAGTGTGTACCCAATTTCAGCGAAGGGATTGATCTTTCGGTGATCAAACAGATCACTGATGTCATTGAATCGGTAGAGGAGGTTCGCTTGTTAAATGTAGACCCCGGAAAAGCGACCAATCGTACTGTGGTAACTTTTGTAGGTGAGCCAGAGGCCGTTTGCGAGGCCGCCTTTCTCGCCATTAAAAGGGCGGGCGAGCTAATCGACATGCGATCGCATAAAGGAGCACATCCTCGCATGGGAGCCACCGATGTTTGTCCGCTGATCCCTATTGCCGGTATTAGTCTTCAAGAGACAGCCGCCTATGCTCGCGCATTGGCGGAAAGAGTTGGCAACGAACTGGACTTGCCCGTTTATTGCTATGAGGCGGCCCAGTCTAATAGTGCCCGGGCCAACCTATCGGTAATTAGAGCCGGGGAGTACGAAGGATTTTTTCAAAAGATCAAAGATCCACAGTGGAAACCAGACTTTGGACCTGACAGTTTTGATGCCAGACGAGGGGCCACAGTAATTGGTGCCAGAGATTTTTTGGTGGCGTATAATATCAATCTCAATACAACGTCTACTCGCAGAGCCAATGCCGTGGCCTTTGACATACGGGAAGCAGGTCGCAACAAGATCGAAAATGGAAAAACCATCAATATTCCCGGTTCGCTCAAGGCCGTCAAAGCGATCGGCTGGTACATAGAGGAATACGGGATTGCACAGATCTCCATCAACTTGACCGATATCAGAACCACACCGGTGCATGTGGCCTTTGATGAAGCAAGCAAAAAAGCTACCGAACGAGGCCTTCGGGTTACCGGTAGTGAACTAGTGGGGTTGGTTCCATTAAAGGCACTAACCGATGCGGGCCGCTATTTTTTAGAGAAACAAAGGAGGTCGACCGGTGTCTCAGAAAAAGAACTTCTAAAGATTGCCGTGCGATCGCTGGGATTGGACGAGTTGGCCCCCTTTGATCCGGAGAAAAGGGTTATTGAATATTTATTAAAAGATAGTGTCGATAAAAGACTTATTGCTAATTCGCTACTCGATTTTGCCAATGAGACCGCCAGCGAATCTCCCGCCCCAGGTGGTGGATCGGTGGCTGCCTATTTGGGGGCATTGGGCGCTTCGCTCGGAACCATGGTGGCTAACTTATCGTCGCACAAGAAGGGATGGGACGATCGCTGGAAAGAATTCAGTGATTGGGCCGACAAGGGGCAGGCAATAAAGGATGAGTTACTGGCGCTGGTAGATGCCGATACCGAATCTTTCAATGGGATCATGCGAGCTATGGCAATGCCAAAATCTTCGGAAGAAGATAAGCTGGCACGTAAAGTCGCCCTTCAGTTTGCGACCAAACATGCCATAGAGATACCCCTTCGTGTGATGGAATCTTCATTGCAAAGTATGGAGCTGATCATGGCTATGGCACAGCAGGGCAATCCCAACTCGGTCAGTGATGCCGGGGTGGGGGCGCTTTGTGCTCGCAGCGCCGTGCTGGGTGCGGGACTGAACGTAAAGATCAACGCCTCCGGTTATGAAGATAAAAAATATGTGGAAACCGTACTACGGCAGGTAGCCCTATGGGAGCAAGAAGCGCAAGAGAAAGAAGAAGCGATCTTAAAGGTCGTGGCTCAAAAAATGGGTTGATCGCTAACGAAGATCGTTATTCCCTTTCGGGGGTATTCATCAGCTTTTCAAAAAGCTCCTCATACTCGCGGTTGAGTTGGTCGATCTGTAGTATGGCCTGTTGAAAGTCTTTTTCGGTAGATAGGAATAACTCTTTGCTGGCGTAGATCTCCGGATTGCCTAACTGCCCCTCTAAAAGTACTTTCTTTTCTTGCCACTGAGCCAGTGAAACCTCAACTTGTTCAAAGCGTTTTTGCAAACGTTGCATTTCTTTTTTCTTCTCTTTATCGATCGCTGTCGTTGCGGAGCTGCTGTTGGTAGCAACCTTTTCGACCGTAGCGGACGATGTCGCTTTTGGTACAACCTTAGTAGCAGTAGTGGTTGCAGTAATTGCGGTCTTCTGTCGAGCCATGCGATCTTTCCAAGCAACCCATTCCTCGTACCCGCCTTTAAACTCTTTGATCTCTTGGTCTACGATCTCCCAGATCTTGTTGGCCGTTTTGGCAATAAAATGTCTGTCGTGACTCACCAGCATCAAAGTGCCCTCGTAGTTATTCAATGCCTCTATTAGTAATTCACAACTATGAAGGTCGAGGTGGTTGGTAGGTTCATCAAGCAGTAAGAAATTGGCTTTACTAACGATCACCTTTGCCAATGCAACACGAGCCTTCTCGCCACCACTAAGTACGCTGATCTTTTTGTCTGCATCGTCCCCGCTAAATAAAAAACATCCTAACAGACCGCGTAACTCCAGGTCGTTAAGCTGGCTACCACATTCTTTCATCTCATCTAATATGGTATGGTCTAGTCGCAATGATTCAAGTTGATGTTGGGCATAGAAACTCTCCGATACATTGTGTCCCCATTTTCTTTCTCCCGCATCGAATGGCTCTGTACCCGCAATGATGCGCAGTAGGGTGGACTTACCTTTTCCATTGGCTCCGATAAGAGCGATCTTGTCGCCTCTCTCTATTTCAGCGACGCCTTCTTTGAGGATGCAATTTTTTCCGAACGATTTTTGTATTCCTTTAAGCTCCGCTAACACCTTTCCGGGTGTTTTGTCGACCCTAAAGTTGATCTTGATATTGGGTCTGATCAGTTCGGCCGCATCGATGCGCTCTAATTTGTCGAGTTTTTTGATGATGCTCTGAGCCATGGTGGCCTTGCTGGCCTTGGCTTTAAAACGTTCTACAATTCTTTCTTGTTGACGGATGTAGTCCTGCTGATTTTCGAACGCTTTTTGCTGCAACTCCATCCGAACAGCCTTTTCCTTTTCGTAAAAATCGTAATTGCCGCTGTAGCTATGTAGCTCTTGCTGATAAAGCTCTACGATCTTATTGACCATCCTGTTCAAAAAGTACTTATCATGACTGACCATCACGACAGAACCCTTGTAATGCAATAAATATTTTTCGAGCCATTCAATGGAGGGGAGATCGAGGTGATTCGTTGGTTCGTCGAGTAGTAGCAGGTCGGGTTGTTGTAGTATCATTTTAGCAAGTAGTACCCTCATTCTCCAGCCCCCGCTAAATTCCTTGTAGGGTCGTTGCAGGTCTTCGTTACTAAAACCCAGCCCTTGCAATACTTCTTCTGTGCGGTGATGGATGCTATATCCATCGAGGGAATCCATCTCTTGCAAGCAATCGGTGTATTGGTGCAAGACTTTTTCGTCTCCGGTCTTCTCCAATTCTATACCCAAGCTCTCAATTAGCTTTTCGAGCTCGAGCACGCGGGCAAAGGCACCCATGGCGACGCTCAAGATCGATTCACTCGTATCAAAACTTAGCAGATCTTGGTGAAGATAACCTATGGTAGTACTGCGGCTTCTCTCTACGGTTCCTTTGCTTGGCTGGTATTCTCCTACCAATAGCTTGAGTAGGGTAGATTTTCCGGTTCCATTGTAGCCAATCAGCCCGATGCGCTCGCCAGGTTGTATGTGCCAGGTAGCATCCTGTAAAATGGTTCTGGCTCCAAACTCAAAGGTGATATTTTGTAGACCGGCTAGCATTGATGGACGGGCGCAAAGGTACGCAGACCAGTGCGTGACTCACAACCATTTTACGTTTATTTTGTTTAAAAGACATGACTGTTAGAGGGTTATTGTTATTTATTATCATTGGCTGGGCGGTAACGTCCACGGCTCAAACCAGATATACCATCAATGGATATGTAAAAGACTCCTTGACGGGCGAAGTGGTCTCTGGGGCATCTATCAAGATCAATGGGCAAACAAGAGGTATTTTGAGCAATCAGTTTGGGTTTTATTCTCTTACACTGGAGTCGGGAAGCTATATATTGAGTTTTTCACATGTCTCCTACCAGGTTCAATCTCTTTCTTTTAAATTAACAGGTAACCAAACCCAAAACATAGACTTGGTACCTCGATCGGCCGCCATCCAAGAAGTGGTGGTATTTAGTAAAAAAAGAGATGGTAACATTACCGCGGCCCAGTTAGGTAAGATAGATCTCTCGGTGGGGCAGATCAAATCGATACCCGTGCTGATGGGGGAGGTCGATATTTTAAAAACGATCCAATTGTTACCCGGTGTTCGAAATGCCGGAGAGGGAAATGCGGGATTTTATGTGAGAGGGGGTGGTCCTGATCAGAATCTTATTCTCTTAGATGATGCCGTGGTATACAATACAGGCCATTTATTTGGTTTCTTCTCCATTTTTAATGGAGATGCCATTCGTAATCTGACCTTAATTAAGGGAGGAATGCCGGCTCAATACGGCGGTAGGCTCTCTTCGGTATTGGACGTGTCCATGAAGGAAGGGAATGCCAATAACTATCAGTTTGATGGGGGTATTGGACTGATCGCTTCACGATTTTCGTCACAAGGACCCATCGAGAAAGGAAAATCCTCTTTTATCCTGTCGGGCCGAAGAACCTATATCGATGCCTTGATATCTCCCTTTATCAGCAAGACCAGTAGTTTCTATGGTTCTGGTTATTACTTCTATGATCTCAATGCTAAATTCAATCATCGTTTCTCAAAAAAAGACCGGCTCTTCGTCAGTGGTTATTTCGGAAGGGATGTATTCGACTTTAATAATAATAAGCGATCGTTCAGCACCAGTGTTCCCTGGGGTAATGCCACAGCCACCGTTCGGTGGAATCATGTCTTTGGCCCAAAACTTTTTTCTAATACCACCGCTGTATTCAATAATTATCGGTTTCAGTTCTCGGCTCGTCAGGATAATTTTTCGGTAGGTCTCAATTCAGGCATTCGGGATTGGTCCATTAAATCGGATTTTGATTATTATCCCCTGCCGGGTCATAAACTAAAATTTGGTGTGTTGGCCACTCATCATCGATTTCTTCCCAATGTCGCTTCCGGTAGACAAGACTCCGTAGTTTTTGCTCCTAACAATGAGGCGGCTAAATATGCCGTGGAAACCGCTTTCTATCTACAAGATGATTGGGAGCTTAACGATCGCTGGCAAATCAACTACGGATGGCGGTATAGCCGCTTTGCTCAAGTGGGTCCCTTTACCCGCTATAATCGGGATGTGTTTGGCAACAAGATCGATAGTATCCTTTACGACCCCTTGAAACCAGTAGTGAGTTACGGTGGGGTTGAGCCAAGGGTGTCGTTTCGCTATGCAGTGCAGTCCGATCTCTCGTTGAAAGCTTCTATAAGCAGAAATATTCAATATATCCATTTAGTCTCCAATGCCGGCACTACCTTACCCACCGATCTGTGGGTTCCCAGTACCTATCAGGTAAAGCCACAGCTCAGTTGGCTTTACGCTGTGGGAGTTTTCAAGAATTTTTTAGACAATGCGATAGAGACATCCGTTGAGATCTATTATAAAGAGATGAAAAATCAGATCGAATACCGCGAGGGATATACGCCTTCGATCAGTGATCCAGAGTCGGAGTTCGTATTTGGACGAGGGTGGAGCTATGGTTCAGAATGGTTCATCAACAAGGTGAGAGGACAGTTTACTGGCTGGGTGGGATACACCTTATCTTGGACATGGAGAAAATTTCCTGAGCTCAACGAAGGCCAAAAATATCCTGCCCGCTATGATCGTCGTCATGACCTGTCGGTGGTGGGAAATTATGCACTCAGTAAAAAATGGAAGATGGGTGCAGTGTTCGTTTACGGAACTGGCAACGCTATTACGTTACCGGAGCGTTTTTATGTCATGAATGGGGTCCTAAACCAGGAATATAGTCGTATCAATCAGTACAGAATGCGCTCCTACCACAGAATGGATGTTTCAATGACCTATACGCCAACCCCAAAAAAGATTCGGAGAGTAAAAAGTCAGTGGGTGCTCAGCATCTATAATCTTTATAGTCGGTTCAATCCTTACTTTATCTATTTCGATCAAGAGGGTTCCATTGCGGCAGGAGATCTCAAGGTGTCGGCCAAGCAAGTGTCGCTATTCCCGATCCTTCCATCCGTTACTTGGAATTTTAGTTTTTAGCGTCTTCGGTCTTTTCTTTGTAAATAAACCTAACTAGGGCATTTTGTTTTTCGTCTGCCTTAAGGTACAACTGGTATCTTTCCTTGCCAGCCATAACGATCATTAGCGCTGTGTTGGGAGGAATGCTTCCCAGATTTTCACCTACCATCACAACATCTTGTACTGGCTTTTTTCGATCGACCAACACCGACAGGGATACTGCTTGCGATTTAAGCATCTTGCGGTAAACAACGGATCTTTCATTGACGTATACAGAGATAGTATCCCCGTCTATTTGACCATTATCAAAGAGCTCTATTTGCACCAGACCGCTGTCTACCAAAATTTCTTTAAACAGAGCATTGGTTTTGTCGCGAAGTGTGGCAGCACGTTTGTTTTGTTCAGTTGATTGTACCGAGGCACGGTTCAATACTACTGAGCCCGGATCACAAGAGGTTTTGCCATCTAGGGCCAAACCTCCTACAGTAAACCAGGTGCCTCTAATTTGTTCATCGGTGGTATTGATACCAGACGCTCTATGATATGTTAGCCGATATTGCTTGGTACAGGGAATACAATCCGCCTTTAGTTGTTGACCGATAATAGCGGTCTCTCTTAGCAGTAGCACTTGACTGTCCGATCGGTACACCCCTTGTAACTGCTGCTTAACAAAGTTCAGGGAATCGGAATAGTGTAATGCGGTACCTCGTACCAGCGAGTCTTTGATCTCTAATTCGAATTGTAAGTTGTAGACCGGAAAACAACCGCTGGGAGCCATCACCAGTCTTCCTTTCCAACTACCAGACAGGTCCTGTGCCAACGAGTTCAGACCCGTTAAAAAGGATAGACAAACAAGGAGTAAAAAGCGCAGCATTGACCGAAGATAACAAAAGGTATGCTACCTCGAGGGTTGGTACCGAAAACGAAAAACCGCATTATTCTTATCGGAAGAGAGTACTTGTAGTCGATACTGTTGCTGGCCAGTATCAACGATCATCAACGCGGTATTGGGAGGGATGCGACCCAAGTTCTCTGCCACAAAAGTCAGTTCTTGTACCTCGTGCAATTCGCTAAGGGTAAGGGACAGTTTTAAAGGCACCGTGCTCAACCTTTTCTTGGAGATCACCAAATTGCCATTTAAAAAGACCGACACCGTATCGCCGTCGATTTCGCCATTATCGTAAATGGTAATTATGGCTTGTCGGGTGTTTAATGTAAGCTCCTTTACTAACTCGTTTTGTCGATTGTTGTCTACCGGTTCGGGTTCTTCTTTTATCACAATGGATTTAGCATTGGTTGAGTGGCTCGATGTCTCTTCCTTACTTTTTTCTGAGGTATTATTGGTGGCAATAGCATTGGAGACCTCCACTTTCTTCTTTTCAACAGTCGGTGTAGACTCGCGCACCGTATTAACCTTGGCGGTAGTCTTAGGTTTGGCTGTGGTGGTGCCTTTGTTCGTGGCGACTGTCGGTGTGGTAGTGCCCGATTTTATAACGGGTGCCTCATTGAAAAAAACTTTTTTAGTGGCTGGGGGAGCTTTAGAAAGTGCATCCGAATTGAAATCAGAGCTGTTGACCCTTCTCAAAAAAACAATTCCTCCACCACAGTCTCCTCCCTTCTTAGTATTCTCTCCATTTTTTTCGTACTTGCTGGTAAAGTTTCCTTCGAGGTATTCCTCTTGCCCCGAACGGCTATAATCGAGCAGGTACTGCATAAGACAAGTCTCAGAAAATTCCCTCGATCTTACTTCAACTGTTTTTATCTCTTGGAGGGTAACTTTTCCGTTCTTTTTTTCCACACGTCCGGTCATAGTAGCCTTTCCATAGTAGGAGACATCCAGGTAGGAATAAGTAACCCCTGCTAATTGTCCATTTTTTTCAGTGATCTGCACTTCTATTTTGTACTGGCTTTGGTCTTTGGTAACAAAATAACCCTTCCAGATCCCGGTCAGTTTTTGGGCCAATAAGGCGGTAGGCAATAGAACAAGTACCGCAACGGTCGGTAAGATTCGATTCTTGTGCATGGGCTGCACAAATGTAGGTGAAACGCCTAATCTCAAGGGCTAGGACTGGGAGAAAGGATCAATTTTAACAAGCCCTTTACCCCTTTAGATTTTGCCCTTAAATTGCTAAATTTGCAGGCCTTTCGTAAAGCTATTTGCATGATCAACATTACATTTCCTGACGGCGCCGTACGAAGTTATGAAAAGGGTGCCAGTGCACTCGATATTGCTCGTTCCATTTCGGAAGGGTTGGCTAAAAAAGTATTAGCGGCCGCTGTTAATGGAGAGATACGTGACGCGCATCGTCCCATCGAAGAAGATGCCTCGTTACGTTTGCTTACCTGGAATGATGCTGAGGCCAAGTCTACTTTTTGGCACTCGTCAGCACATTTGCTGGCCGAGGCGGTGGAATCGCAATTTCCCGGTGTAAAGTTTTGGGTTGGTCCTGCGGTAGAGCAAGGGTTTTATTATGATATGGACCTGGGCGATAGAAAGATGACCGAAGAAGACTTGGTACAGCTCGAAAAGAAAATGACGGAGCTTGCCAAAAAGGATAGTGCCTTTCAGCGTATCAAGATCGGTAAGCAAGAAGCCATTCAATATTTTTCGGAAAAGGGAGATGAGTACAAACTCGATCTTTTACAAGGACTCACCGATGGAGAGATCACTTTTTACAAACAAGGCGAGTTTACCGACCTCTGCCGTGGCCCTCATATTCCCAGCACGGCTCCGATCAAGGCCATTAAACTGACCAGTCTGGCCGGAGCTTACTGGAAGGGAAATGAAAAAAACAAAATGCTGACCCGTGTGTACGGGATCAGTTTTCCCAATCAAAAAGAGTTAGATGAACATCTGTTGATGTTAGAGGAGGCAAAAAAGCGCGACCATCGTAAACTTGGAAAAGAACTGGGTATTTACACCATGGATGACGATGTTGGTCCTGGTCTACCTTTATGGTTACCTAATGGCACCGTCATTATCGAAGAGCTGGAGCAACTAGCCAAAGAGACCGAGTCTGCTGCCGGATACAAACGTGTGGTAACCCCTCATATTGCCAAAGAGAGCATGTACCTGACCAGCGGACACTTGCCCTATTATGCCGATAGCATGTTCCCGCCCATGGAGATGGATGGTGAGAAGTATTATCTCAAGGCCATGAATTGCCCTCATCATCATAAGATATTTGATGCCGAACCCAAGAGTTACCGCGAGCTACCTTTTAGGATCGCCGAGTATGGTACTTGTTATCGTTACGAGCAAAGCGGTGAGTTGTTCGGGCTGATGCGTGTACGTTGTTTACATATGAACGATGCTCACATCTATTGCAGTAAAGAGCAATTCTTCGAGGAGTTCAAGGCCGTAAACGATATGTATCTTAAGTACTTTACGATCTTTGGTATCGACAAGTATGTAATGCGCCTCAGCTTGCACGATCCTGTTAAGTTGGGACAGAAATACGTTAACGAGCCCGTTCTATGGCTGGAAACGGAGGCGATGGTAAGAAAGGTGCTCATCGAGACCAATACTCCTTTTGTAGAGGTACAAGACGAGGCTGCTTTTTACGGACCTAAGATCGATGTTCAGATCTGGAGTGCCATTGGAAGGGAATTTACACTGGCCACCAATCAGGTCGATTTCAATTCGGGGCTTAAGTTCAAACTATCTTATACGAACAGGGACAATTCTCCTGAAGTTCCGCTCATCATTCACCGAGCACCCCTAGGCACCCATGAACGCTTTATTGGATTTTTGCTAGAGCACTACGCCGGAAAATTCCCATTGTGGTTGGCCCCGGTGCAAGTAAAAGTGCTTCCCATTAGCGACAAATTTCTCGAATATGCGCAACATGTTCAGCAAACGTTACGAAATGCCGGTATTAGGGCAGAGACAGACGACAGGGGAGAGAAGATCGGCAAAAAGATCCGTGATACCGAGCTTTTGAAAGTTCCTTACATGCTGATTGTGGGAGAAAAGGAGATGAATGAACAAGCCGTTTCGGTTCGTCGCCAGGGAAAGGGCGATCTTGGAGCACAACCCGTTGCAACTTTCGTTGCCTTGGCCCTAGAAGAAATTAGCAGCAGAAAATCAGAATAGCGTATTTTAGTAACCTAAATTCAATAAATGGCAGTACCACAAAGACCCGGAGGCGGTTTTAATCGTCCTCCCGGCCCAGGAGGCCCCAGACCCGGAGGCCCCGGAGGTTTTAACAAGGGTGGATTTAACAGAGGTCGATTCGCACCTCGTAAAGAACCCGAACATCGCATCAATCATCTTATCAGGGTTCCACAAGTAAGATTAGTAGGAGACAATGTAGAGGTTGGAATTTATTCCTTACAAGACGCCTTACGCATTTCGCAAGAGCAAGGACTCGATCTGGTGGAAATATCTCCTACAGTCGATCCACCGGTTTGCAAGATCATCGACTATAATAAATTTCTCTACGATAAAAAGAAAAAAGAGAAGGAGATGAAGGCCAAAAGCAAGGTCTCCGAAGTAAAGGAGATTCGCTTTACGCCTAATACCGACGATCATGACTTCGATTTCAAAGCCAAGCATGCCATAGAGTTTTTAAAGGATGGCAATAAAGTAAAGGCTTATGTGCAATTTAAGGGAAGGGCCATACAGTTTCAGGACCGCGGCCAGCTCTTGTTGCTCAAGTTTGCCGAGCGTTTGGCCGATATTGGCGTGCTGGAAAATTTGCCAAAGATGGAAGGCCGCCGAATGCTTGCCATGTTTGCCCCTAAAGGAAAAAAGAAGGGTTGAGCCTTTCTTTTTCAATTTCAAACGATAAACCCTCTGTTTTTATGTTACGTACAACTTTGCTTGCCTCTTTTTTATTTGCCGGGATGGTTGTCCTTGCGCAACAACCTCCTGCTCCCACTGGAGCTGCTGCCGTTGTAAGACCCAGCGATTCTACCAGACGTGGCCCCGCAGGGGGGCCATCTGCTACCGGTCCTAAAGCTTACAAAGAAGTGATTACTTCCAAAGCGGTCACTACAAAAGGACTTTTTTGGGTACACAAAGTAGAAGATCGTTTCTTTATTGAGGTATCCGACTCTTTACTGTTACGTGATATGCTGGTGGTTAATCGTATCTCTAAGGCACCTGCCGGACTTCGTGCCGGGGGAAGTTTCTTTGGTTATGCCGGCGATCAGATCGGTCAAAACGTGATCCGCTTCGAAAAAGGTCCCAACAACAAGATCTTTTTGCGTACCATCTCTTATGCCGAATACGCTAAGGATTCCACGTCTCCCATGTTCACCACGGTAAACAACTCCAACATTCAGCCCATTGCGCAGTCTTTCGACATAAAGGCTTTTGGAAAGGACTCTGCCACGGTGGTTTTGGATATTACCGAGTTTATATCGGGCGATAATGATGTTCTGCATTTTGCCTCTTCTTTAAAATCTTCACTCCGTCTAAACTCTTTGCAATCCGATAAATCGTATGTGGTATCGGTCAAGTCATATCCCATTAACATTGAGATCAAAGCTGTAAAGACCTACTCACGCGGCGCTGCACCGGCAGGTCTTCCTGGTGGAGGCCCCTCCATGGGAGGCGGCCCCGGTGGAGGGAACATGACGATGGAGCTAAACAGCTCTATTGTGATATTACCCAAAACCCCCATGCAACCTCGCTTCTATGATGCCAGGGTTGGATACTTTGCCGTTGGTTACACCGATTTCGATGCTAATCCACAGGGGGTAAAATCAGTTTCGTTGGTAAAAAGATGGCGCTTGGAGCCCAAGCAAGAAGACCTCGAAAAATACAAAAGGGGAGAGTTGGTTGAGCCCGCCAAACCTATTATTTTTTACATCGATCCGGCCACACCCGAGAATTGGGTCCATTATCTGATGCAAGGGGTAGATGATTGGAAAAGTGCTTTTGAAAAAGCAGGTTTTAAAAACGCAATCATGGCCAAAAGAGCTCCCTCTCGCCAAGAGGACAGCACGTGGAGTCTCGACGATGCCCGTAATTCAGCCATTGTATACAAGCCTTCCGATATTCCCAATGCCAGTGGACCGAGCATCTCAGATCCTCGTAGTGGGGAGATCATGGAGAGCCACATCAATTGGTATCACAATGTAATGGCACTGCTGCGCAATTGGTACATGATTCAATGCGGACCCTTGGATACTCGGGCACAGCAAATGGTGTTTCCTGACTCCCTTATGGGTCAGTTGATCCGATTCGTATCTTCTCACGAAGTAGGACATACCCTGGGTCTTCGTCATAATTATGGATCTAGCTCTAGCGTACCGGTAGAGAATCTTCGCAACAAGATCTGGGTCGAGGCCAACGGGCATACGCCTTCTATTATGGACTATGCCCGTTTTAATTATGTGGCTCAACCCGAAGATGGCATCAGCGAAAAAGGGCTCTTTCCTCGCATTGGCGATTATGATAACTGGGCCATCGAGTGGGGGTATAAAATGTTTCCTCAGTATAGATCTGCCGATGAGGAGCAATCGATGCTCAATAAGTGGGTGATCGAAAAATTAAAGGATAATCGACTTTGGTTTGGTACAGAGACCAACCCCGACGATCCGCGCTCCCAAAGTGAGCAGGTCGGCGACGATCCCATGAAGGGGAGCGCTTATGGTATTAAGAACCTGCAGCGTATCGTTCCTAATTTGTTGTCCTGGACCAAAGAGCCCAACGAGGACTTTGAGGGATTGCGTATCATCTATCAAGAAGTAGTGGGTCAATTCGCTCGGTACAATGGGCACGTGGCTAAATTCGTAGCGGGTATTATGGAAACACCCAAAACGCAAGAGCAAAGCGGGCCAGTTTATGAATTGGTTAGCAAGACCAAGCAAAAAGAAGCGGTCGCTTTTTTAAATAAACAGTTGTTTACGACTCCTACTTGGCTCATCGATCAACAGATCTTTGACCGTACAGGCCAATCTGGTCTGGTGGTGATCGGAAATGTTCAAGATAATATGCTCAACCGATTGGTCAGCTCCAGAACCTTAAACAAGTTGATAGAGGCAGAGGCAGTGGCAGGGGCCAAGGCTTATACCCCTCTCGATTTTTTGGCCGATCTAAAGGCTGGTATCTGGTCAGAGCTTATCTCCAAAAAGGCGATCGATGCCTACCGCCGTAATCTGCAAAAATCGTATGTGAATGCTATGATCAATCTGCTAAACCCGCCTTCTTCTGCTGCCAGTTCTTTCGGACCCGGTGTCAGTATCTCTGTTTCCGGCTCTGGATCAGATAAGTCCGATCTCAAGTCGATCGTAAGGGCCCATTTGCAGTCGCTGCGCTCGGAGCTGAATGCTTCTCAGGCACTTTACGCTGACCGGCTCAGTAAATATCATCTTCAAGATCTCAGTTTTAGAATAGAAAAAGCGTTGAATCCCAACAATTAAAGGACCTTACCTTCTATTTATTGTAAAGGAGACCTGCATTGCGGGTCTCCTTTTTTTATTCTTAAGAGCGATTTATGATAGCCCCTATTGCCCTATCTTTGCATCCCCGTTACAAACGGGTAATTGCCTAAAGAGGTTCGAAAAAGGTCC
>JBJTWT010000062.1:0-8707 GCA_046081865.1 Sphingomonadales bacterium
CAAAAAGATAAACGCTATCACCAGATCTTGCTAGCCAAAAACGAAAAGGGTTATCGTAATCTGGTCAAGCTGACCTAGCTCGGAGATGGAGAGGGGATGTACAGCAAATACCCACGCATCGACAAAGAACTGATCGTAAAATATGCCGAGGGTTTGATCGCCACCACCTGTTGCTTGGGCGCTTCAATACCGCAGTCAATCTTACAAAAAGGAGAGCCAGAGGCCGAAAATGAATTTCGCTGGTGGTTGAATATTTTTCAACAAGATTTTTATGTAGAGTTGCAACGACATGGACTGCCCGAACAAGACAAGGTCAACGAGATACTCATTAAATGGGCCCGGCAATATAAGGTCAAGATCATAGCCAGTAACGACAGCCATTATGTGGAGCAAGATGATTTTAATGCCCATGACATCTTGCTTTGTATCAACACCGGAGAAAAGCAATCGACCCCTGCCCTGCGCGAGCTTACCGACGATGATGTGAATGTGCGCAACAAGCGCTTTGCTTTTCCCAACGACCAGTTCTTTTTCAAGACCACGGCGCAGATGCAAAAAACATTTAGCGATCTTCCAGAGGCCATCGATAACACCAACGAGATCGTCGCTAAAGTAGAGCCGGTTAACCTGACCCGCGATATTCTGCTGCCTAATTTTCCGGTTGCTAAACGATTTGAGATCCACACTAAAGAAGAGACCATTGGCAAGTATACGGTATCGGCCGAGTCGCAGAACCAATGGGAGTACCTGCGTCATCTAACCTATGAGGGCGCCGCCAACAGGTATCAGACGATCGCCGATGAAATAAAAGAAAGGATAGAGTTCGAGCTGTTCACCATCAAAATGATGGGATTTGCCGGGTACTTTTTGATCGTTAGCGATTTTATCAGAGCCGGCAGGGAGAAAGGTGTTTTTATTGGACCAGGGCGTGGTTCTGCAGCGGGATCGGTGGTGGCCTACTGTATCGGCATCACCAATATTGATCCTATCAAATACAATTTACTATTTGAGCGTTTCTTGAATCCCGACCGTAAATCGATGCCTGATATCGATACCGACTTTGATGATGAGGGACGTCAAAAAGTAATTGACTATGTAGTGGAGAAATACGGCAAGAACCAGGTTGCCCAGATCATCACCTATGGTACTATGGCCGCGAAGATGAGTATCAAAGATGTGGCCCGAGTCATGGACCTCCCATTGCCGGAATCGAATGCGCTGGCCAAATTGGTTCCCGATAAACCCGGTATAGAATTACGCCGGGTGTTGCATGCGCCCCTTAAGACAAAAGACGGAGAAAAATCGCTCGAGGAAAAAGACGGGTTGGGAAATGATGACCTGGAGAGCGTTAAAAAGCTAAGAGAGATCTATAAGCAAAAACAAAGCCCGGCCTCTCAAGTGCTACACGAGGCCGAACGACTGGAGGGATCTGTGCGCAGTACGGGCATACATGCCGCCGGTATCATCATTGCCCCTCGAGATCTGACAGATCTAATTCCGGTAGCCACTGCCAAAGACTCGCCTCTATGGGTAACCCAAATTGAGGGCAACGATATTGAGAGTGCCGGTATTATCAAGATGGACTTTCTGGGTCTGAAGACCCTCTCTATCATCAAGCAAGCCCTGATCCTTATCAAACAGCTACACGATATCAGTATTGACATTGATAAAATTCCACTGGATGATGAGAAGACCTTCGATCTCTACCAGCGGGGGGCTACGATAGGCACGTTTCAGTTTGAGAGTCCTGGCATGCAGAAATATTTACGCGAACTAAGACCCGATAAGTTTGGAGATCTCATTGCCATGAATGCGCTCTACAGACCGGGCCCCATGGCTTACATTCCCAATTACATTGATCGAAAGCATGGAAAGGAAGCCATTAGCTATGACCTGCCCGAAATGCAAGACTTTCTCGCAGAAACCTATGGTATTACCGTGTACCAAGAGCAAGTGATGCTGCTGGCCCAAAAACTGGCCGGTTTTAGTAAGGGAGATGCGGATGTGTTAAGAAAAGCGATGGGTAAGAAAAACCGCGAGACCCTCGACAAAATGAAAAAGCAGTTCATAGAAGGAGCGACCCGTAATCTGCTTCCTGCCGAAAGACTAGAGAAGATCTGGACCGACTGGGAGGCATTTGCTCAATACGCTTTCAATAAATCTCACTCTACTTGCTATGCCTATGTGGCGTACCAGACCGCCTATTTAAAGGCCCATTACCCTGCCGCCTACATGTCTGCGGTGCTAAACAACGCCGGTAGCATCGAGAAGATCACCTTCTTTATGGAGGAGTGCAAGCGCATGGGTATAAAAGTGCTGGGACCCGATATCAATGAATCGCTAAAAGGATTTGCGGTCAATACCAAAGGAGAGATACGGTTTGGGTTGGGCGGGCTTAAAGGTGTGGGAGAGGCCGCAGTAGAAAGTATTATCGAAGAACGAAAAAAAGGGGGATCCTTTAAGAGTGTATTTGATTTTATCAAGCGCGTCAATCAACGAACGGTCAATAAAAAAACATTGGAAAGTTTGGCCTATGCCGGAGGGTTTGATTGTTTCAAAGAACTGCACCGGGCACAATATTTTATCGTACCCGAGGGAGAACAAGTAAGCGGACTTGAAAAGATCATTAAGTACGGACAAGTAATGGGGCAGCACCAGGCCGCTTCTTCGCATACGCTTTTTGGCGATTTGCCCATTACGATGGAGATCCCGCCCCCTCGTATCAGCGATGTGCCCGTCTGGCCATTGATCGTGCAACTAGATCATGAAAAAGAAGTGACCGGAATATATCTGAGTGGACATCCACTCGATAATTACCGATTCGAGATCAAACATTATGGCATTACCGCCATCAATGACTTTAATGAGTTTAGAGCTACTATCTCACAACAAGCAAACCCCGGGGCCCCCTTTCGTTTGATAGGGCTGGTGACCGATGCACAACACCGCATTGCCAAAAGCGGAAACAAATATGGTAGCTTTGTGGTAGAAGACTACACCGGAAAACTAGAATTTCCTTTATTCAGCGACGATTACCTGCGTTTGTCACCGATCTTGCAACCGGGCAGTAGCGTACTGATTTTCGGATTTTTAAAACAACGTTATAACCGAAACGAATTTGAGTTCAAGGTCAATGGCGTTACCCTGGCAGAGACGATGCTGGCCAATCTGACAAGATCGCTGACCATAGAGGTGCAACCCAAAGACATTCACCCCGAATTCATCCATTTTTTTGAAAAGAACATCAAGCGCAATCCCGGTAAAACTGCATTTAAATTAATCCTAAATGACGTTCATAAAAAAATGAAGGTCAATCTCATAGCAACTTCTTATGGGATTGAGGTCAATCCCGAGCTGGTACAGTTTTTGGAAACCACTCCCGGCATAGGAACGATGGTGCAAAGCTTCTAGGCTGACAACTTTTGCACAATAAGTGACAGCCAGACTTAAATAGAGAACACGGAACTAAATT
Source organism: Sphingomonadales bacterium (assembly GCA_046081865.1). Taxonomy (GTDB): domain Bacteria; phylum Bacteroidota; class Bacteroidia; order Chitinophagales; family Chitinophagaceae; genus JJ008. The sequence continues at coordinate 3,473 of JBJTWT010000062.1, forward strand.
TGCTACCTCACTAAATAAAAAACAATGGCAAAGGAATTTACCGATCAGAACTTTAAGACCGAAGTGCTTGACTCAACAAAATTGGCCCTGGTAGATTTTTGGGCTGAATGGTGCGGTCCCTGCAGAGCGATCGGTCCTGTAATTGAAGAACTTTCTAAAGAATACGATGGAAAAGTAAATGTAGGAAAGCTCAACGTAGACCATAACCCCGAAGTGTCCATGAATTACGGCATCACTTCCATACCTGCCATTTTATTTATCAAAAATGGCCAAGTGGTAGATAAACTAGTTGGCGCACAACCCAAGGCCAATTTTGTAAAGAAGATCGAAGCGCATATCTAAGCGACCAGACGTATACGTCACTACATGAGTATACCTGCCAAAGATGCCGAGAGATAAGAGGCAAGTGTACCGCAGAGCAGGGCCTTGAAACCCAGCTTGGCAAGATCGCCTCTTCTTTCAGGCACTAGGGCCCCTATGCCTCCAATCTGCATTCCCACGGAGCTAAAATTAGCAAAGCCGCAAATGGCGATACTAACGATCCACAGCCCTTTGGTAGTAACGATGGGTACGGCCTTTGAAGTAAGGTTAGAAAATGCCACGAACTCATTGATGGTTAGTTTTTGACCCAACAAGGTGGCAGCTGAGTTTACATCCACCGAGGGAATACCCATGGCCCAGGCAAAGGGATAAAAAAGCTTGGCAAATATCCAGTTCAAACTTAGATCGAAGTCAGGTGCAAAAAGATGCCCTGCTTTTAGCAGGGTCCAGTCGATGAGTGTTATAACTGCAATAAAGCCGATCAGCATGGCGATCACGTTCATGGCTATCTTAAAACCATCACCCGCCCCGTGTGAGATGGCATCTATCACATTTACGTAATTACTTTTTACCGCTAGCTTTACCTTTCCCCTTGTTTGACTCTCTTCGGTCTCCGGCCACACGATCTTAGAGATGACCAATGCACCAGGTGCGGCCATCAGACTTGCCATGATCAGCGTCGGAGCCAGATCCATGCCGGCCTTTGTGCCCATATTGGCATAAACGATCAATATTCCGCCGGCAATACAAGCCAGACTTCCACTCATAGATGACAGCAATTCGCTTTTTGTCATCGAAGGCAGATATGGCCTGATCATTACTTGTGCCTCTACTTGTCCCACAAAGGCGCTGGCCACATTACTGAGCGCTTCGGCTCCGCTAACACGCATTACCTTGTTCATAGCACGAGCAATGAGCGATACGACCTTTTGCATAAAACCAATATGATAGAATACGGCTACCAATGCGCAGACCAATACGATGGTGGCCGTTACGTTAAAGGCAAATACAAAGGAATCGGGCGCCCTATAGTTCTGCGCGCTCCCATCAGCGCCTATGGTGGCTACCCCACCATATACAAAATCGACACCGGCTTTTGAGAACTGCTCCAATTTTCCAATGCCTCGCCCCAACTGCTGAAAGAACCACTGTACGGGACCCACCTTAAATATCAACAAGGCGATCATAACCTGTAAAAGAATACCGCTAATGACCAGTCGCAGGTCGATCTTTTTTTTATTGTTAGAGAACAAGAACGCGATCCCTAGTATCATGATGACCCCGACTATCCCTTGTAATCGTTCCATAAGAAGCATTGATTTGGTTAAACGAAAGATAGCATTTTTTATAACAACGAATAACAAAGCAGTATCTCCAGAAAAATTCAACTTACCTTTGCGCTTTCTTGACCAAAATATGAATACCCACTCTCCTACTCTCTCTGCCCCCTTGCGTAACATTACCGAAAAAGTAAGGGCCGGTCAGCGTATTAGCGATGCCGAGTGTCTCACACTTTTTAAAGAAGGAAGTTTGGGGTTGGTCGGAACACTGGCCAATGAGATCAAACAACGACTACATGGCAACAAGGTCTTTTTTAATCGGAACTTTCATATTGAGCCAACCAACATATGTGTATTTAGCTGCCAGTTCTGTGCCTATAGCAAACTCTATGCAAATCGCGAACAGGGATGGGAACTGAGTATTGAGCAGATGGTTCATCTGGTCAAGCGATATGATGAAAAACCGGTCACCGAGGTTCATATTGTCGGTGGGGTTCATCCTAAGATGGACCTGGCTTTTTTTAGCGAACTTCTGCAAGCTATCAAAGCGCATCGCCCCTCGTTGCATATCAAGGCCTTTACTGCCGTAGAGTACGACTACATGTTCAGAAAGGCGAAAGTGAGCGTACAAGAGGGACTAAGAAGACTGATGGAAGCCGGACTCGATTCCATTCCAGGAGGCGGAGCCGAGATCTTTGCCCCTGCCATTAGAGAAAAGATCTGTGCCGACAAAGTAGATGCCGATGGATGGTTGACCATTCACCGTACCGCTCATGAAATGGGACTTCCTTCTAATGCCACTATGCTATACGGGCATATCGAATCATTCGAAGATCGAATAGACCATATGCGAAGACTTCGTGAACTACAAGATCAGACCGCAGGTTTTAATACGTTTATTCCGCTCAAGTTCCGCAACAAGGATAACGATATGAGCCATGTTAAGGAAAGCACCCTCATTGAGGATATGCGTTTATATGCCATAGCAAGAATTTACCTCGATAACTTCTCTCATCTAAAATCATATTGGCCTATGCTGGGCAGACAAAATGCGCAGCTATCGCTCTCTTTTGGAGTAGATGACATTGACGGCACCATCGATGACAGCACCAAAATATACAGCATGGCGGGGTCGGAAGAGCAAAACCCTACACTGACTACCGAACAACTCGTGCACTTGATCCGACAAGTTAAAAGAGATCCGGTAGAACGCGATACGCTCTACCAGGTGGTCAATGATTTTAGCACTCAGGCAAACTGAGTGGTACGCTAATGGCTAGACCGCCATCGGCCGTTTCTTTGTATTTATGATTCATATCCTGAGCCGTTTCCCACATGGTTCTAATGACCGCATCGAGAGAGACCTTGGCCAGATCGGGTGCGCTCTGTAAAGCAAGCTGAGAAGCGGTAATCGCTTTGATGGCTCCCATGGTGTTGCGTTCAATACAAGGCACCTGTACCAATCCACCGATCGGGTCACAAGTAAGACCCAAATGATGTTCCATGGCGATCTCGGCAGCCATTAGCACTTGCCGCTGCGTACCGCCCATTGCCTCGGTAAGACCGGCCGCTGCCATGGCAGATGATACGCCGATCTCGGCCTGACACCCCCCCATAGCTGCCGAGAGTGTAGCTCCCTTTTTGAACAAGGTTCCGATCTGTGCAGCGGTAAATAGAAAGGCGAGTATCTTTTCCTCACTATCCCCATTGCAAAAGCAAATGAGATACTGCAATACCGCCGGAATAACGCCAGCGGCTCCATTGGTGGGGGCCGTTACTACTCTGCCAAAGGCAGCATTCTCTTCGTTTACCGCAAGCGCAAAACAACTGACCCAATCGAGCGTGTATTTGAAGTCGTGCCCTCCGGCCCGAATAGCATCGACCCATTCTTTCTTGTCTTGGTAGCTCGGCGAACCGGAAAGTAATTTTTTATTGAGTTCTGCTGCCCTGCGGTTTACCTCCAACCCACCGGGAAGCACTCCACTTGTATGGCAACCCCTATAAATACATTGTTGCATCACGCTCCATATCTGTATTCCCATTTCGCGGGTGGTGGCCTCCGCTCTCCAAGCGGATTCATTTTCTAAAACGATCTCATGTATCGATAACCCGGTCTTGATGCACCAATGTTGGAGGTCGGCGGCATTGTTTACCGGAAAAGGAAGATCGACCAATTGCTGCAATGAGGGTGACTCATCTTCTTTAACGACAAAGCCGCCACCAACAGAATAAAAAGTGCTAGCCTGATCAGCGCCATTGGCGAGTGTCGCTAAAAAAGTGATGCCATTGGAATGAAAGGGAAGTGTCTCTGAAATTAAAAAATCGATGTCTTCGCGAGGATCAAACACAATTTCGTGGCTTTTCCCTAACAAGAGTCGATTCATGGATGCGATCGCTGCCAAGCGGTTGTCGATCTCCTCTACGGGAAAATGAACCGGATCTTCTCCCGAAAGACCTAATTGAACAGCTACATCGGTACCATGTCCTTTTCCGGTCTTGGCCAATGACCCATAAAGCAATACGCGTACGGTGGTTACCTGCGAGAGTCGTCCCGCGGCTTTTAACTCGTCCACAAAACGCAATGCCGCCCGCCAGGGACCCAGCGTGTGAGAGCTAGAGGGTCCCACCCCGATCTTAAAAATATCAAAGGTGGAGATGGCTTCGTGTGGCATAGTATTATCTTACATCGACCAATTCGATCTCAAAAAATAGTACGGCATCGGCAGGAATGGGCCCGGTGGCTGTACAACCATAGGCAAGCGAGGAGGGAATGATGAGTCGAATGGTACCCCCCTTTTGAATAAGCGGTACGCCCAATTGCCAACCGGTAATGACCTGCCCCAATGTAAACTCGGCAGGAGTGGAAGTTCTGGAGTCGAATATGGTTCCATTCATGAGCTTACCGGTATAGCGAACGGATACTCGGGAGGCCAGATTAGGGATGGCCCCGTTGCCCGGACTTACGATCTGATAGAGCATCCCGCTTGGGTGTGTTTGAACGGTCATGTTATTGGCGGTAGCATACCCCTGCATAGTAGACTGCTCACTAGCCACGGTCTTGGGCACACAGGTCTTGTCTTTGACGCACCCCCCCAAAATAAAAAGCAGTGACGTTAGTAAAATGAAATTGAATTTTTCCTTTCCTGGATTGTTCATGCTTGCTTAGATTTTAAAAAGTAGATAATAGGTTAGCTAGTCTCATTAGTGGTACCGGAAAGATTGCTTTTTCGCTGCACGAGCTCAAGATATCGCTGTTCATATTGGTCCCAGCGATGACGAGAAGAAAAAATGACCATAAAGACGACCAGCGCAATGGCTGCCACCAACAGCACGATGATCAATGAGGCACTCTCTCTGAACATCACCATTTGGGCCCTGGTATACCAACCCGAGAACAAATTGACCGAGATCCCGGCAATCAAGGCCAGGGCCATGGGAAGTCCTACTGCAAGCTGTTTGATCCATTTTCTTTTCTGGAGTCGGTGCTGTTGCCAGTAAACCATAAAGTTTTCTTCTTCTTGACTCAGCATAACAGGCAAATTTACATCGCAATAGAGAACCTCTCTTAAAAAAAAACAAACCCCCTTGCAATGGTGCGTTGAAGGGGGTCTAAGAGAGGTCCCGAGCGGATTCG
>JBJTWT010000063.1:0-15025 GCA_046081865.1 Sphingomonadales bacterium
ATTGCCATTACCATGACGGGCCTCGACCAGGAAATGATGCAAAAGAATATCAGTGTGCGTACGCTCAACGACTCTCAAAAGAACATCATGACCATGAGTACCATTTTGGTCATTGTCAATGCACTGTTCTTGTTGTTGGGAGCTGTATTGCACATCTATGCGGCCAATACCGGTCTCACAGCCAAAGGCGATGATCTCTTTCCGGCCATCGCCCTTAGCGATGCCTTCTCGGGCACTATCGGTGTTATTTTTATCATTGCCCTTATTTCGGCGTTGTTTCCCAGTGTAGACGGGGCGATCACATCTCTTACATCTAGTTTTTGTATTGACATACTCGATTTCAATAACCTTTCCGGCACCGAGCAATCCAAGCGTCGCAAAAGACTTTCTGTTCACCTGGGATTTGCCTTTGTGTTCTTGCTAATGGTGCTCTTGTTCAAACTGGTCGATGATAAATCGATCATTCAATTCATTATCAAATTCGCAGGTATCACCTATGGTCCCTTATTGGGTTTATTTGCCTTTGGCATATTGACCAAGCGTCATCTTCGCAGCGCTCTTATCTGGCCCATCTGTATTACGGGTCCTCTGTTGGCTCTTTCCCTAGACTTGCTTTGCAATCCTGCCTACTATAACGGGCTACTGCATACCGATCTGGGACTGACCGAACTGTCCGAGAAATTGTTTTCCGGCTATAAGATTGGGCCCGAGCTGATCTTACTCAACGGACTCATTACGTTTGCCGGATTATGGCTTATCTCTTTTGCAGACGTAAGAAAGGAGGCAAGCAACCGGTAACGTACCTTTGAGTAAATTTTTTACGTGGACATTATCTCTCCGGTGGCTTGGCAGTATGCTTTGCAGCACAGCAGTGAACCAGATCCTTTGTTGCTGGAGATCGAACAGTACACCCGGCAGCATCATAGCGAGTCTCATATGCTATGCGGACAACTGCAAGGACAATTCTTATCTCTTTTTAGTAGGGTGGTGCAGCCTGCTGCGGTATTGGAAATTGGTACCTTTACAGGGTATAGTGCCCTTTGCTTGGCTAAGGGTCTGCGGTCCGAAGGTCAACTACATACCATAGAATTAAGGGAATCGGAAGCGGCTGTGGCGCAAGGGTTTTTTGATCGCTCGCCCTTTGCACGTCAATTACAGTTGCATATTGGTGATGCCCGACAGATAATAGGGCCATTGTCGTTGCCCTGGGACCTGGTGTTTATCGACGCCGATAAAGTTTCTTATATCGATTATTTTAACATGGTTTTTCCAAGCTTGCGTCCGGGAGGATTTATCTTAGCGGACAATGTCTTTTTTCATGGGCAGGTCTTCGGGTCTGCTCCCTCCGGAAAGAGCGCCAAGGCCATTGCCGCATTCAATGCGTATGTAAAAGAGCATCGTCAGGTAGAGGTGCTGATGCTTCCGATACGCGATGGTATCAGTATCATTCAAAAGAAAAGTTGAAATTTCGCCATGAACCTACATACACGAACCAACGTAGTAAAGCAAGGATGGGGTACCCTCTTGTTATGGGTGCTGACCGCCGTTGCGGCCCATGCGCAAGAAAAGGATATCATTCGGCAATATATTATCCAGTACGAGTCATTGGCTATTGCAGAGATGAAACGAACGGGTGTTCCAGCCGCTATCAAACTTGCCCAGGGTATTCACGAAACGCAGGCGGGTACCAGCACACTGGTGCAACGTTCCAATAATCATTTTGGAATCAAGTGTAAGACCGGTTGGAGCGGCCCCTCGGTTCGTCATGATGACGATGCACGGGCAGAGTGTTTTCGCAAATACGATACTCCAGAGGCATCCTATATCGATCACTCCAACTTTTTAAAGAGTAACCCTCGCTATTTCTCGTTATTCGATCTGTCACCAACCGATTACCAAGGATGGGCTTGGGGGTTAAAGAAAGCAGGATATGCCACCAACCCCAAGTACTCTGAGGCACTCATCCGATTGATCGAGGAGTACGATCTTAATCGCTACTCATTACTGGCCCTGGGTCAGCCATTGCCCAAGTCGGTACCGGCAAGCGATCCGGTATCGACGTTAGCTGTCAATTCAACTCATAAGAAAGCGGAGTCGACCCCAGCGAAGACCTCCGAAAGACCAAACCCTCAGAGCGGGCAGTTACCGCTGCCGCAAGAGAGGAGCTATCCTGCGGGTGTTTTCGAAAAGGATGGGTGCCGTGCTGTATGGGTCAAGGCCGGAACCTCTTTTTTGGCCATTGCTGAGCAATATGGGATCCGGTTGTCTAAGCTATTTGCCTACAATGGTATGGAGCCGCTACTAGCGGCGCAGCAAGACCAGGTGATCTTGCTGGAGCGAAATGCCACGACCCCGCTCCGACTTCGTAATAAAAGGTCACGGTGATAGCAAGAGATCAAAGCAAGCCACTAACTTCGAGAAACAATACCGCTATGGATTCTATTCGTGTACACGACAAGACCTTTGTTCCTTTTCTGACAGCCCATCAGATCAAAGAGCGTGTTAGTGAACTTGCTACCCAGATCAGCGAAGATTACAAAGACAAACGACCCCTCTTACTCGCGGTGCTCAATGGGTCATTTATGTTCGCTGCCGATCTTTTTCGGTTGTTGACCATCGAAGCCGAGATCAGCTTTATTAAGATCGCTTCTTATCAGGGCATGCGATCGACCGGAACGGTGGTAACCGCCATTGGCATGGAGCAAGACATTAGTGGAAGGGCCATTATTTTGATAGAGGACATAGTCGATACCGGAAAGACCTTGCATCATTTTATTCCCACCCTGCAACAACAACACCCAAGCTCTATTGCAGTGGCTACTTTCTTGCACAAACCCGATGCGACAGTTTTCCCGCTCACGCTGGATTACGTGGGATTTTCCATTCCCAATCGTTTTGTGGTCGGCTATGGCCTTGATTATGACGGACTGGGAAGAAATCATTATCAGGTCTATCAATTGGCCCCAGAACAGAAAAAGGAGAATTGACAAAAAAGTCGTCTTCATAAAAATATGCGAACCGCGCTTATTGCCTTGATGGTTGGATGGGGGTGCAGTTCGCTGGCAGCCCAACAGCAAGTCTATTTTCGAGGGGAGGTAAGCGATGAATCGGGCAACAAACTCCAGCAAGTTTCCATCCGACAGTTATCGACCGGCTTATTATTTAAAACCGGAATGAATGGTCGTTTCGGTATAACCAGCAATGCCACCATTGATTCATTTTATATTTCGTTCTACGGGTATCAACCTGAAAAGTGGATAGGGGCTGCCGATGATTTTATCCAGATCCGGCTACGGTTGCTGCCACCGGCACTAGCCAATCCCGACAGACCTCAGTTATCCTCTCGTACCAACACCATGAGCCGTCAAGAGGAGCGACGAGTCTTTATTGGCAACGAGACCTATACCTCTTTGGTCGAAAATCCCTGGATCAACAATGCACAGCATTCCACTACGGGTCTTGCTCTTAATGTAGACAGGGCCTCCTACAGTAATATCAGACGATTTATCAATCGCTCGGCCTTTGTACCGCAAGACGCAGTACGAATTGAGGAGATGCTGAATTATTTTCCTGCTCCCGCTGCCTCTCTTGTATCGAAAACCGATACCACAATATTCAAGGTAAGCTCTTTATTGGGGCCTTGCCCTTGGAACTGGGATCATCAATTGCTGCAAGTGCAAGTTGCGACCCGACAGCTCGATCTGGATACGCTGCCGGCATCGCATCTTGTTTTTTTGATCGATGTCTCTGCCTCGATGGATATGCCTAACCGGCTTCCCCTTCTGCAGTCGGCGTTTAGAATGCTTACCAAAAATCTTCGCGAAAAAGATTCCGTATCGATTGTTGCCTACGGAGGTATCACAGCGGTAATGTTGCGAGCTGTTAGTGGTTGTGAGAAAGACAGTATTCTCAACGTGATCGATTCGCTTACTCCCGGCGGAGCTACCCCCGGTGAGTCTGGTATTCGCCTGGCCTACAAACTGGCCAAAGATCATTTTATCGAGCATGGCAATAACCGAATTATCTTGGCTACCGATGGCGACTTTAATGTGGGGCTGCGCACCGAAGAGGAACTCGATGAGTTGATCAGCTCGCAACGATCGCAAGGGATCTATCTTACCTGTCTGGGGGTGGGAATGGGAAATTATAAGGATTCCAAGATTCAATTACTAGCCGAAAAGGGCAATGGCAATTTTGCCTATATCGATTCTGAACGCGAGGCAGAGAAGATCATGATGAAAGAGTTTGCACAAACGCTCTATACGGTAGCCGATAATGCCTATATGCAAGTGAGCTTCTCCGATAACCTGATCAAGCAGTATCGTTTGATCGGGTTCGATAATAAGGCAGCCGCCTTACTCGATACGCTTTCTACGATAGCGGGGGGCGAGATGGGTTCGGGTCATACCCTTACTGCATTGTTCGAGATCGAGCCTACCGATCAGTTATTAGAGGCGCAGCGCGATCGATTATCCGATACCTTGGCTCAGGTATCGCTACGCTACCGGTTTCCGGGAGATACCATTTCTCAACAACACATGGGCTATTTACAAAGTCAAGAAGCGGCAACGCTCGAGGACTTGCGGACTCATCAGTTTTATGCGGCCGTGGCTTTATTTGGCATGAAATTAAAAGAGTCGGCTTTCGTAAAAAGTTATACCTGGGATCAGTTGCTAACATTGGCTACCCAGGTATCCGATCAAACGCAATTGCTTCAGCAAGAGTTTTTACAACTGGTAACGCAAGCAGCCGATCGCTATGATATCAAAAAGAAAAAAAGAAATATAAAGCGAAGCGAGTAGTTACTGAAAGAGATCTTTGATCCGGTCAAAGAAATTTCTTTCTGATTTTTCGGGTTGTGGTGTAAAATTAGGAGAGCCACTAAGTTTTTCCAGTGCTGCTTTTTCTTCCGAAGAGAGTTGTTGCGGGGTCCAGATACTAACCTGAATCAACTGATCGCCTTTTTCGTACGAGTTGACCGCCGGAAATCCCTTTCCCTTAAGTCTAAAGATCTTTCCGCTCTGGGTACCCGCAGGTATTTTGATCTTGGCCCTGCCATCGATGGTAGGCACTTCGGCTTGCGTGCCGAATACGGCATCGGTAAAGGAAAGATGCAGTTCGTAGGCCACATTGAGTCCTTCGCGGTGTAATTCTTTGTGTGCCTCTTCTTCTACTAAAATGATCAGATCGCCATTGCTGCCGCCACGTTCGCCGGCATTGCCCTTGCCGGTTACGTTCAATTGCATGCCCTCTTGTACACCGGCAGGGATTTCGATGCTAACGGTCTCTTCTCCATAAACGCGTCCATCTCCTTTACAGGCACCGCATTTGGCGGTTACGGTAGATCCCTCTCCATTACAATCGGGACAGGTAGCGACCGTTTGCATCTGACCCAAAAAGGTATTCTGTACGCGGCGAACTTGTCCATTGCCTCCGCAGGTGCTGCAGGTTTGCGTACTATTTTTGTCTTTGGCGCCACTACCACTGCAAGTGGTACAGGCCACATATTTTTTTACCTTGATATTTTTTGAGACACCTTTAGCGATCTCCTCGTAGTTCAATTTTAGTTTGATACGCAAGTTGCTGCCGCGGGTACCCCGGCTACGTTGACGACCAGCCCCTCGCTGTCCACCGCCAAAAAAACTGCCGAACAGGTCGTCTCCGAAAATATCTCCAAACTGACTAAAGATATCATCCATGTTCATACCGCCGCCTCTGCCGCCGGCACCACCCACACCGGCATGACCAAAGCGGTCGTACTGCGCTTTTTTCTCTGGATCGCTGAGTATCTCGTAGGCTTCGGCGGCCTCCTTAAATTTTTCTTCGGCGGCTTTATCGCCCGGGTTGCGATCGGGGTGATATTGCATGGCCACTTTTCGATAAGATTTCTTGATCTCATCGGCAGAGGCAGATTTACCAACGCCCAAAATTTCGTAGTAGTCTCTTTTGCTCATGGTTTATTTGCCGACCACCACTTTGGGATGACGGATCATTTTCTCGTTTAGTGAATACCCTTTAACCACTTCGTCTATCACTTTACCCTTTAGATCTTCGCTGGGGGCGGGTATCTCGGTAATGGCTTCGTGTAGATCGGCATCAAAGTCTTGGTGAAGGGTCTCCATAACTTTTAATCCTCGCGCTTGAAGTTTGTGGCGAAGTTTATTGAAGACCAGCAGCACGCCTTCTACCAAAGGAGCGGTATCGGAGTTGGCTTCGAGCGTTTTTTGTGCGCGATCGCAGTCATCGAGAACTTCTAGCAACTCTGCGATCACTTCGCGACCGGCTGTTTGCATCAACTCGATCCTTTCTTTGGCGTTGCGACGTTTGTAATTATCGAACTCCGCTACGGTTCTTAGGTATTTGTCTTTGTACTCCTCCAAAGCGGTCTTTGCTTTTTCGAGCTCACTTAGTTCGGGCACTCCGGTATTGTTTGCAGCCGGCTCCTGTACGTTTTCTTCGGGGCTCAGGTCCATTTCGGCCGATTTATTTTCTTGTTCTGCCATGGCGTAGATAAATTGGTTGCAAAGGTAAGGCGGTCAATTTTATTGCCAATCCCATTTGGCGGCCTTGATACGCCCAATTTTAGACAAAATGACCTTGTCTGTCAGGGCTTTCGGTCTTTATGTCTGTCTTTAAGGTTTATCTTCGCCCCGCATGATAAGGGTATTTTTAAAGCGAAGGATCTCTTCTAGGGTGCTGCTCGGGCATCCCTGGATCTTTGCAAACGAGGTGGAGCGGGTGGAGGGCACCCTTAGTGGTGGCGAAATAGTTTCGGTCTATACGCACGATAATAAATGGGTAGGTCAGGGATATGCAAATCCGCGTTCACAAATTCTGGTGCGATTGCTGACCCGAGAGGAGAACCGTATTATCGATGAATCATTTTTTGTAGAAAGACTTCGCAGCTGCTGGAACTATCGCAAGCGCATTGGTTATACCGAGAACTGCCGACTGGTCTTTGGCGAAGCGGATGGACTGCCTCAGTTGATCATCGATAAGTTCAATGACTACTTTGTATTGCAGACACTGGCATTGGGGATTGATCGATGGAAACCTGCGTTGGTCAAGGCCCTGCAAGAACTTTTTCAGCCCAAGGGCATCTATGAGCGAAATGATGTGCCGGTGCGCGAATTAGAGGGGCTATCACAGCAAAAAGGATTTCTCTCCGATCCTTTCGAGACACGCATCACCATCGAAGAGAACGGGTTGCGATTTTACGTAGATCTGGCACAGGGGCAAAAGACCGGCTATTTCTTAGATCAGCAAGACAACCGAAGGGCCATTCGCCATATTGTAAAGGATGCCGATGTGTTGGGGGCCTTTACCTATACGGGTACTTTTGAAATTCATGCAGCGCACTACGGCGCCCGCTCGGTGCTTGGGTTAGATATATCGGCACAGGCCGTAGCGCAGGCCAACGAGAACGCAGCATTGAATGGCTTGCAAGATCGTTGTCGATTCGAAGCGGCCAATGCCTTTGATGTGCTCAAACAATGGGCCAAAGAAAAAAAGCAATACGATGTGGTAATGCTCGATCCGCCAGCCTTTACCAAAAGCCGGGCCACCTTACAAAAGGCCATTACCGGTTATAAAGAGATCAATTTGCGAGGTATGAAGTTGGTGAGACCGGGTGGATTTTTGGTTACATCCTCTTGCACCAACCTGGTGCCGCCCGATCTTTTCTTAGAGATCATCGGCATGGCGGCCAAAGATGCTCGTCGCACGATCAGACAGGTTTGTTTTCAGACACAATCACCGGATCATCCGATCATCAATTCGATGGACAATACGCACTACCTGAAATTTTTGATCGTTCAGGTACAATAAAAATCGAAAAGAGTTGTAACGATTACTTGATCACCTGAAATTTTCCAGACTCAACGATCTTGCCATTGGCATCGGTAAGGTGATAGATGTAAATTCCTCGAGGAAATTCATTCAAATTAAGTTGAAAACGATCTTGCAAAAGAGAGGTGACAAAAACTTTTTTACCCAAAATGCCACTGTACACTTGCAGATTGAGACCGCGCTTAAATTCATCCCGTAACTCAAATGTGATGTAGCTAACGGCCGGGTTGGGGTACAACCTGACCATGCGAGTAGCGGCCGGCTCTTGCAAAGCTGCAACAGCAGGCTGTTGCTGGGAGAGAGCGCTAAATTGCCATAACAGCAATAACGATATGATACCGAGCAGTTTCAAGTATTCAAATATAAGCAATTAGAGGAGCTTTTCCAAATCGAAGCAGCCCATATTGCGTGTAAAAAAAATGATAGTCAAAGTATTGAAGGACCCTCCCTTCAATAAAATCAAGCCAATTCGGACAGCTTGGCATTGATCTTTTCAAAATCGGGAATGTCGCCTGCGCTCTCCAAAACCTCGGCGTATTGAACGATACCCTTGCGATCGATCACAAAAGCAGAACGCTTGGATACTCCTTTCATGTCCAAGATCCAATCGTGGTAAATAGATCCGTACTGCTCAGATACTTTTTTATTGAAATCGCTAAGTAATGGAAAGTTCAATTGTTGTTCTTCTTTGAATTTTCCGAGGGTAAAGACGGAGTCTACCGAAAGGCCAAACACTTTTGCATCGGCTTGATTGTACAGGGCAATATTGTCCCTTACCGAGCAAAGCTCTTTGGTACATACACCGGTAAATGATTGAGGAAAGAACAGCAAAAGCACATTATGTCCTTGCAGTGTGGAAAGCTGTACCGAATTCTTGTCTGAATCGAACAAGGTAAAATCGGGGGCGGGTTGTCCTACTTGAATGCTCATGGTGGTTTTTTTAATATTGACGAACTGCAAAGATGTATAAAATGGCTGTATTTTAGTGCCTATGATAAAAATTGTGGAGGTTATACAGGAGCTGGAGAGCTGGGCGCCACTGGTCTTACAAGAATCGTATGACAATGCCGGTTTACTTACAGGCCACCGACAACAGATCTGCACAGGGGTACTTTGTTGTCTGGATGTAACAGAGCCTATCTTGGATGAGGCCCTTAACAGGGGATGCAATCTGATCGTAGCCCATCATCCTCTGATCTTTGGAGGTGTTAAAAAACTAAGTGGAGACAGTGGCCTCGAAAGAACGCTCATCAAAGCAATCAAAAAAGACCTGGCTATCTACGCCATTCACACCAATCTCGACAATGTGTCGAGTGGGGTCAATGGAAAGATAGCATCGCTGCTGAAACTTCGCCATACTAGGGTCTTGTTACCAAAAGAGGGCAGTTTGCAAAAGCTTATCACGTACGCACCTCTAGCGCACGCCGAACAAGTACGCCAAGCATTGTTCGAAGCCGGGGCAGGACAGATCGGTGGCTATAGTGATTGTAGCTTTTCTGCAGAAGGGGAGGGAACCTTTAAAGCAGGGGCGGGCACACAGCCTTTTGCCGGTACACTGGGTGAGCGACATACAGAAAAAGAGAAACGAATAGAGGTAATCTATCCGTCTTACCTGCAGGCTTCGCTACTGCATGCCTTAAAAAGAGCCCATCCTTACGAAGAGGTGGCCTACGACCTAATACCACTGGTCAATTCCCATCAAGAGCTGGGTGCAGGGCTGGTGGGAGAGCTTGAGCACCCTGTAGACGAAAGATCCTTTTTGCAAAATCTGGCACAGGTCTTTGGGGCAGGTCAGCTTCGTCATAGCGCCCTGCTGGGCAAGCCCATACAAAGGGTAGCTCTTTGCGGCGGGGCTGGCAGCTTTTTGATTTCCAAAGCGTTGTATGCGGGCGCTGACCTTTTTTTAACGGCCGATCTTAAGTATCATGACTTTTTTCTGGCCGATAATAAGCTGGTGCTGGCCGATATCGGTCACTTTGAGTCTGAACAGTTTACAATAGAGCTGATAGCCGATCGTTTAGCAGAAAAATTTCTTAACTTTGCCGTCCTCAAAACAAGCATATCCACCAATCCCGTCAATTATTTATGGCACAAGTAAAAGATTTTTCGATCCAAGAGAAGCTGGTGTCTTTAGTAACCCTTCAACAGATCGACAGCAAGCTCGACGAGATCAAGATCCTCAAAGGAGAGCTACCCATGGAGGTGGCCGATCTTGAAGATGAGATCACCGGATTGCATGCCCGTCTTACCCGGATTGAAGAAGAGATCAACGGGGTCACTGATTTTATTGAGCAACGCAAACAGGCTATCAAGGCAGCCGAGGCGCAGCTTGCCAAATACGAAAAGCAGAGCGAGAATGTAAAGAATAATCGTGAGTACGAGGCTATCAACAAAGAGATCGAGATGCAGCAGCTTGATGTAAAACTGGCTGAAAAGCACATTAAGGATGCTACCGACGAAATAGCCGAAAAAGCGGTCTTACTCGATAAGGCAAAAAAGAATATCGCTGTAAAGGAAGGGGTTCTCGCTACCAAAAAAGAAGAGCTCGAAAAGATCATCTTAGCCAACGAAAAAGAAGAAAAACAATTCAATAAATTGGCTGGAGAGGCCAAGCAACAGGTCGATCCCCGCTTACTGGCCAGCTACGACAAGATCCGTGGTAATTACCGCAACGGGCTGGCTGTGGTACCCGTTGAACGCGATGCTTGTGGCGGTTGTTTCAATGCCATTCCCCCGCAAAAGCAAAGCGAGATCCGTCAGCATAAAAAGATCATGATCTGCGAGAACTGCGGTCGTATCCTCGTCGACGAGGAATTGGCTAACGGCGTGCAACTGGCCTAATAAGCACTCTTCTAATTTTATAAGGAATCCCGTTTTACATAAGCGGGATTTTTTTGTGAAAGCCCCTGGTGGTTTTTGCTATTTAGTCTTTGTAATAGGCGTAATTCCAATTAATTTGTGCCCATGCTGCTGCGTCTCTCTATACAGAACTATGCCATCATCAGTGAACTCGAGATCGGTTTCTCACCCCACTTTAGCGCCATCACCGGCGAAACAGGGGCCGGTAAATCTATTTTGATGGGGGCATTGGGCTTGATCTTAGGAGAGCGTGCCGATGCTTCTGTTCTGGGCAACAAAGAGAAAAAATTGATCGTTGAGGGGCAATTTGATATTCGTCAAAAAAAGGGTGTACTCGATTGGCTAAGTCGTGAGGAACTTGATCAAGACGAAGCATTGATCATAAGAAGAGAGATTGCGGCCGCTGGCAAGTCCAGGGCCTTTGTTAATGATACACCGGTTACCTTATCTCAATTACAACAACTCTGCTCGTTACTGGTAGACCTGCACCAGCAGTTCGATACGCTCGATCTCGAAGAGACCCGTTTTCAGCGAGAGGTACTCGATGCGCTAGCCGGACAACTTTCTTTACTGGAGCGGTATCAGGAACAATACCAACAACTGCTACAACTTCGGCAAACACTGGCCTTGCTCACAGAACAAAAACAAAAGGCAGCGTCGCAAGCCGCTTACGATCGCTTTCAAGTAGAGGAATTGGAACAAGCGGCCTTTGTAGCAGGAGAACTCGAAGAGGCGGCCTTGGAATTAAAAACACTGACACATGCCGAATCGATCCGTACCACCTTGCAGCATTTGTCCCATTCTTTATTGAGCGGAGACGAAGCCCTGTTACCGATCTTTAAATCATTACTAAATGAATTGGATACTCAAAAGGAGTATCATCCCGAGCTTCCTGCCTTCGAACAAAGACTGCGTTCTTGTTATGTGGAGATGCAAGACGTAGCACGCGATCTGGAACGCCTTAGTGAGCGGGTACAAGTTCATCCAGAGCGCATTGCCCACCTTAATGACAGACTTTCGCTAGGGTATCGTCTTTGTAAAAAGCATCAAGTATCCACTACCGATGAGTTATTGTCTTTGCTACAAATCCTTCGCGAAAAGTGCAAGGCGGCTATCGACATCGATCAAGAGATAAAAACGCACCAGCTGGCTTTGTTAGCAGCAGAGAAAGAAGCCACTGAGTTGGCCACTCAGTTGTCGACCGGTCGAAAAAAACAGGTCGGCTCATTCGAAAAAAAGGTAAATGGCTTGCTTAAGCAAGTGGGTATGCCGGCGGCCCAACTGCAAGTGCAGATTAAAGAAGCGGTGTTGGGCCGCGACGGGATAGATGAGGTGGGCTTTTTATTTGATGCAAATCGTAGTGGCCAGTTTCAGCCGTTACGTAAAGTGGCTAGCGGAGGGGAGCTAAGCCGACTGATGCTTTGTATAAAATCGCTGGTAGCGGCCTCTCTCGACCTACCCACGCTTATCTTCGACGAGATCGATACCGGTATCTCGGGCCAAGCGGCTCGACAAGTAGGTCTATTGCTTCACGAACTGGCCACTAGGCGTCAGGTAATCTGTATTACACATCAACCACAGATAGCGGGCAAAGCGCAGTCTCATTTCTTTGTATACAAGCAATTGGATGGCGATTCCCGATCGGCTGCCATTACGCGTATCAAATTACTGAACATTGATGAGCGTGTAGAAGTGATGGCCCGTATGCTGGGTGGAGATAGCCCCTCGGCTGCAGCGATGGCCAATGCCCGCGAAATGCTCTCTTGAGTGTGGATAACCTGGGTTTTATCGTGCGGAAAAGGTGCAGAAAGAAAAATTTTTTCAATCTTTCATTTGGGGTTTATTTCGCTGTTCGCTCAACTATCTAGAACCCCCTAATTGCCTTGTATATGGATGTGCCTAATATTAACAAAGACAGAAAAGCAAAACGTAAAAGTGCCGTTGACCTGGGAACGATGGTGTATGGCAAAGTGCCGCCTCAGGCCCGTGAACTAGAAGAAGCGGTACTGGGAGCCATCATGCTAGAGCGTGGGGCTTTCGATATAGTGGTAGAGATCTTAAAGCCGGGTTGTTTTTATACCGAGCCCCATCAACGCGTTTTTGCAGCCATGCAATCACTTTCTAACAAGAGTCAGCCCATCGATATTTTGACCGTTACCGAAGAGTTGCGTTTTAAAGAAGAGCTCGATCTGGTCGGTGGCCCCTATGCCTTGACCAAGCTTACCAATGCGGTGGTATCGGCTGCCAACATCGAGGCGCATGCCCGTATCATCCTACAAAAATTTATTCAGCGCGAACTGATCCGGGTTAGCGGAGAGATCATCGGGGATGCGTACGAGGATTCTACCGATGTGTTCGATCTGCTCGACGATGCCGAAACCAAATTATTCGAGATCACCAATAACAACCTGCGTAAGAATTTCGAGACCATCGATTCTGTATTGGTCAATACCATCAAGCGAATCGAGGATCTGCGAAATAAGAACGAAGACCTGACGGGAGTTCCCAGTGGATTCCCCTCACTCGACCGCATCACTTACGGCTGGCAACGTACCGACCTGATCATTTTGGCGGCACGTCCTGCGGTAGGTAAAACGGCCTTTGCCCTAAACCTGGCGCGTAATGCGGTGATGCATCCTACGAAGTCGACCCCGGTCGCATTCTTTTCGCTAGAGATGAGTGCCGCCCAATTGGTACAACGAATCTTGTCTGCCGAGAGCGAGATCTGGTTAGAGAAGATCAGTCGCGGCAAAATGGAAGAGCACGAGATGAAGCAACTCTATGCCCGCGGGGTTCAACGATTGGCGCAGGCCCCATTGTATATAGATGATACACCGGCCCTGAATATTTTTGAACTACGCGCCAAGTGCCGTCGATTAAAGAACAAGCACAATATCGGGATGGTAATCGTCGACTATTTACAACTAATGAGCGGTACCGGTGAGAACCGAAACAGCAACCGGGAACAGGAGATCAGTAATATCTCACGAAATCTAAAAGCGCTTGCCAAAGAGTTGAGTATTCCCATTGTTGCGCTTTCTCAGTTAAGCCGTGCCGTAGAGACCCGTGGTGCCGGCAAGGACGGATCTAAGATGCCGCAATTGAGCGATCTGCGCGAATCGGGTGCCATTGAACAAGATGCCGATCTGGTCATGTTCTTGTACCGTCCTGAGTATTACGATATAACAACTACCGAAATGGGAGAGAACAATCGCGGTGAGACCCATGTTCGTATAGCCAAGCATCGTAATGGTTCTTTAGAAACGATCAAACTGCGTGCACTGCTCAATATCCAAAAGTTCACGGAAGAACAAGGGGGGCTTGGAATGAGCGGTCTTAGCGCTAACTGGAAGCCGGTAAGTGATATCGATGGACAAGGTGGTGCGCGCGTGTTCGTTCAAACCGGCAGCCGTATGAATGATATCGATACCGATGACGATATGCCTGCCTGATCATGTCGCTTCCGTTTTTTTATATATCGTCCTATTTTCCTTCTCAAACCTCGGTGATGTTAGATGAGGTTAACAGCAGGTATGCTATACAGGTGCTTCGATTAAAGAAGGGAGATAGCGTAATGCTGACCGATGGTTGCGGCAAGTTGTTGCTGGGTGTCATTACCGATGAACATCGCAAGGGCTGTGTTATCAGTGTTACGTCTGTTCAAGAAGTATCAAAAAGTTCATCACCGGTCATACTAGCGGTTTCGCCTTTAAAAAATACTAGTCGTTTTGAGTGGCTGCTCGAAAAGGTTACCGAGATGGGGGTGAGTCAGATCATTCCCTTGCTATGCGAACGAACCGAAAAAGAAAAGTTACGTACCGATCGATTACAATCGGTATTGATCAGCGCCATGCTGCAAAGTAGGCAGTGCTGGTTGCCCCAGTTAGCAGCACCCCTATCTTTTTCGCGGCTTTCGCAACTTGCCTCCTTGGCCCAGCATCGTTGTATTGCTTATTGTGGCGAGGCCACAAAAGTCTCTCTTCAAAAGTGGCTGCCTAGAGAGGGGTCTACCCTTGTCTGTATAGGTCCCGAAGGAGATTTTACTGCACAGGAGCTTGCAGAGGCTTTATCTATCGGATTCTCTACGGTACATCTTGGTGCTAACCGTTTGCGCACCGAAACAGCTGCAATGGTAGCTGTGGCACTGCTCACACAGCACGTTGCGTCTTAAAATTGATAAGTAGGTCTAGCTTTGCTTACTAATATTTTTTGCGATCTCAGGTCCTTCGTAAATAAATCCCGTCCACACCTGCAAGAGTGTTGCGCCCGCCGCTCGTTTTTCGTGGGCATCGGCAGCAGTAAAAATTCCACCCGATGC
>JBJTWT010000064.1:0-6903 GCA_046081865.1 Sphingomonadales bacterium
AGCGGCTTGCATTGGGTAACCAGTGCGCTGTTTTGCCAGTCGCAGAAGTTTAGCTAAAAAAGGAATACGAGTAATAGCAGGAAAGACCGCATCGACGGCAACTAAGGGAAAGGGCGCCTTACCGGCAAGCTGTTCAATTTGTAAGGCCCGGTGCGTCTCTGCTTTGTTGAATAAGATAAATGCTTTCATGACCGCGCCGGGGCAGAGAAGGACCCTATTATCAGAAACGCCAGCAAACTAAAGACAAACGCGAAAAAAAACTTCTTTAGCAATGAAATGCGGTTATCCTCCAAGGGCTGTTCGGGATCGTCCAACACTTGAATAACGGGAGTTTGATTGACCAACATCAATCGGCTGATCTCCAGATTTTTCATCACTTCGGCGTACAGCCCAAAAAGGATCGTTCTGTCGCCAGCACTCACATCGGCCGCGATTCTATTTTGTGTAAATGCCTCGTTAGCATCGATTGTCTGGTAAGAGTAGGCCTGAGAAACCTTGGCCCCAAATAATCTTCGCAGCGAATCTGCCTTTCTCTCCATCTTGGCAATATTGGCCGTGAGATTTTTTGTCTTGATATCTACATAGAGCTTTGCCGTAACAGCCACCAGACGCTTGGTCATTTGAGTAGCCAGTTCGGAATTCGAAGAAGTAAATGAAACACTGTAAATACTACCCTTTCTATTTGTCTTCTCGATCTGTAGCTCCTTTTCTCGAATACGCTTGGTAATGACCAGCAACGCCGTGTCAAATAGCGGATGATGGTTGGCGGTCGTTTGCTTTTTAAAGCTGAACTTTTTAAGCTGACCCTTCCAGCCCCGCTTATTTCTTAACCCTGCACTGGTCAAATACAAGTCGGCAAGATATTTTTTTTGATCGGGCGTCTCGGATAGAAGAACTTGTTGGATCACCCCATTCGATTTTATGATATCACTGATATTCTCGCCAGAGAAAAAACCGGTCGTTCCACCGGACAAAGAACCCAGATCTATTCCGAATTGCGAAGCAATACCGCTCATGCCGGCTGCAGGAGATTTCTCCTCTAATACAAAAGTGGACGTTGCTTTATAACTTGGCTTACTTAGCAAATGAATTCCCCATACCGAAAGCATCACCAACACCAAGAACAATAAAAAAAATACGAAGTTTCTTTTTAGCCAACCAAACCAGGCATAGAGCGACCCCGCCATGGCTGCTGTATCTATTCGTATGGGTTTAGGGTCGAACATGTGGAACTATTTGAGCGAATTGATAATGGCCAGCATCACCCCTGCCAAAGAGACCAAACCGGTAGTGATTCCCATCGTTTCGCCGCGAGAGAGAGGATTACGTTCTTTTTTAATGGGAATATAGGCCTCCGAACCAGGAGAGATGCGAGGGTAAAATCTAATAAATCCAAAAAGCTGAAAAGTGCTTCTCACCTTGCCGTTCGCCTCCAATACATAAGACTTTCGCTTCGATGCGTTCGGAGAGAACCCTCCCGATAAACCGATCAGACGTTTAAAGCTCATCCCATTCTTATAGGTAACCTGCTGTGGATAATTGACAGCGCCAAAAGACTGCACGGTTTGCAAAGTGCGGGGGATCTTCAGAATATCACCCTCCTCTAAAATAAGGTCCTGTTCGCCACGGGGCTTTTTAAGAGCGCTGAAAAGATCGAGCGCCACCCTGCGTTGTGAGTCAAAAGAAATATCAAATTCAGATAAAAGTCCGGTGCTGTCCTTTCTAGACAAAGAGGCAGCTCCCTTTTGTTGGTTATTGCCTTGGGTATCGCTATTGGCAGCGATCAATTCGCTTTTGATCGCAAAGATGGTGGTATCGCTGGGGCTAGACCCAACAAAGGTCTTTCTGATCAATATGGCCCCCTTTACAAAGGCATTGGCCTTGAGCCCACCGGCGCGGTTGATGATATCAGACACAGTCTCGCTTGCCCCTTCCAGTACATATTTGCCGGGATATAACACTTCTCCCTCAACGGTTACGCTGGTCTGCTCCCGGTAAGTGGGGCGACGACGAATGTTAATGACATCAAAGGCCTGCAATCGGGTGCTATCCTCCGGTATCAGTGAGTAAGTAGGATCGATATCGATGGTCTTGATAATGGCATATTGCAGTGAGTCCCGACTGGCTTCTACCCCAGTTATTCTTCGGGAAATCTCTATCCTTCTGGCAGAGGCACCATCTCGATAGCCTCCGGCCGTTAATATCAGATCGGCCACCAACATCCCCGCGGCAAATGGGTAAGTACCCGGCTTATTTACTTCTCCGTTTACACTTACAAAGGGCATCTCTCGTACCAGCTCGCGACTATAGATATAAACAGAATCGTTATTGCTGAGCTTTATATCGGTAGCACCTTTAAGGATGCTGGCAGGAGAAAATTGAATGATCTCGGGATTAAACCCATCTTTCAATCTCCTAACAATACCCCTTTCTAACAAGGCCTCGTTCTTTAGTTGTGCTACCTGCAGTAACTGACTTAAGCTGGTAAAATCACTCAGCCCATAATCGCCCGGATAATGAATGGCCCCTTTTATCTGTACCCGGTTATCGAACTTATTGGCCAGGGTATCGACAATAAGGGTGTCACCCGAAACCAATTCAAAGCGGTCTAACTCATTTTTTGAGATCGTCAAGACCTGTCTGGCATCCGTGCCCATGCGCTTAACTCGAACAATGTTTTTATAAGCGATATCAGCCATTCCCCCTGCGTAACCCAGTAGTTGACCGGGCGACTCGGTATCATCCAAATCGTAAATGGCAGGCTTCTTAATAGCCCCTTTAATAGCTACTCGCTTTTTATAAGCAGGTACTTTGATGATATCATCATCTTGCAATAATACGTTAGCACTAAGATCACCCTTAAGTAAAAAAGAATACAGATCGAAGGTGGCGATCACCTTACCTCCTCTGATCAACTCTATTTGTCGATAAGAGCCGATATCGCTGGGGCCACCGGCAGCATGGACCGCATGCATGATGGTAGATAGAGATGGCAGTGCATAACTACCCGGCTTATTTAACTCACCCACCAGTGTTACACGAATAGTTCTGATCTGACCCAGACTAACCGCCACATTGGTCTTGCCACTTCTGATAGCAGGATAAATTTTTGTCAACGAAGATCTGATCTTACTACCGGCTTGCTCCATGGTGAGTCCCACCACCCGAATAGGACCGAAATTGGGATAACGAATTTCGCCGTCGTTACTGATACGTAGTTTTTTAGTGGCCTCAGAAATTCCGAACACATCAACCACTAGTTCATCATTTACTCCCAATACATAATTAGAAGGGGTGGGAATAGATAAGTTAGGCTCAAAATTGATGCCTTCTTTGTCAAAGATATCCGACCCGAAAATTCGAAGTGTTGAATCTGCGTCTTTGATAGTGGGGCGACCCGTCAATACCGACCGTCTGGTTCTATTGGGATCCGTATCGTCCGCTCCGGACTTGCGTAATGCTTCTTTTAATAGTGTAGGATCGATTTTTTCAAGACGATCTTTGAGCTGCACAATTTGTCTGGGAGAGAGCCCCGCCTCTGCTGCTTTGGTCTCTAGCTGTGTTGGGGACAGCCCCAATAAATTTTGCCGGACAAGCAAAGAGACCAACTGCTGATCGGTTAAGTTCTCAACAGAAACTTGATTTAATTGCGCCGCACTGCTCAAGCTTATCAAGAGCAAGAACAAAACGGCAATATAGCTGGCAAGCGGTCGCATACTTGGTCTATTTAAAGGTCTTGGGATCAAAGAACCAGACTATAGAAGCATAAAGCTGTCTGTTGCGTCGATCCGATAACTTGGAGGCTCCGGAAAAACCACCATCTAACTTTGTCCACTTATAATTAAATAACCAGGTAGTGGAAGCCCCGGCACTAAAAAGGATGTTCTTGTAATCCCATTGTGCTTGAATGGTAGCACTTACATCGGCCCAATATTTTTCCGGTATTTTGAAGAGTAGCCCCTAACTCATCTTTAAAAAAGAAGTAATAATAAAAATCGTTATTGTGTTGCACGCGCTCTCCCGTAATCATTAGTTTTTTATACCCATTAACCCATCCTAGTTGTAAGGTCTGGCTATTGCTGCCGGGCCCGATCCAAGCTCCCATAACTTGAGCATCATTGGTGTATCCCTGTCGTATGTTTTGATGTATATACCAGCTATTGTAAAGAGGCAGTCCCGAAGGGTTATTGCGTTGAAGCAGCAGACGGGGATCGGGTAATTGAAGCCGGGTCAGCTCCATACCAAAATACAGGTACCCGATATTTTTTCCAAGGGTAGTTAGCTTACGAAATCCGGCCGTGTAGCCCATGGGTATACTATCTCGAATAAGATTGGTAGGATAGGCGGCCTTGTCGGAACGACCCATTTCGAGATAGATCTCAGCTTGCTCTTTGGGAAGCAAATAACGCATAAAAAAGGAACCAAGGCGTTGTCTGTTGGACTTTTCGATATTGGCAAAGGGAAAGACCAATAAACGACTCTCTGCATTATTTCTATAACTAATGGCGCTACCTGCCACTCCCAAAAATAGATTCTTGGTCCATTTGGGCTCCCAAGTGGCTATATAACCGACAAAGGAACGCGGAAAAGTATCCTTGGGTCTGATCCAGTACCAAGAGAAAAATTGTCTCATTTTGGCATCGTCCGGATTCGTAAACTCTACTTCCTTTAGCTTGCCCGTAATTAGCTGAGCTTCGATATGCCCGAAACTGGTTTTTAAGGGCTTCACCGTTTGCAGGGTAAAGTGAAGAAACGAAGGGGCATGGTTAGATAGTACCAATGAGTTGCGAAGCGCGGGACCCCACCAAACATTTTCAGTAGACATACCCACCGCAATATGCGATGACTGAAACTTAAAACTAGATTGCCCGGGTAAGACCTTGTCTAAGGGTTTATCACCGATACGATCGTACATATCGATATGGCCATTGACCAAATTATAATAACTAGGCAGTAAGTTAGCAAATACAGGATCTAGGTCGTAGGGCTGCTGAGGTTTATTCTCTGCCTTGATCATTTCGGGAGCTAACTGCAGATAGAACTTTCCCCAACGAGCCGCAACATTGATATGAGCCCGCTGTTGCATTCCGGCGGCAGGAATAAAAGACCCATCGTTAGATCCAAGCCCGAGACTGTCATTGCGCTGCCAGGTTATACCAATATTACGAATCTCGTAGCTGAACTTTTTACTAAAGAACGTATGTTCACTGGTCGGCTGCTGAAAATAAAGCGAGCTGCTGCGTAATAAAAAAGAGCGGTGGTCGGTCGAATCACCCTTGGTCAATTGACGCATCCGCAAGATATCTGTAATGGCGATCTCGCTATAAATATCCATTTGCGCATAAGCAGAGACCGGGGCCGCATATGACATCAAGAACAAGGCGATATAAACAGTTATTCTTCTCACCAGTTATACAAAAAGTTGAGTGAAGCAAATACATTATCCAACTTACCGGTTACCCATCCATAATTATTGGAATGGATATAGTTGAGATCGGCCTTAACCGTAAGGTACTTAGTGGTGTGCTGTTTAAACACCCCCAAACAAATATCATTCCATTGAATAGGGCCTAAAAAGGCTGTATTATAATTTCCGACAAGTCGTCTGGGGTCGTTTTGAATTCGGTCCACTCTAACCCCGAACCTATTTAGCTTATCGACATGTTCCAACCGAATAGTCTGCACATTATTGCCCAAACCACTGCCGGCACCCAGTATCTGGTTCATATGGGTAAAGCCCTGTAGCATTCTTCCGTGAACGTACCAGTTACCCGCATTACGAGTAAGATAATCGGCTGACTGAGCCGTTTGGGTGGCTTCGACCGCTACTGACAGATACGTATTCTTTTTACGTAAAGGGATCAACTTTTTAAACCCGGTTATATAAGCCGCAGAGTGTTGCGCATCGAGAGTTAGATCCCTCAAATTATCTTTATAATCATTGTATCCGTACTCAAAATAAAATTCAAAATGCTCTTTGGGCAATACAAATCTTAAAAAAACACTGGCTTGCTGATCCCTCCCATCATCTAGAGCTATGGCATCTGCCTGTGGATTGAATTTACCGAACATTGCCGATACAGCCGGTAGATAACGATCAAAGAAAGGGATCTCCAATTGTGGTAGTAATGCACTACGATAAAACTGCATAGCACGGGTAAGCCCCAAATACAAACCCGGCCAGGGCTTTGGATTGATCACAAAAGCAAATCCATTGATATAGCGCCAGCGGCGGGTAAAGGGGCCAGGTCTAAGAAAAGTGGACTCAGACCCAATGGTGGAGTCCTGATCGACACCGGCCGCAATAAACTGAAACTCTATGTTAAAAATAGGAGTTTTAATGGGCCGGCGAGTACTTAAATGCAAATGGCCAAACCCGGGTGCGTTATTGCTAAAGATCAAGGCACTGAATTGACCCGGCCCCCACCACAGATTCTCATTAGAAAAACCTGCGGTGAGTGGCCCCCCGTTGATACGGGCATAAGAATTACCAAAGAAGAATTTATGATAATTACGGTTGGTCGACATTCCAAAAGCAGGAGTGATCTTGTAAGGAATATTATCGGCCATCACGAACTCAGGAGCAAAACTAGTCTCGAAAAAATCAGACTTATAGAGAAGTCCGGTGCTTAGCCGAAACTGCGTACCGGCTGCCTGAATAAAACTGCCATTGTTCCATCCAAAGGGACGCTTGCTGTTATACTGAGACTCTACCCGAAATGGATACGCGTAGAGCTGATCGGGCATGAAATCTTGTCGAAGAGGTCGGGGATCAAAATGAGTAAAAACAGAATCGACACCTAAGCTGTCTGAATCCCTTCTGCCCATAAATGGGCGGATGCTAAATGAGCCCAGACCCGGTAATTTATGGAGGAGTTGATATTCGCGTAGTAGCTGATCTTG
>JBJTWT010000065.1:0-15195 GCA_046081865.1 Sphingomonadales bacterium
TTTCTTTATGCCGCAGCACCAGGGTCTCCATGGCCATCAGATTGCCTTCCTGAAAAAGGCGCACTAATTCGAGATCCGTTTGTTTCGATAGAGGATGCATGACTTTTACGCTTTATACTGCGTGGGCAGTGTTTTTCAATAAAGTGCTGCCGGGGCAGCGGTTTTGCGTAAAAGTGGGCGATAGGCCGTTTGTTTTAGTTACGATGACTCTTTGTCGGGTCTGTAAAAATATACATTCTGACCGAAAATACCAACTAGAATGCAATTGAACTAAGCGAACCCCGCCAAAAAAATGTTAATTGCCTTTACCTTTGACCCTCAACACCATGTCGTTAGATTCTCCCATACAGATTCGAGGTGCCCGCATGCATAACCTAAAAAATGTATCGGTAGACATTCCCAGAAAAAAACTCATCGTCATAACCGGAGTATCCGGATCGGGAAAATCATCACTTGCCATCGACACCTTGTATGCCGAGGGGCAGCGTCGATATGCAGAGAGTTTGAGTGCGTATGCCAGACAGTTCCTAAATAGAATGAATAAGCCGGAGGTGGATATGATCAAGGGATTAAGCCCGGCCATTGCGATCGAACAAAAAGTGATCACTCGCACAGCGCGCAGCACCGTAGGAAGTCTAACGGAGATCTATGAATATCTGCGTTTGTTGTTTGCAAGAGTGGGCACAACCATCTCTCCGGTATCCGGGCAGCCGGTAAAAAAAGACCAGCTAAGTGATGTGGTCGATGCCATCAGTGCTGCTAAAAAGAGCGAAAAGATCTTTATACTCGCTCCCTTTTTAAAGTCAGGAAAAAGACAACTTCGCGAAGAGCTGTCGATCTTACAGCAAAAAGGATTTACAAGGGTACTTGTCAGTAAGAATAAGAAAGGGGCCCTCCATACTGAATTAATCGATGAGCTCTTGGTCTTAGAAGATAAAGCACTGACGGCTCACAAGCTATTGCATGTGGTGGTAGATCGTATCGTAGTAAAATCTTTTAGTGAAGACGATCTGCATCGATTGGCCGATTCGGTGGCCTTGGCCTTTGCGGAGGGCGAGGGCCACTGTGCCCTTTATATCAACGAGTCTCAACTTCTGTCATTCAACAACCGATTCGAGCAAGATGGTATTGTATTTGAAGAACCTTCGCCTCAATTGTTCTCTTTTAATAATCCCTTTGGGGCTTGTCCCGTTTGTGAGGGTTTTTCACAAGTGCTGGGTATAGACCCCGATCTGGTTATTCCCAATAAACAACTGAGCGTATACGAGGGTGGGGTGGCTCCCTGGAAAGGAGAAAAGATGGATTGGTGGAGACAGCAGTTTGTAAAGGGTGCCAAAAAAATAGATTTTCCCATTCATAAGCCCATCGCCTCTCTTTCTCCCAAACAATACAAGCAACTCTGGGAAGGTGCCTCTGGCGTGTATGGTATCGACGATTTTTTTAAGGATGTAGAAGCGCATCTGTACAAAGTACAGTTTCGTGTAATGCTAAGTCGCTACCGCGGTCGCACCAATTGTCCATCTTGTCAGGGTTACCGATTACGCCAAGAGGCCTTGTATGTAAAGATCGATGGCCATCATATTGGGGAATGTTGTACCATGCCCGCCTCGGCGCTGGCCGTTTGGGTCAAGGGTCTCGATAAGAAATTAACCGTTCATCAACGCCAGATCGCCTCGCGCATTTTACTTGAACTCAATAACCGTATCGACACCTTGCTCAAAGTAGGGCTGGGTTATCTCACATTACATCGGTTGGCCAATTCGCTCAGCGGGGGCGAGAGTCAGCGGATACAATTAACCCGAAGTCTGGGCTCTACCCTTACCGATTCGTTGTATATATTGGATGAGCCCTCCATCGGCCTTCATCCACGCGACACCGCAAACTTGATCGCTGTGTTAAAAGAACTGCGTGATCTTGGTAACACCGTACTGGTGGTAGAGCACGATGCGCACATGATGCAGCAAGCCGATCATATTATCGATATGGGTCCATTGGCTTCTCACTTGGGAGGCGAGGTAATTGCAGTGGGTTCGCCCGCTGTATTGATGCGTAATAAAGAAAGTTTGACCGGTCGCTACTTGAGCGGAGTGTTACAAATAGAGCTCCCCGTGCAGCCACGTATCAGTAAAAGAGCCTTGACGATAAAGGGGGCTGCTCAGCATAATTTAAAGAATCTTGATGTCTCCATTCCACTACAGGTGCTTTGTGCCATTTGCGGAGTTAGTGGTAGCGGTAAGACCACCTTGGTCAAGCAGATCCTTTATCCTGCCTTAAAAAGACAATTGGGCGATTATAGCGTGGCTCCCGGTTTGTTCTCCGGACTATCGGGCGATCTGGACTTGATCAACCAGGTAGAGCTGGTCGATCAAAATCCTATTGGTAAATCCTCTCGGAGCAATCCCGTTACGTACATAAAGGCCTATGACGAGATCAGAGATCTCTTTGCCATGCAGCCGCTTAGTAAGATGAGAGGATTTCAGCCTCGTCATTTTTCTTTTAATGTCGATGCCGGCCGCTGTGATACTTGTAAGGGTGAGGGCGAGCAAGTGGTGGAGATGCAATTTTTGGCCGACGTTCACTTGCTCTGCGAATCTTGCGGCGGTAAACGGTTCAAGGATGAAGTGCTCGAAGTAACGTACAAAGAAAATTCTATTCACCAGGTATTGGAGATGAGTGTCGATGAAGCCATTGCCTTTTTTGCCGCAGAGAAAAGTATTACCCGTGCTCTTCAGCCACTGCATGATGTAGGATTGGGATACATCAAACTTGGGCAATCGTCCGCTACCTTATCGGGGGGAGAGGCCCAACGAGTAAAGCTTGCTTCTTTTCTTGGCAAAGGAAAAGCCGGTCACTCCATCCTTTTTATTTTTGATGAGCCTACTACCGGACTTCATTTTCATGATATAGAGAAACTCTTGCGTTCGTTTCAGGCCCTTATTGCACAGGGTCATTCCCTTGTAGTGATCGAGCACAACACCGATGTGCTAAAGGCGGCCGATTGGATCATTGAGCTGGGACCCGAAGCGGGAGATAAAGGAGGTTCGGTCATCTTTAGTGGTACTCCTCAGCAATTAAAAAGATCGACCAAGAGTAAGACAGCTCCCTTTTTGTAAGATCGGGGAAGTGTGCGTAAAGTATACGTACTAACTAATACGATCTTGTTCCTTGATCAATTTTTCATCTGCTCGTATCCCTCTCCAGGCCATCAGGAATCCTGCCCATTGTGCCATAAGCAGCAAGGCCGTGAGCGAAGGAATAAACTCATTTAGTTCATAGAGCAGTACGCGAAGGTACAAGGCGCCTAACAGCGTGCTTAGCAATAGACCCAGCATGCAATACCATTGCTGACGGGAGCGATTACCAAACATAAAGATGGTAACAAGTCCTAAGGCGATCAGCAAAAAGGTCAGGAGAGTAAGGTAAAGCTGATAACCTGCATCTACTTGTACTTTAATGGGGGTTCCCCCCGGAGGAATTGTCCAACCGGTGGCAAAAGGAAAGAAAAAACTGAGCGCCGCGGCTATCACAACCAATAAAAGCCAAAGCGTTTGAACACGTTGTATCATAGCCGAGTGGTTAGTGCAGTTCGGGGTAAAGCGAAAAGCGCTCCATTAGTGTTTGCACATGGTCACGAACCGATGCGACCACTTCGGGTTGATCGGCATGAGTGAGCACTTCATCGATCATGGCCACAATAGATTCCATATCGCCTTCGCGCAGCCCGCGCGTGGTAATGGCAGGCAGTCCAATTCTAATGCCTGAGGTTACAAAGGGAGATTTATCATCGAAGGGAACGGCATTTTTATTGAGGGTAATGTGAGCCAGGTCTAAAATTTCTTGGGCTTTTTTTCCAGTGATGTTCTTATTTCTAAGATCGATCAGCATGAGGTGATTGTCGGTGCCGCCACTGATCAGATGATAGTCTCTGCTAACAAAGGCAGCGGCCATGGCTTGCGCATTGGCTACTACTTGTTGCGTGTATTGTTTAAAACCATCTTCCAGGATCTCTCCAAAGGCCACGGCTTTGGCAGCGATAACATGTTCGAGAGGGCCACCTTGCATTCCTGGAAAAACGGCCAGGTCGAGTGCTGCACTCATAGAGCGAATATTCCCTTTGGGGTCTTTGGCGCCAAGGGGATTGTCAAAATCGTGGCGAAGCATAATGATACCACCGCGTGGACCTCGAAGTGTCTTGTGGGTGGTGGACGTTACAATATGACAGTGGTCGAGTGGATCGTTGAGCAATCCGGTAGCAATAAGCCCAGCGGGGTGAGCAATATCGGCCAGTACCAGCGCTCCCACTTCGTCGGCTACGGCCCTAATGCGTTTGTAATCCCAATCGCGACTATAGGCAGAGGCACCACAAATGATCATTTTAGGTTTTTCGCTTCGAGCAGTCTTTTCTAATTGTTCGTAATTGATCAGTCCGGTTTCTTGGTGGACCCCGTAAAAGAAAGCCCGATAATTTTTTCCGCTAAAGTTGGCAGCACTTCCATGGGTCAGATGGCCACCCATGCTCAGGTCTAGTCCCAATATCGCATCGCCCGGTTTAAGACAAGCTAAAAAAACAGCCGTGTTGGCTTGTGCTCCACTGTGAGGTTGTACATTGGCCCAGGTGGCACCAAAAACTTTTTTGAGTCTTTCTATGGCAAGCGTCTCTATTTCGTCAATGATCTCGCATCCGCCGTAGTATCTTTTTCCGGGATAACCCTCTGCATATTTGTTAGTGGCGACCGAACCCATGGCTTGCATAACGGCAAGCGAGGTAAAATTCTCGGAGGCAATCAATTCAATTCCCGTACGTTGTCTATGGAGCTCACGGTCCAATAGAGAGAAGAGAAGCGTATCTTTTGGCATGACTTAAACGAATAAGTTGATTTGCCGCAAAGTTAAGTTACTTTTGCACACTGCATGAAAGCCATTATTCCAGTTGCCGGGCCCGGCACCAAATTGCGACCCCATAGTTACACACAGCCCAAGGCATTGATCCCTTTGGCTGGCAGATCTATTTTGGGTATTATCATCGATCAGTTAAAAGAGGCCGGCATTACCGAATTTATTTTTGTGGTCGGCTATCTGGGAGAGAAGATCGAAGATTTTGTGACCCAACATTATCCGGGTCTAACGGCTCATTTTCTCCAACAGACCGACAGACAAGGGGTGGGGCATGCGGTATGGTTGGCCCGCGAAAGCGTAGCCGGCGACGAGGTATTTATAGTGCTGGGTGATACCATCTGCGAATACGATATAAAGTCTCTGATGGCCACTCCTCGCTCTGCGATAGGACTTAGAAAGGTCGATGATCCCCGCGATTTTGGAGTAGCCGAAGTAAAAGAGGATGGGATGATCGCACGACTGGTAGAAAAACCACAAATGCCTAAATCGAACTTGGCCTTGGTGGGGGTCTACAAGATCAAGGAAAGTGAGGCCTTGTTTCGTTGTCTCGACAACAACATCAGCCACGGGTTGCGAACCCATGGCGAGTATAGCATTACCGATGCCTTGGAGTGTATGATACAGCAGGGCATTTCACTGCAATCGTTTAAGGTCGATAATTGGTTTGATTGTGGAAGAAAGGAGACCTTACTAGAATCGAACGCTTTATTATTAAAAAAATTCGCTCCCTCGGTCGATACCTCTTCTTTTGTCAATACGGTGATTGTACCGCCGGTTAGCATTGGCGTAGGATGCCAGATCAGTAATGCCGTGATAGGGCCTGATGTTACCATCGGCGATCATACCCGTATCGATTGTTCGGTGGTGCGCAATTCCATCATTGGCTCGTATTCTCATTTGCACGATATTGTGGTAAGCGATTCCCTTATTGGCAGTGATACAGAGTGCAAAGGCGAAGCGCGCTCGCTCAATATCGGCGACAATGCTTCTATCGATCTGGGCTAATCAAGCACAAGACCTATGTTTCGCTTCACTAATCGTATAACAACGCTTTTTGCTATCGATTATCCTATTGTGCAAGCAGGGATGATCTGGGCCAGTGGCTGGCGACTGGCCAGTGCGGTCAGTAATAGTGGCGGGTTGGGAGTGATCGGTGCGGGCTCTATGTACCCAGATGTTTTACGCTCCCATATCCATCAATACCAACAGGCCTGTGATAGACCCTTTGGCGTGAATCTTCCTTTGCTCTACCCCGATATCGATAAACATATCGAGATCATCTTGCAAGAGAAAGTACCGATCGTCTTTACATCGGCCGGTAATCCTTCTTTATGGACTCCCGTGCTAAAGCAAGCCGGTATTACGGTGGTGCATGTTGTTAGCTCAGCCAAATTTGCCCGCAAAGCCGAAGCGGCAGGATGTGATGCGGTCGTGGCAGAGGGGTTTGAGGCTGGTGGACATAATGGTCGCGAAGAGACTACAACCCTGGTACTGGTGCCGGCTGTATGTGCGGCGGTATCCATTCCCGTTATTGCTGCGGGCGGTATTGCCAACGGAAAGCAAATGTTTGCCACCATGGCGCTCGGGGCAGAAGGAGTACAAATGGGATCTCGCTTTGTAGCTTGTCAAGAGGCCTCTTCGCATGTATCGTTTAAAGAAAAAGTGATCCATTCGCAAGAGGGCGATACCAAACTCAGTTTAAAAAAGCTTACTCCCGTTCGCTTACTCGATAACGAGTTTGCCCGGCAAGTACAAGCCGCCGAGGCCAGCGGTGCCGATGCCGAGACCCTGCAACAATTGCTAGGCAGAGGCCGCGCCAAAAAAGGAATGTTCGAAGGTGATATGGAGCAAGGAGAGCTGGAGATCGGTCAGGTAAGCGCCCTGCTGCATGATATTTTGCCCGCTGCGACCATCGTTAACAATACCTGGGCCGAATTTCAGGCAGCCCTGGCCGATCCGTTAGGAAAGCATCCCTAACCGATGCCTATCAATTTTTTCTAATGATCCATTTGAGCATCTCTGCCCAAGTGATCTTTTTGCCGTACATCAATATACCGGTGCGATAAATCTTTCCGGCCAACCAGACCATACAGATAAAGCTTAGTACCAGAATGGCCATTGAGGCAATGAGTTGCCACCAGGGAACCGTCCCGGGCATACCATAGGGAATACGCGCCATCATCACAATGGGCGAGGAGAAAGGCAGCAAACTACCCCATACCGCAATTGGGCCGGAAGGATTCGCAATCGAGGCCGTCATCATGGCAATAGATAAAATGACCAACATGGTTATGGGAAAGCTCAGCGATTGCGCTTCGCGAATATCTTCGTTTACCGCACTGCCCACCGCACCATACAAAGAGGCATAGAAGAAAAAGCCGGCCAGAAAATAAAACCCAAAGCAAAATAAGATAAGAGGTACATCTACTTTAGTAAAGAGACGTTGCATATTGCCGACCATTTCGGCAGCGCCCATTTGGGTGCCGGCCTCTTTGGCCACATTGTAGGCGACCAGAATAAAGACGATCCATAGTAAAAATTGGGTAAGGGCTACAGCACCGATACCGATAATTTTTCCCAGCATCATCTGAAAGGGTCTAACGGAAGACACGATCACTTCGGCGATCCGGTTGGTCTTTTCTTCCATCACTCCCATCATAACCTGCGATCCGTAGACCAGTAAAATAAAATACATCAACAGTCCGGCAACATAGCCAATACCCTCTGCGGTATCGCTATCGGATTTCTCGTCGGTTATATTTTTAGATTTGATACCGATACGACTTTGCGTCTGTATCATTTGCTTGCCAAGATCTATTTGTAAACTGTCGTTGACTACCTCGCTCCAAATTCGGTTTAATTTGGCCTCTACCGCAGCGGTAGTGGCACTGCCATACGATTTGTAGGTATTGAGCGCCAGCGTATCGATGCCTCTTTTCCAATTGAGTGCAGGGATAATTACATAGCCTTCGTACCCGCCTTCTTTTTGTATCAGCTGCTCTTGGCTTAGATCGTTGACAAGGGTTAGCGTAGAGCTGGAATCGAGTTGATTTTGTCTTTCGAGAACCGGAGCACTAAAGTACCCCGATGAGTCAATCACGGCAATAGAGAGGGTCTCTCGGCTGTTTTCGGCAATAAAGCCCATGCCAAAGATCAATCCCACATAGAGCACCGGAAGCAGCAAAGTGGCTATGATAAAAGTTTTCTTTTGAACCCGTGTCAGGTATTCTCTTTTGATGATGATCCAGGTCTTGTTCATAGCGCAGCGGTTTTTGTTTCGAACGAACGGCTTACGGGAGTGCCCTCTACCAGTTTGATGAAAATATCATTGAGAGAGGGAAGCATCTCCTTAAAGGAGACGATACTAATCTGTTGATCGAGCAAAAAGCGAAGTGCCTGATTGCGCGATTGCCCCTCGGTAAGTTGTAGGAAGAGTTTCGTGTCTGTTTGATTGACTATGGTAAAGGGGAGCGCTCCACTAAGCGTGGCATGCCCTTCGGTCTCTATCAAGAAAAGATTTTCTTTGTATTGCTCCTTTACGCCCTGAACGGTACCGTCCAGAATTTTTTTGCCCCTGTTAACCAGGGCTATGTTATTGCAGATCTCCTCTACCTGTTCCATACGATGGGTACTAAAGATAATGGTAGCACCTTGGGCGGCCAGTCGGTAGATCTCATCTTTTATCAGGTTGCTGTTGACCGGGTCCAGACCACTAAAGGGTTCATCTAAGATGATCAGCTGTGGATCGTGCAGTACGGTCGTTACAAATTGTAATTTTTGGCCCATTCCTTTCGAGAGATCCTCCACTTTTTTATTCCACCAGCTCTCCATCCCAAACCGTTCAAACCAAACGCCGATCTTCTCTTTGGCTTGATGATGGGAGAGGCCTTTTAACTGGGCCAGGTAAAGGGCCTGTTCTCCCACTTTCATTTTTTTGTACAATCCTCTTTCTTCGGGCATGTATCCAATAGAAGCCACATCGAGAATGGGGTCAAATTTTTTGCCTCGAAAAACGATCTCTCCCTGGTCAGGATAAAAGATACCCGTAATCATTCTAATAAGAGTGGTCTTGCCAGCACCATTAGGTCCCAGCAGACCAAATATCTGACCCTCTTCTATAGAAAGACTAATATCATCGACCGCTTTTTGCGATTCAAAATATTTTTTTAGGTGTTGGAGCGAAAGGATGGTAGCCATAAAAAAAGTTCAGGTATCAAAAATAATCTGCTTCGGGTCTTCGAGATAATATTTTACAGGAATGGTTAGTCAACACTTCGGGCGGAGAGGCTGGCGGCAATGGCATCGGCCACCCGCTCGCCATCCATCGCAGCACTTACAATGCCCCCGGCATAGCCGGCTCCCTCGCCACAGGGAAACAGCGTTGTTAGTTGCGGGTGGTGCAGTTTTTGCGGATCTCTGGGAATGCGTACCGGAGAGGAGGTGCGCGACTCGGGGGCAACCACTACGGCCTCTTGCGTATAATATCCTTTCATTTTTTTTCCCTGCTCTTGAAAGGCCAAGCGCAACCTATTAAAAACAAAGTTGGGCAACACCTCATGTAAAGGCGCTCCACGAAGTCCTGGCAAATAGGAGCAATCCGGAAGGGTATTGGAAAGTTTTTTCTCACAAAAATCTGTAAGGCGAAGAGCCGGGGCTACCAAGGCGCCCCCTCCGGCCAGGAATGCATTTTGTTCTACCGATTGTTGAAAGCGTAAAAGCGAGAGCGGATCGTGGCGGTCCGTTGAATTTTTGGTACTTCCAAAAAGGTCGGTTTGTTCTACCGCCACTACAATACCACTATTGGCATAGGGGTTGTTTCTTTTGGAAGGACTCCATCCATTTACCACCAACTCGTTCGGCGCGGTGGCCGCAGGTGCTATGATGCCGCCCGGGCACATGCAAAAAGAAAAGACTCCCCTTTCTTGTACTTGCTGTACCCAGCTGTAAGCGGCAGGAGGTAGCCATTCACCTCTCGTATCGCAGTGATACTGGGCGCGGTCTATCAGTGATTGCGGATGCTCCACGCGAACTCCAAGCGCAAAGGGTTTTGCTTCTATCAAAATTTGATGCCGATGCAATAAGTAAAAAATATCTCGGGCAGCGTGTCCCGTAGCCAGTAAAAAAGCAGCGGCCTCAACCTGTTCTCCGGTAGCTGTTTGAACGGAACAAAGACGATTTTCTTTGATAATAAAATCAGTGACCCTTTTTTCAAACCAAATTTCGCCCCCACATTCCAAGATCTTTTCTCGCATGGCAGTGATAATGCCGGGCAATTTATTAGTTCCAATATGTGGATGCGATCGATACAAGATCGATTCATCGGCTCCGAACTGTACAAATAATTGTAAGATGCGATCTACATCACCTCTTTTATTACTACGCGTATACAGCTTACCGTCGCTATAAGTGCCCGCGCCTCCCTCTCCAAAGCAATAATTGCTGTCTTCGTTTACAATGCCCTCTTTGTTTAGACGGGCTAAGTCTCTTCTGCGGGCGCGTACTTCTTTTCCTCTTTCCAACACGATCGGCTTTAGCCCACCTTCAATAAGTCGAAGGGCCGCAAAAAGCCCTGCCGGTCCCGCGCCAATAATAACCACCCTTGGTGCTGCCTCGGGCAGGGGTTTAAATAGAGTAGGGCTCAAAGGTCGTTGGTGAAAGGGCTCATCAATAAAGGCCTCTACCGTAAGATTAACCCAGGCCTGTTTACCTCTGGCATCTATGGACTGTTTGGTTTGGTAATATCCGCTTACTCGCTCGGGCAAGACGGATGCAGCGGAGGCGATCAGTGAGGTGATCGTATGTTGATCGGCAGCCTCTGAAGGCAAAAGACGAAGCGTTATTTTTTTTTGCATGCTGTCAGGTTTTTATCCTGAAAAACTTAAGCAAAGATGCGGTTTTAGCCGTTAAAAATATCTATCTTACCCCACTGCTTTATGATTCGCCACCAATACTTGTCACTTTATTTTTTTACCCTGCTCGTCGGCTTGTTGTCTGCCTGCAAAAGCATGTATGTTCCCATGCAAGCACAATACAGCAATCAACGGATTACCAAAGAGCTTGCCACCGATTCCGTTTTGTACTATACCATAAAATCGTATGGAGATAGTGTAGATAAAAGCATGAATGCCGTAATTGGTACCGTTCAACAAACGCTCGAGAAGGATCAGCCAGAGGGAACGCTCGGTAACTTTATGGCCGATGCCTATTTGACTATGGGTGCGCTTCAATTTGAAAAGTCTATCGATGCGGCATTCGTCAACTATGGAGGCATTCGCTTGCAACAACTGCCTGCCGGCGCTCTTACGTTGGGAAAAATTTTTGAGTTGATGCCCTTCGATAATGTGCTGGTCTTGCAACAGCTGAGCGGAGTACAACTGCAATCATTCTTAGACCTCGTTGCCGCTCGAGGCGGTTGGCCCGTGGCAGGAATTCGCTTTACCATAAAAGATAAAAAAGCCATAGAGGTATTCATTAAGGATAAGCCCCTGCAGCCCGAGGCAACTTACTGGATCTTGAATTCCGATTTTGTAGCATCGGGGGGCGACAATGCTGAGATGCTAAAAGTGTTGCCACAACTTTCTAATGGGTATCTCGCTAGAAGGGCATTGATCGATTATGTGAGCTGGCAGGTTCGTAAGCAGGGCTTTGTGGGGGCCTCACTCGAAAAAAGGGTTGTCTATGCTCAATAGAAAAAGCTTTATACGTCAGTCAGCACTACTGGCCGGTGGCCTGCTTAGCACTCCCTTGTTAGATCAAGCCCTGGCAGCCAGCGGTAGCTACCGACTTGTGATCTTGCATACCAACGATACTCATAGCCGCCTTGACCCTTTCCCGATGGATGGAGGTCGCAATCAAGGTTTAGGAGGTGTAGCAAAAAGAGCCCAAATAGTTAAACAAATTAGAGAGCAAGAACCCTATGTACTTCTTTTGGATGCCGGTGACATCTTTCAAGGCACCCCTTATTTTAATTTTTTCAAGGGAGAACCCGAGATCAAGGCCATGTCTTACATGGGGTACGATGCCACTACCATAGGTAACCATGATTTCGATGCGGGAATGGAAAATTTGGCCACACAGTTTAGACAGCATGCCCGCTTTCCGATGCTTGTCTGTAATTATGACGTAAGTGGCACTCCCCTAGAGGGAAACGTGCAGCCATATAAGATAGTTAGAAGAGGGCCCCTTAAAATAGGGGTGCTGGGGGTAGGGATTGAGGGTAAGGGTCTCATACCCGATCAGTTGTTTGGATCTACCCAATACCTGGACCCGATTACAGAGGCCAACAAGACCGCTTTTATGCTTAGAAAAAAGGAGCATTGCGATCTGGTGATCTGTCTGTCTCACCTCGGAAACCGCTATGTAACAGAGCGTAAGGTCAGCGATGAAGACCTAGCCAAGCAATCGGAGGAGATTGATTTGATCATTGGTGGCCACACCCATACTTTCTTAGACAAGCCGATGGTGTATGCCAATAAGAAGGGCAGGGAGGTGCTGGTCAACCAGGTCGGTTTTGGGGGGATTTTGTTAGGGAGGATCGATTTTGAATTTTCCAAATTTTCGGGCCAAAAAATTTTAAAAACAGAAAAAATTTTGATTTCCTCAAAAACAGGCAGTTAATTTTTTTTGTTTGAAAACGATTAATGATATTCGCTGTCCCACGCAAGTTTTTTTATTGACAAATGTGGACATGTGGATAAAACCTGCGCGGAGACCTTTTACTAACCACCGTTAATTGACGATAAACTGCATTGCAATCGATGGATAAGAACGCGGAAAAAGTTTGGAGCAATTGTTTAAAGATCATCAAGGATATTGTAGAATGGCAGCATTATAAGACTTGGTTCGAACCGATCACTCCTGTTTCGCTCAAAGCGAATGTGTTGGTGATACAAGTTCCCAGTCAATTCTTCTTCGAATACCTTGAGGAGCATTATGTAAACTTGCTGGCCAAAACCTTAAAAAGGGAATTGGGAAAAGAGGCCCGTCTCGAATACAGAATCATGGTCGATAGCGGCAACAGCCGTAGCAAGCCCGTCACCATGGACGTGAGTGGTCAAGGGTTCAAATCTTTTTCGAACAACGAAATGGATTTTCCATTGGTCATCAATAATCCTGTAAGGAATCCTTTTGTAATACCGGGTCTCAAGAAGATGCAGATCGATCCGCAACTCAATCCTGTTTACACATTTGATTCGTTTATAGAAGGTGATTGCAACCGGGTGGCTCGTCGTGCCGGTAAGACCGTAGCAGAAAAGCCCGGCGCCAATTCCTTTAATCCCTTGGTGATCTATGGCGGAACCGGTTTGGGAAAGACCCACCTGGCCCAAGCTATCGGAAACGAAGTGAAGCGCATTCACCCCAACAAAGTGGTATTGTACGTAAGCTCCGAGAAGTTCATCAACCAGTTTATGGACCACAGCCGCAACAATGCCATCAACGACTTTATTCATTTTTATCAGTTGATCGATGTGCTGATACTAGACGATGTGCAATTCTTTGCCAAGGCCGAAAAGTCACAAGACGCCTTCTTTGCCATCTTTAACCATTTGCATCAGTCGCAAAAGCAGTTGGTGCTTACCTCGGATAAGTCGCCCAAAGACCTCGAAGGCGTTCAAGAGCGATTGCTCAGCCGTTTTCGATGGGGGCTCAGTGCCGACCTGCAGGTGCCCGATTACGAAACCCGTATCGAGATCTTAGAAAAAAAGATGAAGAACGATGGACTCGAGATGCCAAAAGAAGTGGTCAAGTACATCGCCTACAATATCAACAATAACGTACGCGAATTAGAAGGGGCTCTCATCTCGCTGCTTGCCCAGTCCTCGCTCAACCGAAAGGAGATCGATCTGGACCTGGCCAAAAAGGTGCTTCGCAACTTTGTTAAATCATCAAGCAAGGAGATTACTATCGATACCATCCAAAAGATGGTATGCGAGTACTTTGATGTGCCTTATGATAAATTATTGCAAAAGACCCGCAAGCGAGAGATCGTTCAAGCCCGTCAGATAACCATGTATCTGGCCAAGGCCTTTACCAAAAATTCTTTAAAGACCATCGGAGATCATTTCGGTGGCCGCGATCATACCACCGTTATTCACTCTTGCCAAACTGTTAAGGACCTGATGGATACCGATGGAATATTTCGGGAGAATGTGTTGGAGCTGCAGCAGAAAGTGCAGTTGGCGGCCATGTAATTTCTATTTATTTTTGCCATCCGCCATGGGTTTTCGGCGGTAACGGAGAGGTGCCTGAGTGGCCGAAAGGGCCGGTTTGCTAAACCGTTGTACGGACTTAAATCTGTACCGAGGGTTCGAATCCCTCCCTCTCCGCGTATTAAAATCGCAATTAGCTTATTCTGAGTTAGTTGCGATTTATCTTTAGCGAGTACCTCCTTTTTTTATCCGTTCTAAACCTCATCATTATGGCTAATCGTTTTCTTTTACTTTTTTTTATCACTTTTTCTCTTACTTCTTTTGGGCAAAAAGAATATCGACCTACTAAAATTGGAATAGTTAAATCGTTCACTGGCAAAATTGATATGTCGACCCAGTATGACCACGATGCTTGGTTTTCGATTAAAGATGATCAATCCGGCATGAGCGTTTTATTTTATTGGCAAAACGGTTGTTGCTGTCTGGGGGAGGATAAATATGAGTTACCTCTAAAAATTTCTGATGAACTGTATGAAAAAATTACTTCAGAAGATGGTTGGAACAATTTAAAGATTAAAGTCAATGCTAAATCTACTTATGGTATTGCATGTAGTGGAAATTCTCAAAATAAAAAGGTAATCATTTGGCGTCCTTTAGAGATAGTACTTGTAAAGTAAAAAAACGAATCCCTGTCTTTATCTTTTTACTCAAGAATGTACGTAGAAATTATAGGTGATCAAGGTTAAAAAACTTTCGTTTTTCTTCCTCTGTCATATCTCTATATACAAATTCGGCATCATCTCCTACATCAATCAAGGCATTGTGAAACGTTTTTCTAAAACTAAAACTTGTTAGTACAAAATAAAATCCATTTCCCCACGCCTTTAAATCCTTCTTTCTCAACCCTTCTTTCTTTGCAAATTCCTTAAAACCAGGGGAATCTAATATTTTTTGAATTATTCTTGGAATGTGTTGTCCTGCAATATGTTTTGCAAAAGTAATACTTTTATATGACCAATAATTGTTAGCATCCCAATTTCCATTTTTGACTAGAGGAAGTATTTTATCTAAAAATTCATATATACCACCTTCTTCTATTAAAATTTTTTTTAGGTCTAACACAAAATCTCTATCAGCAAATAATCTTTGG
>JBJTWT010000066.1:0-11942 GCA_046081865.1 Sphingomonadales bacterium
AAAACCGATAACAATGTCAAAAGAGACCTTTAAGCGGGACAAACCCCACGTTAACGTAGGTACCATCGGCCACATCGACCATGGTAAGACTACTCTTACTGCCGCCATCACTACCATTTTGGCTTCAAAAGGTATGGCGCAGGCCAAGAAGTATGATGAGATCGATGCCGCTCCCGAAGAAAAAGAGAGAGGTATCACCATCAACACCGCTCACGTTGAGTACCAAACCGAAAACCGTCACTATGCTCACGTAGACTGTCCCGGTCACGCTGACTATGTTAAGAATATGATTACGGGTGCTGCCCAAATGGATGGTGCCATCCTGGTGGTTGCTGCTACCGATGGTCCTATGCCTCAGACAAAAGAGCACATCTTGTTGGCTCGTCAGGTAGGTGTACCCAAGATTGTCGTATTCATGAACAAAGTAGACTTGGTTGACGATGCCGAGCTGCTTGACCTCGTTGAAATGGAGATCCGCGATCTGCTTACCTTCTATGGTTTCGATGGTGCCAATACGCCTATCATCAAGGGTTCTGCCATTAAGGCCCTCGAAGGAGAAGCTAGCGCCGTTAAGCAAGTAGAAGAGCTGATGGCTGCCGTTGATAGTTATATTCCGCTACCTCCCCGTCCAGTAGATCAGGCCTTCTTGATGTCTGTAGAAGACGTGTTCTCTATTACCGGTCGTGGTACAGTTGCCACAGGTCGTATCGAGCGTGGTCGCATTAAAGTAGGTGAGCCTGTTGAGATCGTTGGTCTGATCCCCGATCCACTCACCTCTACGGTTACCGGCGTTGAGATGTTCCGCAAACTCCTCGATGAGGGAGAAGCAGGAGACAACGCAGGTCTGTTGCTCCGTGGTATCGAGAAAAATCAGATCCGTCGTGGTATGGTTATCGTTAAACCCGGATCTATCACTCCTCACACCGAGTTCAAAGCCGAAGTATACGTACTTAGCAAAGAAGAAGGTGGACGTCACACTCCATTCTTCAACAAATACCGTCCTCAGTTCTATTTCCGTACCACAGACGTGACCGGAGAAGTGGAACTCGCTGCCGGTACTGAAATGGTGATGCCTGGTGATAACACCGCGCTTACCGTTAAGTTGATCCAGCCAATTGCCATGGAAAAAGGTCTCAAGTTCGCTATCCGCGAAGGCGGTCGCACCGTAGGTGCCGGACAGGTGACTGAAATCCTGAAGTAATCGCTTATATTTGTAATCTCAAAAGTCATTGGTTGTCAGGAGAAATCCGAACAGCCGGTGACTTTTGATACTTACGGGCATAGTTCAATGGCAGAATAGCGGTCTCCAAAACCGTTGATGGGAGTTCGAATCTCTCTGCCCGTGCACAAATCAAGAATATGAACAAGATCACTACTTATTTAAAAGAAAGCTACCAGGAATTGACCGAGAAGGTCACCTGGCCCAGTTGGATGCAATTACAGCAGTCAACCATGATCGTATTGGTCGCTACACTGGTCATCACCTTTGTAGTTTTGATCATGGACTTTGCAACCGGTAATGGACTTCAGTTTATCTACAAACAATTATTCTGATGGAAGCGGTGAGTACAACAACAGAGAGTCTTAGTCCGCAGACGGATACCAAGTGGTATGTGCTTCGCGTGATTAGTGGCAAAGAAAAAAAGGTCAAGGAATACCTCGACAAAGAGATCTCTAGAGGTGGCTGGA
Organism: Sphingomonadales bacterium; assembly: GCA_046081865.1. Lineage (GTDB taxonomy): Bacteria > Bacteroidota > Bacteroidia > Chitinophagales > Chitinophagaceae > JJ008. Next base: position 1,690 of record JBJTWT010000066.1, read on the forward strand.
GCGAGATCGTGAAACAGGTATTTCTACCCGTAGAAAAAGTCTATAAAGTGGCCAGCGGAAAAAAGGTAATGCGTGAGCGAAACTATTATCCCGGCTATGTCATGATCGAGATCAAAGAGGGTAAACTCAGTGACGATCTGCGCGATATCATCAAGAATACTACCAACGTTATTCATTTTTTGGGAAAGGATAACCCTGTCGCACTGCGCAAGGCCGAGGTCAATAAGATGCTTGGCAAGATGGATGAGATGAGCGAGGCCGGCGGTATGAGTATGATCGAGCCATACATTGTAGGCGAGACCATCAAGATCATCGAAGGTCCTTTCAATGACTTTAATGGTGTGATCGAAGAGGTCAATGATGAAAAGAAGAAATTGAAGGTTACCGTCAAGATATTTGGAAGGGCTACCCCTGTAGAGCTTAGCTACATGCAGGTAGAGAAGTTAAGCTAGCGATCGCACGTTTCTTTTGGTTCTTTTTGTATTTACAGCGCTCTTCCTAAAAGTAGTAAAAGCCTCCGCTCGGCGCGGAGGCTTTTTTTTGATAATCAGCTAATTAAGCGGGTGGTAAAAAATACCCTCATTCTCTTTGTCAAACGACGCTAAACCATTAGCTTTGCCGCCCCAACTAGTTCTTTTTTACGAGGAATTTGGGAGTACCGCCAATGGCAGTACGCTTGAACCAATAAATCTAAAGACATGGCAAAAGAAGTATCCGGCTTTGTGAAGCTGCAGTGCAAGGGTGGCCAGGCCAACCCCGCACCTCCCATAGGACCTGCTCTGGGTTCTAAGGGAATCAACATTATGGAGTTCTGCAAACAGTTCAACGCTAGAACACAGGACAAACAAGGGAAAGTTCTCCCCGTACTTATTACCGTTTACACAGACAAAAGTTTTGATTTTATTATCAAAACTCCTCCTGCTGCCGTTCAATTGCTGGAGGCTGCCAAAATTCAAAAAGGTTCCAAAGAAAGTAATCGTTCCAAAGTAGGAAAGGTGAATTGGACCCAGATCAAGGCCATTGCCGAAGACAAAATGCCCGATCTCAATTGCTTTACCGTAGAGAGTGCCATGAAAATGGTCGCTGGTACGGCACGCAGCATGGGGCTGAATGTAGAAGGTAAAGCTCCCTGGGAAAATTAATGTTCACCTCAAAAAATTGAATCATGGCATTTATCAGTAAAAAAAGAAAAGTGGCCGATACCAAGGTTGACGCCAATAAATCATATTCTCTCAAAGAGGCCTCCAGTTTAGTGAAGCAAATTACTACTTGCAAATTCGACGCCTCCGTAGACCTGCACATCCGTTTGGGAGTAGATCCTAAAAAAGCCGATCAGGCCATTCGCGGAACAGTGACCCTTCCTCACGGAACCGGTAAGACAAAAAAAGTATTGGTACTATGCACACCCGACAAAGAGGCCGAGGCCAAGGGTGCCGGTGCTGACTTTGTAGGTCTCGACGAGTTCGTGACCAAGATCGAAGGCGGTTGGGTAGATGTAGATGTTATCATCGCCACTCCCAGTGTAATGCCCAAGATCGGTAAGCTCGGTAAGGTGTTGGGTCCTCGTAACCTGATGCCCAACCCCAAGACAGGTACCGTAACCAATGATGTAGCTTCTGCTATCAATGACGTTAAGGGCGGTAAGATCGCTTTTAAGGTAGATAAGGTAGGGATCGTTCACGCATCGATCGGACGTGTCAGTTTCGCTCCTGAGAAGATCGCAGAGAATAGTCAAGAGCTACTCAATGCCATCATCAAAGCCAAGCCTTCTTCTTCTAAGGGAACGTACCTTAAGGGGATCAGCATGGCTTCGACCATGAGCCCTGGCATTGCGATCGACACCAAAGCCTTTGTAAACTAAATGTAGGGGCGGTAAATTAAATTGAAAAAAGTCAAAACGTTAATACAATGACTAAAGAGCAAAAAAACGAAGTGATCGAGTTACTGAAAGGTAAATTCTCACAGTACAATAACTTTTACGTAACTGATACCGAGTCGCTGACCGTAGAGCAAGTGGGCAAACTGCGTCGCGCCTGTTTTAATAAGCAGGTCGAGATGAAAGTGGCCAAGAACACCCTTATCAAAAAGGCACTAGAGTCTCTCGACGGCGAAAAATATGCAGGCATGTACGATTCCTTGCATAAGGTAACAGCCCTTCTATTCTCTGAGAATCCTAAGGAGCCCGCCATGATCATCAGCTCATTTCGTAAGGAGAGCAATGGTGACAGACCGGTGCTAAAAGCTGCTTTTATAAACGGGGATATTTACAGTGGAGATAATCAATTGAAGGCACTTACACAGATCAAGACCAAGAACGAGTTGATCGGTGAGGTGATCGGTTTGTTGCAGTCTCCTGCCAAACGTGTACTGGCTGGCTTGTTGCAACATCACGAAAAGCAAGCTGCTGCTGCCGAGTAATCGATTTTAATTGAACAGTAGTTGTTCGATCAAAATAAAAACCCAGGCCTGAGGGTGGTCCGCAAGGATCGAACAAAGGCAAATTTTTTTAAAAACCGCCGTTGGAGCTTCAATGCAGTGAAAACGGTAAAAATTTAAATCAAATGGCTGATGTAAAAGCACTCGCTGAAAGCCTGGTAGGTCTTACAGTGAAAGAAGTACAAGAACTCGCAGATTTTCTGAAAACCGAGTATGGAATTGAGCCCGCAGCTGCTGCCGTAGTGGTAGCCGGTGGCGATGGTGGTGGCGCTGCTGCTGCCGAGGAGAAGACCGCCTTTAATGTTATCTTAAAGAGTGGTGGTGCCTCTAAGCTCAATGTAGTGAAGGTTGTAAAAGACCTTACCGGTCTGGGGCTGAAAGAAGCTAAGGACATGGTAGACGGTGCTCCCAAGACCGTTAAGGAAAACGTTTCTAAGGCCGAGGCAGAAGATATTGCTGCTAAGCTGAAAGAAGCCGGTGCCGATGTAGAGATCGCGTAATCCTGACTTTCTCCCATACAAGGCCTTCCCAACTGAAGGCCTTTTTTTTGCAACCCCTTTTACCGGAGATCGCTTGTGATCGAATCGATCGTTGCATAAGGAGCAAATCGTTTTATCGTAAAAGAATCTAAGGCCCGGATCTTGGTGAGGTCGTCTAGCGATGTAAAGGGGCCATTGGCTTCCCTATACCGAATGATGAACTTCGCTTTTTCCCAGCCCAAATACGGGTGTTGCCGAAGTGTCTCTAGCGATACAGCATTAAGGTCAATTTTTTTTAGTGATGCGAAGTCTGGTTTCATCTCTAGGTATGACTCTAAGAATTGATAAAGAGTGTCGCTAATGCCATACACCTCCTTTAGCTGCGATTTACTATAAAACCCTCCGATCTTTTCTCGGTAGCGAACAATACGGGAAGCCAGAACAGGTCCAATACCAGGTAGCTTTTCTAATTGGGCCGAATCGGCCTGCTGCAAAAAGACGGACCTTTGGGGCTTTTGAAAATACTCTCGACCCGGCTGCGAAAAATAGCTATTTATGGGTTTTTGATAGTGGTAATAGCCAGGGGTTTTATCTTTTTGGTAGTAGGAGGGCTTGGAACTCCGTTGACTTGATTTTGGGAGGGAGTGATTTATCTTATTCGTTGATTGATAATTGTTTTTATAGTTATTTTGCTTCATGGAATCGATCCTTGCCGAATAGGTTCGGGTAGTTCCGGTGGGCATGCTTACGGCCACATAAAGTAATACCAGTAACGCTAACAGCAGTGCTCCCATTCGGTCTTTTCGGCTAATGGTCAACTGCCCGGGTCTTCGGCCCTTGCCGGGGGTGGGTAGTGAGGGGGTCATTAGGTAAGTATAATATGCCCATTTGTGGGTGTCAACCGATGGTTTAACTTTTTTGGCCGGATTTTTGTGGTAACAAATTTTGGCGGTGATACTGAATTCTTTACCTTTGCCCTCCTTTATTTTGGCCAAACATATTTTCGACATCCTTGACCGTGTGTAAGTAATTATCTTACAATGACTTCCGTCTTTTCTACTTCGGAGGCCATCACAAGAGAGGTATGTCCTGAACGTTGATAAAACCGGTTTACGCTATGTCTGCAGCAAAAACGAACGCAAGGATTGATTTTGGTAAGATCAAACACCTTGCAGAAACACCCGACCTACTAGAAGTACAGATTCAGTCGTTCAAAGAATTTTTTCAGTTGGAGACCACACCCGACAAACGCAACATCGAAGGTTTGTTCCGGGTGTTCAAAGACAACTTTCCCATTACCGACACGCGTAACATCTTCGTGTTGGAGTTTTTGGATTACTTCATTGATCCTCCCCGTTACACCATCGAAGAATGTATGGAGCGTGGACTCACGTATGCCGTTCCCTTAAAGGCAAAGTTGCGTCTTAGCTGTAATGACGAAGAGCACGTCGATTTTCAGACCATCGTGCAAGACGTATTCTTGGGTAACATTCCTTACATGACTCCCCGTGGCACTTTTGTGATCAATGGTGCGGAGCGTGTAGTGGTCTCTCAACTTCATCGCTCTCCCGGAGTTTTCTTCGGTCAATCCGTACACCCCAATGGAACCAAGATCTATTCTGCTCGTGTAATTCCATTCAAGGGCGCCTGGATGGAGTTCGCAACCGATATCAACAACGTGATGTATGCTTACATCGATCGTAAAAAGAAATTCCCCGTAACCACATTGCTGCGCTCCATTGGCTATGAGACCGACAAGGACATCTTGGAGTTGTTCGGAATGGCCGATGAGGTCAAAACCGACAAGAAAACACTTTCTAAATACATTGGAAAGCGCTTGGCTGCTCGCGTGCTTCGCACTTGGGTAGAAGATTTTGTGGACGAGGATACCGGAGAAGTAGTGTCCATCGAGCGTAACGAGATCGTTATGGAGCGCGATACAGTACTCGACGAAGGGGCCATCGAAACCATTTCTTCGCTCGAAGTGGCCAGCGTGTTTATTCAGCGTGAGGATGTGGGCGGTGATTATGCCATCATCTACAATACCCTCAACAAGGATACTTCGAATAGCGAACTGGAGGCGGTTCAATTTATCTATCGTCAATTGCGTGGAGCCGATGCACCCGATAATGAGACCGCTCGCGGCATCATCGATAAATTATTCTTTAGCGATAAGCGTTACGATCTGGGTGAGGTGGGTCGTTATAAGATCAACCGAAAACTCAATGTGAACCTGCCACTCGAGAAAAAGACGTTAACGAAAGATGATATCATTCTCATTATAAAATATTTGGTGCGACTCACCAATGGTAAGGCAGAGATCGATGATATCGATCACCTGAGCAACCGTCGGGTGCGCACCGTAGGAGAGCAGTTGTATGCGCAATTCGGAGTCGGATTGGCTCGTATGGCCCGTACTATCAGAGAGCGTATGAACGTTCGCGATAACGAGGTCTTTACTCCGGTCGATCTGATCAACGCCCGCACACTCTCTTCTGTGATCAATTCATTTTTTGGAACCTCTCAGCTCTCTCAGTTCCTCGATCAGACCAATCCGCTCTCTGAGATCACGCACAAGCGTCGTATCTCGGCACTGGGCCCCGGTGGTCTGAGCCGCGAAAGAGCAGGCTTTGAAGTTCGTGACGTACACTATTCTCACTATGGCCGTCTTTGTACCATCGAAACTCCCGAAGGTCCCAACATTGGTCTGATCTCTACCCTTTGCGTGCACGCCAAGATCAACGATATGGGCTTTATCGAAACGCCTTATCGACGGGTGGCCGATGGAAAGGTCAACATGAAAGAACTGATCTTTTTGAGCGCCGAAGAAGAAGATAATGCCAAGATCGCCCAAGCTAACACCCCACTCGATGAGAAGGGTCATGTGAAAGAAGAAAAAGTGGTGAGTCGCGAAACCGGTGACTTCCCCATTTTGGACAAGGCCGATGTGGAGTTTATGGATGTGGCGCCCAATCAGATTGTGGGACTTAGCGCATCGCTGATTCCGTTCTTGGAGCATGATGATGCCAACCGTGCTCTGATGGGATCGAACATGCAACGCCAGGCGGTGCCCTTGCTTCGCCCCGATGTACCCATTGTGGGAACAGGATTCGAAGTCAAGGCTGCCCGCGATGCCCGCATTCAGATCCACGCCGATGGAAATGGGGTAGTGGAATTTGTGGATGCCAATGAAATTCATGTACGCTACGATCGTGATGCCAACGAAAAACTGGTCAGCTTCGAAGATGACCTTCGTGTATACAAACTGACTAAGTTCATCAAGACGAACCAGGAGACTTGTATCAACCTTCGTCCTGCCGTTAAGAAAGGTCAGAAGGTAAAGAACGGTGACTTTCTTACAGAGGGGTATGCTACTCAAAACGGAGAGCTGGCACTTGGAAAGAATCTGAAAGTGGCCTTTATGCCCTGGAAGGGATACAATTTCGAGGATGCCATCGTTATAAGTGAGCGTGTGGTCAAAGAAGACCTCTTTACCTCCGTTCATATCTCTGAGTACGAACTCGAAGTGCGCGATACAAAACTGGGAGAAGAAGAGCTGACTCCCGATATTCCTAACGTGTCGGAAGAGGCCACCAAAGATCTCGATGAGCATGGTATTATCCGTATCGGGGCTCAGGTAAAAGAAGGGGATATCCTTATCGGAAAGATCACACCTAAAGGAGAAAGTGATCCCACTCCCGAAGAGAAACTGCTTCGCGCCATCTTTGGAGACAAGGCCGGAGATGCCAAGGACGCTTCGCTCAAAGCTCCCAATGGAGTAGAGGGTGTGGTGATCGGTAAAAAACTTTTTCAGCGTGCCAAAAAAGATAAGAATGCCAAAGTGCGCGAGAAGGCTTCGCTTGAAAAACTCGAAAAGCTGCACGAAAAGAACGAGGTAGACTTAAAGGAAGTGCTGCTCGAAAAACTGGGAAGCTTATTAAAGGATCATAGTTCTGCCGGAGTTAGCAACAACTTTGGCGAAGTGCAGATCGGCAAAGGCGCCAAGTTTACCGACAAAGGTCTTCGCGGATTGGATTATGCCAACGTCAATCCTTTGGGATGGACCGGCGATAAGAAGACCGACGATAAGGTCAATACGCTCTTGCACAATTACAGCATCAAATTCAACGAAGAGCTGGGTCGTTACAAGAGAGAGAAATTCAATATCAGTATCGGAGATGAATTGCCTGCCGGTGTATTGAAACTGGCTAAGGTCTATCTCGCTGTTAAGCGTAAGCTGAAAGTGGGAGACAAGATGGCTGGTCGTCACGGTAACAAGGGTATCGTGGCCAAGATCGTTCGTCAGGAAGACATGCCATTCCTTGAGGATGGTACTCCTGTTGATGTGGTGCTGAACCCGCTGGGGGTTCCCAGTCGTATGAACCTTGGTCAGATCTATGAAACGATCTTAGGATGGACCGGAGAGAAGCTCGGATTGAAATTCTCTACGCCCATCTTTGATGGGGCCTCGGTCGATGAGATCGCTGGCTATTGTAACGATGCCGGTATCCCCATGTACGGACATACTTACCTCTATGACGGTGAGACCGGAGAGCGTTTTCACCAAAAAGCTACCGTGGGTATTATCTATATGATCAAGCTGCATCACATGGTCGACGATAAGATGCACGCCCGCTCCATTGGACCTTACAGTCTCATTACCCAGCAACCATTGGGTGGTAAGGCTCAGTTCGGAGGCCAGCGTTTTGGAGAGATGGAGGTATGGGCCCTCGAAGCCTATGGTGCCTCGAATATCTTGCAAGAGTTGTTGACCATTAAGAGTGATGACATCATTGGACGTGCCAAGACCTACGAGTCATTGGTAAAAGGGGAGAATGTGCCCAGAGCCGGTGTGCCCGAATCGTTCAATGTATTGTTGCACGAGTTAAGAGGACTCGGTCTGGACCTTAAGTTCGAGTAAAAGCAATTGATAGTAAACAAAAAACATTCATTCAAATCGCTGTTACGATCATGGCAATAAGAAAAGAGAATCGCCCCAAGTCGCCTTTTTCGAAGATCACCGTCGGATTGGCCTCTCCCGATAATATCCTGGAGAGAAGCTATGGTGAAATCCTTAAGCCCGAAACCATCAACTATCGTACCTACAAGCCCGAGCGTGATGGTTTGTTTTGCGAGAGGATCTTTGGTCCTGTAAAGGATTATGAGTGTGCTTGTGGAAAATACAAGCGTATTCGTTACAAAGGGATCGTGTGCGATCGTTGCGGTGTGGAGGTAACCGAGAAAAAAGTACGTCGTGAAAGAATGGGTCACATTAAGTTGGTGGTACCCGTGGTGCATATCTGGTACTTCAAATCTCTCCCTAACAAGATCGGCTACCTGCTTGGTACCAGCTCAAAAAAATTAGAGTCCATTGTTTATTACGAGCGCTTTGTAGTGATACAGCCCGGTATTCGCGAGGAGAAGGGTCAGCAACTGGGCGATCTTCTTACCGAAGAGGAGTATCTCGATATCTTGGAGACGCTTCCCAAGGAGAATCAATACCTCCCCGATGACGATCCACAGAAATTCATTGCTAAGATGGGCGCCGAAGCGGTTCACGATCTACTGGCCCGCATCGATCTCGACCAGCTCTCTTTCGATCTTCGTAATGCCGCTGCCACCGAAACGTCTCAGCAACGAAAAGCTGATGCACTCAAGCGCCTGAGCGTGGTAGAGGCTTTCCGCGACGCTAATCTTCGTATCACCAACCGCCCCGAGTGGATGGTCATGCAATACGTACCTGTAATACCACCGGAGCTTCGTCCGTTGGTACCCCTTGATGGAGGTCGCTTTGCTTCATCTGATCTCAATGACCTTTACAGAAGGGTTATTATTCGCAATAATCGTTTAAAGCGTTTGTTAGAGATCAAAGCTCCCGAAGTGATCTTGCGCAATGAAAAACGTATGCTGCAAGAAGCGGTGGATTCGCTATTCGATAACAGTCGTAAGTCGAATGCCGTTAAGGCCGAAGGTGGCCGCGCCCTCAAATCGCTCAGCGATGTGCTGAAAGGTAAGCAAGGACGTTTTCGTCAAAACCTGCTCGGTAAGCGTGTCGATTATTCAGGACGTTCCGTTATTGTGGTAGGGCCTGAGCTTAAGCTTCACGAGTGCGGGCTTCCTAAAGATATGGCGGCAGAACTCTTTAAGCCCTTTATCATTCGCAAACTCATTGAAAGAGGTATCGTTAAAACGGTCAAATCTGCCCGTAAACTGGTAGATAAGAAAGAGGCCGTGGTATGGGATATCCTCGAAAATATTTTGAAAGGACATCCGGTGCTGCTCAATCGTGCCCCCACGCTGCACCGTCTCTCCATTCAGGCCTTTCAACCCAAATTGATCGAAGGAAAAGCGATTCAGCTGCATCCTCTCGTTACAACTGCCTTTAACGCTGACTTTGATGGTGACCAGATGGCCGTTCACGTGCCCCTCAGCCATGCGGCTATTTTGGAGGCGCAAATGTTGATGCTGGCTTCTCATAACATTTTGAATCCACAGAACGGTACCCCTATCACGCTGCCTTCTCAGGACATGGTGTTGGGACTGTATTACATCACCAAAGGCAAGCGCACTACCGATAAGGAAAAGGTAAAGGGAGAAGGCAAGGCCTTCTATTCTAGCGAAGAAGTTATCATTGCTCACAATGAAGGCAAAGTAGATCTTCATGCTTGGATTCGCGTTAAAACCCCTGTCAGAAACGAAAACGGACAGCTCGAAAATAAACTGATCGAAACCACGGTAGGTCGTGTGCTCTTTAATCAGCACGTTCCTGTAGAGGTAGGTTTTGTCAATGCGCTGCTTACCAAAAAGAACTTGCGTGAGATCATCGGCGATATCATTAATATCACCAATGTTCCCAAGACCGCTAAGTTCCTTGACGATATCAAGCAACTCGGATTCCGTACTGCCTTTCGCGGAGGGCTGTCGTTTAACATCAACGATCTGATCATTCCCGATGTTAAAGAAGAATTGTTGGAGAATGCCAAAGGAGAAGTAGAGGAGGTGTGGGAGAGCTACAACATGGGTCTTATCACAAACAACGAACGATACAACCAGATTGTTGACATTTGGAGCCGTGTAGATACCCGTATCACTGAGTCGCTTATCAAAGAGCTCAGCAATGACAAGCAAGGATTCAACTCGGTGTACATGATGCTCGATTCGGGAGCGCGTGGTTCCAAGGAGCAGATCCGTCAGCTCGGCGGTATGCGCGGACTGATGGCCAAGCCTTCGAAGTCGGGATCCACCGGTGGTGAGATCATCGAAAACCCGATTTTGTCGAACTTCAAAGAAGGTCTTTCGATCCTCGAGTACTTCATTTCTACCCACGGTGCCCGTAAG
>JBJTWT010000067.1:0-16258 GCA_046081865.1 Sphingomonadales bacterium
TTTGGATAGTCGAAAAGGGAAAGCGCCCGGCGGGTATAATTGCCCATTGGCCGAAACCGGTGCCCCTTTTATTTTTATGAATGCAGCAGGCACCCTCGATGATGTGACCACCATGGTACACGAAGGAGGGCATGCCGTTCACTCGTTTCTTACCCATCCGCTCCCGCTCAATGGGTTTAAAGAATACCCTACAGAGATTGCCGAAGTAGCTAGTATGTCGATGGAGCTATTTACCATGGATTATTGGGATACTTTTTTTAGTGATCCTAAGGAATGGCAACGAGCCAAAGAGCAACAGCTCGAACGTGTCATTACCATTTTTCCTTGGATCGCTACCATCGATAAATTTCAACACTGGATCTATACGCATCCGCAGCATCGTGTAGAAGAACGCAACGAGGTTTGGTTATCCATTTTAAATGAGTACAGCTCTTCAGTTATCGACTTTGATGGACTCGACACCTATCGCTTATACCAGTGGCAACGGCAGTTGCATCTTTTCGAAGTGCCTTTTTATTATATCGAGTATGGTATTGCGCAGTTAGGGGCTATCGGGCTTTGGCAGCAGTATCATCATGATCGCCAATTGGCGCTTGATAATTACATAAAGGCGCTTTCGTTGGGTGGTACCAAAACCCTTCCTGAACTATTTGCTGCAGCAGGTCTACCTTTTGATTTCTCGGCTGCTCGAATTCGTACGTTGATGCAATTTGTGAAAGCTTGTTGGAAGCAGGCAGGGCAGCCCTCAGCCCATTGATAAATGGCCTACTTTCTTTTAAAGAAAATTTCAAGTTTAGCACACAAGGGGTGCCTCTATGTAATTAGTTATGTTCGGCGGTACATCAATCGATCGTCTTTACGACCTCATCGAAGGCGACCCTGTTACGAGGTCCCCACACTCCTTGCTCAGTTCCCCTGCCAACCCCTATGATCATATTGATCTCTGCACCTCCAGGCAGATTCAATGCTTTTTTTACTCTTACCGCATCGAATCCTTCCATAGGACAACTGTCAAAATCGGCCGCTGCGATAGAGAGCATAAAATTCTCGGCTGCCAGTGCACAAGATTTATGTACGGTAATTCGCTGATCGGCCTTGCCACCAAATCGTATAAAGGGTTTTTGTAGTCCACCGAAAAAACTGATCGCTCTTCTGACCAGCGTTATAACGCCCAACCAGTCACTGGCATAGGCGAGCGGCATTAATTTTTTATAGTAGTCGAGCCCTCTTTTTTGCAGTTTAGTGGGTTCTCCGGGAATACCCTCTTTAATGCGATCGTAATTCCAGCGGGCTCTTTTTTTCCAAAGATCTTGTCGGGTTACAAATACGACCAATTGCTGAGCAGTGGTAGCTGCTCCCTGACCCAGGCAATACGCAGCCATCTTCTTTTTTTCTTCGGCCGATCGTATCCAATAAAATTCCCAGCACTGCATATTGCTGCTATTGGGCGCAAGAATAGCATGTTGCAGTGCCGTCTTAATGACTTCATCGGGCACTGATATATCCGGGTCGAATCGTCTGTTAGATCTTCTTCTGTTAACGATCGTACTAAAGAGGTCTTGCTTATTTTCCATACTGGGTTTTATTGCGGGACGCAAAGGTCATGAATCATCTGCGTTATTCCTATTGTTATGGTAAAAACAAAAAAAAGGCTGCCCTGTTCGGACAGCCTTGATAATTTTAATGAACGGGTATTAGTAACCTGAATTTTGTGCTATGATTCCACCGCTTGTCAACACTTCTCGTTGCGGTATAGGCCATAATGACCTGAATGATTCAGTTATTCCAAGGGCGCTGTAGTTATTGTAACGGCGAAGATCGAACCAGCGATGTCCTTCGTGCGCCAACTCAATTCTTCTCTCTTGTTGTATGGCAACAATCAAATCAGCTGTTGTTGCGGCAGTAGTAGCTGGAAGACCGGCACGTGTTCTAATTACGTTTAAATCGGCTTGAGCTCCAGCAATATCACTTGGTGTTTTTCTGGCACGAGCCTCGGCGCGAATTAAGTATAATTCTGCTAAGCGAATAAGGATTATATTATCGTCACCTGCTGTACGAGAGAATTTTCTTGTTTTGTTAGCGGGGATGCCTGGCGCAGCAACTGTTACGTTGATACCGCGACGCAAGTCACCGGCTTCATGTGCTACTGCCAACGAACTAGACGATGTGATCTCATTTCGACCCCCATTTGCACCAGGGTAGTAGTAGAATGCGCCGGAGTTTCCGTCATCAGCAAAATACTGCAACTCCCAAATGCTCTCAGGGCGGACATTTTTTGAAAGCCACAGATTAGCGTAATCAACTCCTAAAACTAAGCCGCCATTAGGTTGTGCAGCAAACTGGCTGATCACATTAGTGGCCATTGTTTCAGCATCCGACCACTGCTCTCTGTAGAGTTGTACCCTTGCTCTCATGGCTGTAACTGCATTTCTAGTCAGACGACCGTTCGGTGCGGTAGTGGAAACGTTTAATATCGCATAATCAAGATCTGCAAGAATTTGCGTATAGATATCTGCCTCTGTTGCACGTGCTTTTGGAGCTCCGTCGGCTGGAGAGAGAGTAGGTAGTGTAAATAAAGGAACCCCAACACCCCCTGTTTTTCCGTATCCACCTGTCGTACCCCCAAAGAAGCGTAATAAGTCGAAATAGGCAATGGCACGCAGCGCTCTAGCCTCTCCGATGGCTGCTATTTTGTTAAAAGCAGGGTCATTTAACTTTTCAGCTTGTACGATTACGTTGTTGGCGCGATTGATGGTATTATAGATCCTGTTCCACATTGCACCAATATTGGTGTTATCGGCCAACAATTGTTTGTTAGCCATTTGAGCGAAAGTTGGGAAAGTGCCAGTATGGATCAGGTTATCTGCGTATAGATCAGCGTAGATCCATATCGCTAACCCATAGTAGTCACCACTCTGGAAACCATCATAAATACCCAAAAGGCCCGCTTCAACTCCTGTGCGGGTAGAGAAAGCTGTCTCAGGACTTAATGAGGCTTGCGGTTGCTGATCTAAGACTTTCGTACAAGAAATTATAGATACGGCACCGATACTTAGCGTCAATATTTTTAACTTATTCATACTTGGTGATTTTTAAGTTTAAAGGGTAATGTTTACGCCAAAGCTGAACGTTCTAGCTTGAGGAAAAGTTAAAAAGTCTGTTCCAGGCGCCGTATTTGTGATGCTGAATGTGCTTACCTCGGGATCGAAGCCCTTGTATTTGGTCCAGGTTTTGAGGTTTTCTGCCTGTACAAAGAATTTCGATTTTCCAACTGTATACGACAACACGATATTCTTGAGACGAACAAAAGAACCATCCTCGATCCAGCGCGTGGACACGCGGCGGTTATTACTAGGGTCACCATAAACAGCACGAGGCATTGTGGTGCTGGGTTTTGCAGGGGTCCAGCGGTTCATGATACTTGCTGCTTGTCCAAAGACCCCATTCATTCCTTCGGCAAAAGAGCGGGTATTATTATAAACTTCATTGCCTTGAACAAACTGTACAAAAACATTCAATGAAAAGTTTTTGTAAGTGAAATTATTCGTGAGCCCACCAAACCAGTCAGGTACTGCACTACCAATAATTTGCTGGTCGTCTGTCGTAATACGCCCATCCTTATTCAAATCAGCAAACTCAATGTCGCCAGGGCGAGTTGCCGCAGAATGAGTGGGGGCGGCTGCAATTTGAGCGGCAGTTTGAAAAATCCCTTTCACAACGAATCCGCGGAACGAGCCTAAATCTTGACCTTGTTCTACCCAACTGGCAAATCCGGATGCAAATGGTACGCCATTGAATAATTTAATGACTTTATTATCTGGTAAGGTGATGTTGAAATTAGTGTTCCAAGAAAATTCTTTAGTGCGAACCAGGTCACCATTGATGGATATTTCGACCCCTTTGTTTTGTAGTTGTCCTATGTTCTCAGTAACCGAGGTAAAGCCGGAGGCTCCTACCAGCGGTTTAGCAAGCAGCAAGTTGTTTGTGTTTTTAACGTAGTACTCTGCGGTTACGTTGATTTTTTTGAATAACTGAAACTCTAAGGCAACGTCAGTTTGTTCCGCTTCTTCCCACCCTAGGTTGGGATTACCCAGTTGCGAAGGGGCAAGACCAGCGCCTTGAATGTAGTTCGCACCTGCGCCCACCAAGGGTAGTGAGGCAAAGTCCGCAATGTTCGCATTACCGGCTTTACCATAGCTGGCACGAATCTTCAGATCGCTCAAGAATTTAACATTAGATAGAAAACTCTCCTCTTTTAATCTCCAGGCAGCAGAAATAGAAGGGAATGTTCCCCAACGGCGGTTTGCTCCAAAGCGTGAAGAACCATCACGACGCAAGCTTGCACTAAACAAATAGCGACCTTTATAGGCATAGTTGATACGACCAATATATCCGGCTAATCCCCAAGAAGATCCAGAGGAGCTTGCCTGCACACGTACCGATCCAGCTGAAATTCTTCTAATCTGATCTCCAGGAAAGTTTTGGGCTTGCCCAAGGATGGATTCAAAGTCAGATTCTTGGTAAGAAGCCACACCGGTAAAGGCAATGTCGTGCTGGCCCAGACTTTTCTTATAAGTCAAGATATTCTCATAGATCCAGTTGAGATCTTGCGTGTATCCCTCTGTTCCGTCACCACGTACTCCCGCACCTTGCACGTGTGTACTGGGGATGTAGAACTGCTCTCTGAAATTTAGATAGTCAACACTGAATTGCGACTTAAAGCTTAGGTCCTTTAGGAGCTGGTAATCGATACCGATGTTAGCTAGGATGCGATTGTTGCGAATAGCGTTAGTTACCTCATAAGCGTTAGCAAGAGGGTTCTCAATGGAGGCATTGGGATCTCTTCCGTATGTTCCATTGGTATTATAGGCAGGAATATGTGATCCTAACAAGATAGAAGTACTTACAACCCCGTAGATATTATTGTCGTTGCGAAGACGATTGCTTTCTGAACGGCTAAGCGCTATACCACCGGATAATTTTAACTTATCGGTGATAGTATTATCCAAGTTGATACGAAAATTATACCGCTTAAAATTGGAGTTAATTACAATACCATTTTGATCGAAGGTGCCGCCTGAAATAAAGAAACGAGTTTTATCGTTTCCACCCTGCGCATTGATGTCCAAACTTTTTACGGTAGCCTGACGGAAGATCAGGTCTTGCCAGTTAGTAGTTGGGTAAGTGCTTGGCGCATTATTTAATCCCACTAAACCTGCATTGGAAGGGAGGGCTGTGGGGCCCAATCTTTCCCTAATGCCCTCTTGTAACAATTCTACGTATTGAGGCCCGGTTGCAACGGGAATATTGTTATAGGCATCCGAAATTCCATAAAAGGTATTGACACTTACTTTTGTTTTTCTATTAGATCCTCTCTTAGTGGTAATTAAAACAACGCCATTAGCAGCGCGGCTTCCATATATCGCAACGGCTGCGGCGTCCTTCAATACTTCATAAGATTCAACTTCATTGGGGTTAATATCCGCTAAGGAGTTCAGTGTTTGACCACCTACCCCGATTTGGGAATAACTACCCGTGTTAAGAGGAATACCATCCACCACATAAAGGGGTTGTGAACTAGCATTGATTGACCCCGTTCCACGAATATTTACATTCAGACTAGCACCCGGCGTTCCTGAGCTTTGTGTTACAGAAACACCCGCTACTTGCCCTCTTAATGCTTGGTCAGGTCCTTGAATTGGGCGATTTTGTAAGTCTGCCGCTTTTACTTGGGCAACCGACCCGGTCAGGTCTTTTTTTCGCTGTGTGCCATAACCTATCACTACTACTTCAGAAATGGTCTTCTCTTCAGAGACCAGGGAAATAGCAAAAGTTGATTGGTTTCCAATAGAGACTTCCTGAGAAGTAAAATTGACAGAAGATATAACCAATGCCTTGGCGCCAGATGGTAATGTTAAATTAAAAGAACCGTCTTTATCGGTAGTAGTACCAAAATTGGTACCCTTTACCACAACGGAAACTCCGACAAGGGGAGACCCATCTTTTTCATCGGTCACTTTTCCTTTCACGACTTTTCCTTGCGCGAAAAGCTGCGAAGCACTGATGGAAACACACATCAGGAGTAACAACAGTTTTCTCATGCTAATTAAAATTTAAAAATTTATTAAAACACTAATTATTGAAAACGAACAAATTAAAGCAGATCTGGTTTCTAGGTGTGTAGTATATCCTCTTAGACAAACTACAGCCTTGCAAAATTCAGCAATTATTAACAACTAAAGAGAAATTTGGTAGAAAAATTGCTGCTTAGTGTGAGAGGGGACTATGGCCTCAGAAATTTTATTTAAGCAATTGTAAATCAAGCTTTTAAAAGTAAAAAACATACAACTGTTCATGTTTTTGACAGTTTTTTGACAATCAAAAACTCCCCGAATGTGCTCAAAAACTAATTTCACACCCCAATATTTGACCAATTTTTAACAAAATCCATTATTTGTTATGAGAAAAGGCTTTTTGCTTGGGCTGGCCTGCATCCTTTTGGCTGCAAGTGCTTTTGCTCAAAAAGTGGTTACCGGAAAGGTAACGGACGAGAAAGGAGACCCGATTCAAGGGGTTTCGATAACGCTCAAGGGCACCAAGACCGGTGCTGTGACTACTGTCGACGGAACATATCGTTTGGAACTACCTGCCAGTGGCAAAATGCTGGTCTATTCTTACGTAGGATTCCAGACTACCGAAGTGGCCGTAGGTAATCAAACCAATATTGCAGTAAGTCTTCGTCCCGGCCAAAGCAATTTGGACGAAGTGGTAGTGGTAGCTTACGGCAATATCAAAAAAGGAGATTTTACCGGTTCGGCTTCTCAGATCACGTCTAAAGAATTTGAAAAACGGCCTATTACTAACGTATTGAATGCCATTCCTGCTGCAGCACCCGGTATTCAAACCACAGCCACTAATGGATCGCCCGGGTCTTCTCCCGGAATTCGCATTCGTGGTTTTGGATCGGTCAATGCCAGCAATAGCCCCTTGTATGTGGTGGATAACGTACCCTACGATGGAGGAATTGCTAACCTTAACCCAGAAGACGTAGAGTCCTTAACGGTATTGAAAGATGCTTCCACGACTGCTTTATATGGTTCTCGTGCTGCCAACGGTGTTATCATGATCACTACTAAGCGCGGAAAGAAAAATCGTAGCACCTTGAATTTTCGTTACAATCAAGGTATCAGTACCCGTGGTTTACAAGAATACAATCGGGTAGATGCTTTTCAATATTATCCTTTGATGTGGGAATCGTATCGTAACACGCTGGCCAATGCCGCGACTCCTCAACCGCTTCCTACCGCCAACCTAACGGCGACCAATGGCATTAAAGCCTTGTTGGGATATAACCCTTTCACTGTTGCCGATAATAATATAGTGGGCACCGACGGACAGCTTAACGTAGATGCCAGACTGAAGTGGGCCGACGATCTCGACTGGACCAAAGAACTAGTAAGAATGGGAGAGCGCAAAGATGCCTCTTTGTCTTTTAGTGGTGGTAACGACAAGTCGGATTATTTTGGATCGTTTGGTTATACCGACGAAAGAGGGTTCATTATTCGCTCAGACTGGCGTCGTTTCTCCGGTCGTCTGAATGTAAATACACAACCTACCAAATGGTTTAAAGTAGGGTTGAACCTCTCTGGCGCGTTCAATAATTCTAATCAGGCCAGCGATGGAAGTAGCACCGGTATAGTGAATCCGTTCTTCTTTACCCGTGCCATGGGCCCTATCTATCCGGTGTATCTGCATGATCAAACTACCGGCGCTTATATCTTAGATGCACAAGGCAATCGTATCTATGATTTTGGAAATGGTCAATTGCCCGGTATGCCTTTCCGTACGCAGTTGCCCGGACGTCACAACATTGCGGAGACAAAATGGAATCAAGATAGATTTACCCGCAACACTCTCAGCGCTCGTAATTATGCGGATGTAATCTTTACTCCTTGGTTAAAGTTTACGACCAACATTGCAGTCGACATTACCGACTACATGGGTAGCTCTTATCAGAACCAAATTGTGGGTGACGGGGCTCCTGCCGGCCGCGCCAGCAAGGAGGCCTATAAGTCTCGCACGTTTACGTTTAACCAGATGCTTCAGTTCAATAAGAAATGGAACGTACATAACATAACGGCGTTGGCTGCACACGAAAACTACGATTACAACTATTCTAGTTTGTATGGTTTTCGCCAAGGTCAGGCCGTAGAAGGAAATATCGAGTTGACCAATTTTGCGACCATCAACTCGTTGACCTCTGCTATGGACAATGCCAGGATCGAAAGCTATTTTGCTCGTTTGAATTACGATTATGATGGACGCTTCTATGCAACGGCCTCTTATCGTCAAGATGGTAACTCCAAATTCTCTCCTAACGTACGCTGGTCCTCTTTCTGGGGATTGGGCGGCGGATGGCGCTTGGATCGTGAGAAGTTCATCGCCTCTCAGAACTGGATCAACCTGTTAAAGCTTCGTAGCTCTTATGGTCAAGTGGGAAATGAAGGGGGTATATCGCTCTATGCTTACCAAGCTCTCTACGGCGTTTCTAATAATGCAGCCGAACCCGGTTTCCGTCAAAGCACGTTGCCTAGCCCCGATCTTACTTGGGAGACCAGTAAGAATTTCGATGTAGCCGTTGATTTTGCTTTATTCAAAAACCGCTTGAGCGGTACCATCGAATGGTATGACCGCGTTACCGATCGTATGATCTTTGATGTGGCTACCACTATCTCTAATGGACAGTACTCCATTAGCCAGAACATTGGCTCTATGTATAATAAGGGTATCGAGGTAGAATTAAAGTATGATGTGGTTCGTACCAAAGATTTTACCTGGAATCTTGGTATCAATGCCACTACGCTCAGAAATCGTATTACAAAGATGCCTCCTACCAATAAAGAGATCATCAGCGGAACCAAGAAACTGGCCGAAGGAAGATCGATCTATGATTATTGGTTACGTGAGTGGATGGGGGTTAATCCCGATAATGGAGAAGCGCTCTATCGTGCCAACACATGGGTTCCCGCCAATTCATTTGTCAATAGCAAGGGAGATACCGTTACTAACAGTATCAACAACGCTCGTTTCGTTTATACCGGATCGGCCATTCCCGATCTGTTTGGTGGTATCAATACCAGCTTCCGCTACAAGAACTTCGACTTAAGCTTGTTATTCAATTATCAATTGGGCGGTAAAGTTTACGATGCCGCTTATGCTTCGCTGATGCATGCGGGCACTTATGGTGCTGCCTTGCATCAAGATGCCTTACTTCGCTGGCGCAAACCCGGTGACGTGACCACTGTACCGCGTATGGAGCAGGCCAAGACCGGCGTCTATGATGCAGGTTCTTCTCGCTGGCTGATCGATGGCGACTTTATACAGTTGCGTACCATCTCTCTGTCGTACGATCTAGGCAAGGTTGGTCTAAAGAGAATTACTGCCAATAGTATGTCTGTGTATCTGAGTGGTGAAAATGTGTTTATGTTGTCTCGCAGACAGGGTATGAACGTGAACCAGGAGTTCTCTGGGGTAACATCGAATGTTTACACACCTGCTCGTATCGTCACTGCCGGCGTAAGCATTAACTTTTAAATCTAATTACTATGAGAAATAAAATTATCATCAGTCTATTGTTAAGCGGGATCCTAGTGGGATTTTCTGCTTGTAACAAAGAATACCTGAAGACCACACCAACCAATGCGGTGTCTTCTGCCAACGTTTTTAAGACTACCACCAATGCATGGACGGCTGTCAATGGTATTCATCGTATGCTCTATATTCAGTGGAATGGTAACCAAGACCAAGGTGGTCAAAGCGCCAACATGATCTACTCTGATGTGTTGGGAGAAGATTTGGTGATGACGGCTCAGGCCAATGGTTGGTTCATCTCTACCTATCGCTGGCTCGATCACCGCAATGTGAATAGCCGCGTGCCGTATTTCAGCTATCAGTTTTTCTACAAGATCATTGCCAATGCCAATATGATCATCACCAAGATCGATGCAGCGGAGGGTCCCGAGTCGGATAAAAAGATCATCAAGGGACAAGCGCTGGCCTATCGTGCTTGGAGCTATTTTAACCTGGTACAATTATTCGGTAAGCGTTTTGATGCTACTACCTCTAACGATTCTCCCGGTGTTCCGCTGGTGCTGGCTCCTTCTAATGAGCCTGCCGCCCGCGCTACGGTTGCACAAGTGTACACACAGATCAATAAAGATCTGGATGACGCTATCGCTAACCTTACCGGTTATACACGTCTCAACAAATCTCATTTGAACGTGGCTGTTGCCAAAGGTCTCAAAGCACGCGTGGCGCTTACGCAGCAAAATTGGACGTTGGCTGCACAACAAGCCAGCGAAGCCCGTGCCGGTTTTTCTTTAATGACCAATGCACAATACCTTGGCGGGTTCAATGACTTTACCAACCCTGAGTGGATCTGGGGAAGCAGGCAGCAAGAAGATCAGCAGACCTTCTTCTATTCCTTCTTTGCCTATATGTCTTGCAACTTTAATTCAACTAACATTCGTGGTAATCCCAAGGCCATTAATTCTACCTTATATAACTGGATCAGTAATACCGATATCCGTAAACAATTGTGGGACCCTACTGGAACTAATACTTCGTTCCCCATTCCTCCCGGTGGCAGCCGTTTCCGTTTTATGAATAGAAAATTCATTGCTCCCGGTGGATCGGGCATCAGTATAGGAGACGTGCCACACATGAGAGCAGGCGAAATGTTATTGATCGAGGCAGAGGCGCTGGCCCGTGCGGGGCAGAATGCACAGGCCGCACAGGCCTTGTTTACGCTGGTGCGTAACCGAGATGCTGCCTACACTTTGTCTACCAATACCGGACAAGCACTCATTAATGAGATTATGTTACACCGTCGGGTAGAGTTATGGGGCGAAGGTTTTCGTTTCTTCGATCTTAAGCGTTTAAATATGGCGCTCGATCGCAATGGGGCCAATCACTCTATTTCTATTGCTGTACTCTACACGGTTCCTGCCGGCGATAAGCAATGGGAATACTTGATTCCACAGGCCGAGTTGAATACCAACCCGCTTTGTGTTCAAAACCCGCTCTAAAAAAGTAGAACTACGTATAGCAAAAGGCCGTCTCTGTTGAGGCGGCCTTTTTTCTTGTTAAAGTTTTATTTTCTTTGACACAGCGCGGCATTGTGCGGTATCTTTATCACTCAAACCTTAACTATGACCAACCGACTTTTCTTTATCTTTTTTTTAGTGATCGGATTTGAAGTTTGTGCACAGTCCGACCTTGCATCCCCGCTTCCGTTCGATGCTAAAGTGATCAAGGGTAAATTAAGCAACGGACTAACTTATTTTATAAGGGGAAATAAAAAACCCGAAAAAAAGGTGGAGTTGCGACTGGTCGTAAAGGTAGGATCCATTATGGAAGATGATGACCAGCAAGGTTTAGCTCATATGGCAGAGCATATGGCCTTTAATGGAACGCGTAATTTTAAGAAAAATGATATTGTCTCTTATCTGCAGAATATCGGTGTTGAGTTTGGTAACGACCTGAATGCCTATACCAGTTTTGACGAAACGGTCTATATTCTTCCAATCCCTACCGATCAACCCGGTAATCTGGAAAAGGGATTTCAGATCTTAGAAGATTGGGCTCATCAAGTAACGTATCTGGACGAAGACATCAATAGTGAGCGTGCCATTATTTTAGAGGAGAGCCGTCTAGGGAAAAGCGGTGATGAGCGCATGTTCAAAAAAGTCTATCCCGAATTATTCAAAGGCTCTAAGTATGCAGCTCGTTTACCCATTGGAGTAGATAGCATCATTCAACATTTTCCGACTGATGCCATTCGTCGCTTCTATAAAGATTGGTATCGTCCCGACCTGATGGCGGTAGTGGTGGTAGGGGATATCACCAAAGAGGAAGCACTTCGTTATATCACCAAACATTTTGATGGGTTAGCGGCCCCTGCCTCACCCCGCGAAAGGAGTTATGCTTCGGTGCCTGCATACACTAATAGCAAGGCAATGGTCGTGACCGATAAGGAAGCTACCGGCTTTGAGTTTAGTATCAATTTTCCCGCTCGCTCCATAAAACCCAGTCGAACATTGGGAGAATATCGCAGTGACTTGATCAGAAATATCTATGAGTCTGTTCTCAATAATCGGTTTAGGGAATTAACACAAAAGGCCGATCCTCCATTCGTGTTTGCCGGCGCAGGATTTGACAGCTATGCCAAATATCATGAGTCATTTAGTATCAACGGGGCTACGGGAACACAAGATGTTAGTAAGGGCATCAATGCTGCGCTGGTGGAGATCGAGCGTGTTAAGCGATTTGGTTTTACCGAAGCAGAGTTGGAGCGTGCCAAAAAAAATACACTCGCCACGTATGAGCGTCTTTGGAATAATCGGGATAAGACCGAGTCGGCCGATTATGCCGATGAGTACATTCGTCATTTTACCGACGAGGAATGTGTACCCGGGATCGATGCGGAGTATGCATTCGTAAAGTCGTTGCTGCCTTCTATCAAGCTAGAGGAGGTCAATGCACTCACCGATCTGTATCGAAATAGCGAGCATTTATTCTCTTACGTTACCGGCCCCGAAAAAGAAGATAAGCAATTGCTTCCCACCGAGTCTTCCTTGCTATCGATGGTTACGGCTTCTCGTGCTGGGGATGCCAGCATAAAACCCTACGAGGAAAAGGCAATTGCTGCCAATTTGCTAAAGAATACACCTCGTTCCGGTAAGGTAGTAAATACCAAGAGGAATGCGACATTGGCAACAACAGAGCTTGTGTTATCTAATGGAGTAACCGTTACGCTTAAGCCAACTGATTTTAAGGACGACCAGATCTTGCTTTCCGCCACCAAATACGGCGGACTCAGTCATTACGATCTCAAAGACAAGTTTAGTGCAGAAAATGCAGCTATGATGGTGGGTGCTATGGGATATGGCGAGTTTAGTCCTACCGATATGCGTAAGGCAATGGCAGGAAAGTCGGTCAATCTTAATCCCTCTATTGCACAGTACACTTCGGGTTTTTCCGGAACCAGCAGTAAAAAAGATCTGGAGACCCTCTTTCAGTTGCTGCATTTGGCTGTAACCGAACCCCGTAAGGATAGTGCGCTGTATCGTTCGGTGGTAACCCGAAACAAGGCGCAAGTAGCCATGTTGAGCGCTAATCCACAGATCGCTTTTATCGATACGCTTTATAAAGTGCTATACGATAATAACCCTTTAGCCCCTACTGCTGTTCCCAAAGCAGAGAACTTCGATAAGATCGATCTGGACCGCTCTTTGGCGATATACCGCGAGCGATTGGGCAATGTGGCGGGGATGCATTTGGTGTTAGTAGGAAGTTTCGACGAGAAAGAAATAATTGCCCTGCTGGAAAAATATGTAGCCGGCTTACCCGCCAGCGGTAAGGCCTCTTTTACTGACAATAAGGTGCGCCCCTTTACCGGCGTGAATGATTTTCGATTTAAAAAAGGAAAGGACGATAAAAGTTTGATCTTGGGTGTCTATCACGGGGAGGTTCCCTATTCGGAGACTACCGCATTGCAACTGGCCGGACTCAGCGAGGTGATGAATATCACCATCATAGAGGAAATGAGAGAGAAGATACAAGGCATCTATGGCGGAGGTACCAACGTCGATATCAACAAGGTTCCGATCGGAAGTTATCTATTTGTATTGCAGTTGCCTTGTGGCCCGGCCAAAGTAGATACACTGATCAGCACCTTTACCACTCAGTTACAGTCACTAGCTACCAACGGTGTTGATACCAGCTACATATTTAAGGTCAAGAAAGCTTGGATCGAGAAACACCGGGAGGATATCAAGAAAAACGAATATTGGTTAAGCACGCTGCAAGAAATTCACATGGGCGAGCGTTCTGCGGAGTATGTAGTAAATGCAGAAAAATATTACAATGCTTTTTCCGTAGCGGATGTAAAGAAGGCAGCCGCTCTCCTCCAAAAATCCAAAGGACGAATGTTGGCCATTCAGATGCCGGAAGCTCCCAAATCGATACCCGAAAAATCGGATAAAAAGGGATTTTAGTTGTAATATAGTTGCATGAATAATGCAACTTCTACCAAAGGACTGACAGGGATCATTGCTGCCTCTTCGGTAGGCACCCTCATTGAGTGGTATGACTTCTACATCTTTGGAAGTTTGGCAGCGGTGATAGCAACCAAATTTTTTCCTTCCGGCAATCCTACCGTAGCATTACTATCCACGCTGGCTACCTTTGGTGCCGGCTTTGTTGTTCGACCCTTTGGTGCCATCGTTTTTGGTAGACTGGGCGATCTGGCCGGGCGCAAGTTTACTTTTTTACTGACGCTGGTCTTAATGGGTCTCTCCACTTTTGCCATTGGTTGTGTGCCGGGGTATGAGACTATTGGGTACTGGGCCCCAATTATTGTTTTACTGTTACGATTATTGCAAGGTCTTGCCTTAGGGGGAGAGTATGGAGGGGCGGCCACTTATGTTGCAGAGCATGCTCCCCCACAGGCACGTGGATTTTGGACATCCTGGATACAAACCACCGCTACGGTAGGACTGTTTCTTTCGTTGGCCGTCATCATTTCTGTAAAACGATCCATGTTGCCAGAAGATTTTATAGCGTGGGGCTGGCGCATTCCTTTTTGGATTTCCATCGTAATGGTAGGTATCTCTATCATTATTCGTTTACGCATGCAAGAATCTCCTTTATTTGCAACCCTTAAGGAGTCCGGTCATTTATCAAAAAATCCACTCAAAGAAAGTTTTGGTAACCGGCTCAATTTAAAATTTGTGTTACTGGCCTTATTCGGTGCTACCATGGGGCAGGGAGTAGTATGGTATACCGGGCAGTTCTATGCCCTTAGCTTTATTCAAAATACGTTGCATGTAGAATTGTCGCAAGCCAGCCAGTTGATCATGTGGGCGTTGCTGCTAGGAACGCCCTTCTTTATCTTCTTTGGCTGGCTTTCTGACAGGGTAGGGAGAAAATGGATCATGCTCTCCGGAATGTTGCTGGCGATTTTTCTTTATCGACCCCTATATACAGCCATGTACGAAATAGGTACTGCAGAGGAGCATACGGTATTTAGTGTAAAAGATTCCGTAGAAACGATATTGCTTAGCCATAAGGGGTTTTGGCAGTTGGTGGGATTGGTCTTTATTCAAGTATTGTTAGTGACGATGGTCTATGGTCCTATCGCTGCATTTTTAGTTGAGCTTTTTCCGACCCGTATTCGGTATACCTCGATGTCGTTACCCTATCATGTAGGCAATGGAATTTTTGGCGGCATGCTACCGCTGGTCGCTACCTATTTGACCAGCCGGGCCGCGCAGGCCAATGAACTAGCGGCACAGGCCGGTCTTCCACTTCCTTATAATAAACCTTATCTCGAAGGGCTTTGGTACCCCATGGTCGTAGCCGCTGTTTGTTTTGTGATCGGTGCTTTGTTCATTGACGGAAAAGATAATCGAATCGATGATTAGACGAGTCCCTGCCCGGTAATTTTTAGTCTCGAAGTATAAGCGCTTCTCCTGCACACGCTATTTTTTATTGCTATAGCTTTGCACCCATGAATCCATGGCTGGAAAAATATTGGCAAGTGTTAGAGAGAGTGGGCAGTCGATACTTTTTAATTGCCGGTTTTGCCTTTCTGCTTTTTTATGTACTGCTGCGCTCCAAGGTCGCATCAAAAAAAATTCAGCGGGCTTTTCCTGCGATCAGCGATTATCGTCGAGAGATCTTGTACTCGGTTGGCACTATTCTAATCTTTAGCTTGATTCCCCTACTGCTCATCTTTAACCCAACCGCTCGGCCTTTCACCACTTTGTACAATACGATTGCAGAGAGAGGCTGGTGGTACTACGTCGGCATCTTTCCTATTATGTTTCTAATGCATGATACCTATTTTTATTGGACACATCGGCTTATGCATCATCCTCGCTTATTTCGATATTTTCATTTGGTGCATCACCAGTCTACCAACCCGTCTCCTTGGGCGGCCTATGCCTTTCATCCGCTCGAAGCAATCGTAGAGGTAGGCATATTCGCCGTTTTTCTTTTTACCATTCCGGTACATACCACGCACATCATTCTCTTTTTTCTTTTGTCGATCGCCTATAATGTATATGGCCATCTGGGCTGGGAGCTGTACCCTCGGGGATTTAATACCCATTTTATTGGTCGCTGGATCAATACCTCGGTCAGTCATAATCAGCACCATAAATATTTTAAAGGCAACTACGGGCTTTATTTTTTA
>JBJTWT010000068.1:0-12812 GCA_046081865.1 Sphingomonadales bacterium
GATTCATCTTCGTCCCAAAAATTGCGACTCATTGCCCTTAGCATCTTTTCGCTGGCATACGGAGATATAACTTCTTGGCGGTAGATCTTCTCTAAAAGCTTCCCCATCTCTGCGGGCGTAGTTTGTCCCCAGCCGTATTGCGTTCGATTCGCTTCGCGCCCGGGTGTTCTGGAGTTTACTGCTGTAATCAACAAATCTTGTTCGTTTAATAATTGATTGATGCGTTGCCCGCCCCCCGCCAGCGATTGCAACCACAGGCTTGCGGTATTATCACTGGTGGTCATCATCAGCATAACGATTTTTTTTAACGCAATTTTTTCTCCATCCTTGAAAGACCCTAAAATATCTTCTCCTGCATATAGTAACGAATCTCGATACACATGGGAGCTATCATACGAAAGTTGTCCGTTTTGTACTGCCGCTGTAACCCCCAACAAGATCGGCACCTTTACAATGCTCGCCGTAGGAAAGATGCTATCGGCTTGATACGCCGAGACGCGTCCGCTTCGTAGATCCTTTACATAAATACCGGCCACTCCTTTAAATTCTTTTACAAGAGCCGCTATACGGGTCTCTAATTTTTTATCGCGTGGCTGGGCTACCAGCACAAGGGGGAAGCTTAAGCAAAAGAAGAAAAAAGGTAACAGGCGTTGCATCACTTATTTTTTTGCCATTCGCATGTAATCGAATACGAGCGCACAAAAGGTTTTAATACCGGCTGGCATACCGCTATTGTCCACATAAAAATCGGGAGTATGGTGGGGGGGCGCTTTTTTAGAGTCGTTTCCTTTGGGCATCCCCCCAAGAGAGAAGAAGAATGAAGGAGCCTTGGTGCCGTAGTAAGAAAAATCTTCGGCGCCTGTAACCCAGTTTGTATCTCCCACATTAGAAGCGCCCAGTGTGCGCTCAATGGTAGGCACCATTTGTTTGACCAGCTCGGGTGTGTTGTAGGTTACCAATGTTTTTGTTTCGATCATCACCTCTGCGGTGGCACCACTGGCGGCGGCGATCATAGTAGCGGTTTGTTTTATTTTTTCATGGACGATCTGTTGCATGTCGCTGTCCAGGGTACGGATGGTTCCCTGCATGGTGCAAGATTCAGAAATGATGTTTTGACGAACGCCTCCATTGATCATTCCTACGGTAATAACAACCGGGGCTTTGGTCAGTTCCATTTGTCGGCTAACAATACTTTGCAACCCATCGATAATTTGAGCAGATATCTGAATGGGGTCCACGCCTCTCCATGGTTGAGACCCGTGACTTCCTTTTCCTTTTACTTTTATTGAGAACCAATCGGCCGCTGCCATAAAAGCCCCTGGCTTATACGTTACCTTGCCCACTTCGAGTTCAGAAGAAATATGAAGGCCAAAGATCACATCCACTTTAGGATTATCCATCACCCCTTCTTTAACCATAAGGGGGGCTCCACCCTCTTCTCCTTCGGGGGCCCCCTCTTCGGCCGGCTGAAAAATAAATTTTACACTGCCTTGCAGCTGGTCTTTCATAGAAGATAATACTTCTGCGACCGCCATCAATATTGCCACATGCATATCGTGTCCGCAGGCATGCATCACCCCTACCTCGTTACCATTATATATGGCCCGCTCTTTAGAAGCAAAGGAAAGAGGGACACGCTCTGTAATAGGAAGGGCATCCATGTCTGCGCGCAAACCGATACAAGGTCCGGGTTTGGCTCCTCGCAAAATCCCCACCACTCCGGTCTTGGCTACTCCTTCGGTTACCTCTATTCCCAATGAACGTAAATGCGCTGCTACCAGCCGGGCCGTTTTTACTTCGCGATTACCCAGCTCGGGATAACGATGAATCTGCTCTCTCCACTCGTTGGTCTTTTTAGAGATGGCGTCGGCCTTTGCGAAGGCCAGAGAAAAAGGGTCTGTTGATTTTTGAGTATGACCAAGTTGTGCGGCCAACAGAAAACAAAATAGGGGGAGGATATTCTTCACGGGGAGGATATTTAATGTGAAAATACGGCAATCGCATCTCTTCTGTTTTGCCAAATTTGGGACTCTGCTTGAGCCCCGCGGAATATTTTATATTTTTAAAGCACCATGCTGCTTAGACATCTTCCTTTTTTGAGGGCCGTTTTTTGGCATAGCATCACCGCTTTTGGCGGTCCTCAGGCACATTTAGGGATGATGTTAAAAACATTCGTACAAAAAACACCTTACGTTACAGAAGAGGAGTTGATGGAGTACAATGCGTTTTGTCAACTATTACCCGGGGCCTCCTCTACGCAAACCCTCGCATTGATAGGATATAAAAGAGGCGGGGTGTTGCTAGCATCCCTTACCCTGTTGATCTGGATCTTACCGGCCAGCGCTATCATGGGGGCTTTTTCGTTTTTACTAGTAGGATTAGAGGATCACCCGCAACAAGTCTCTATTTTTCGCTTTATTCCTCCAATGGCCGCGGGATTTTTAGCGTTTGCCATACTCAGAATCTTCCCCCTGTCGGTTAAAAACACCATCACCTGGGTTATTATGTCGGTGTGCGCGATAGCCACCGGTTTTTTGTTTGGTAGACCCTGGCTGGTGCCTCTTTTGATCATTGCCGGCGGTATCGCTACCAACTTTAGCACAAAGAGAATTCCGCAAGAAATGGAAAGACCGAAAGCGGTTCGCTGGTGGAATTTTTGGCTATTTGGTACCATTTTTATTGTAGCGGGGTTTTTAAGTGAGGCGGCCAGAACCAATAACTGGAGTGCGCGAAAACCAATCAATCTATTTGAAAACACGTATCGAATGGGAAGTTTTGTTTTTGGTGGCGGACAAGTATTGTTGCCCATGATGTACGAACAGTGGAGTGTGAGACCGACCAATGTAAAAGAAAAAAATCCGAATGCCATTCAAATAGACCAAGATAAACTCTATACAGGGATGGGAATTGTTCAAGCAGTACCCGGCCCCGTGTTTTCTTTTGCTTCGTTTACGGGCGGACTGGCCTTAAAAAATTCGGGTCGGTCGATGCAACTATTGGGTTGCATTATTGGTACACTTGCCATTTTTTTACCAAGCGCCCTCTTGGTGCTTTTCTTTTTTCCTGTTTGGCATAACTTAAAAAAATATGCGGTTGTCTATCGTTCTTTAGAAGGGATCAATGCGGCGGTAGTAGGAATTATGATCGCCTCTACACTTTACATCTCTCGCGATATTTCATTGACCGATGGCAATGTAGTCAGCAGCATCAACCTGTTGGTAATTTTGGCAACAATGCTGCTGTTGCGCTTTACAAAAATATTTTCGGTGCTGATCGTGTTGTTTTGTTTGGGCTTGGGTTATTTTTTATAATAGCCGCCCCTTTCAATTTCTTCTATGACCGAGTCGGGCAACATATACCGAACAGATTTACCGCTCGCAATGCAATCGCGTATATAAGTAGAAGAAAGCTGAAGCATCGGCGCGTCAATTATCGTAGCCCTTGCACCAATAGCGTTTTCTACCGTGTAGCCCAATCTTGGATAAACCAATATTTCGTATTGGGCAATCAGGGTTTGATAGTTTTTCCAACGAGTGAGGTTTTGAAAACTGTCGGCTCCCATAATAATGCGGAACTCGTGGTGCGGGTGTTTTTCTTTTAGATAGACCAGGGTGTCGATGGTAAAAGAGGGCTTAGGAAGTGAAAACTCAATATCGGATGGCTTGATCCTTGAATCGCGTTCGGTGGCCAGTGTGGCCAGGTGCAATCGGTGATATTCATTAAGCAGCGTGCTCTCTTTTTTGAGTGGGTTTTGAGGAGACACCACCAGCCACACTTTATCAAGATCGGTCTCGTTCAATATATAATTAGCAACGATCAGGTGCCCGTTATGAATAGGATTAAAAGATCCGAAGTATAACCCAATTTTCATTATAATTAATTGATTTTCAGATTTTTATATCAACGAGTATGGCGTCTGCCTCGTTGATTCTCAAACTCAAATGGTAGCCGGCCACAGAAACCGAAAGGGGGTCTCCCAACGGAGCTATCTGTTCTACCAAAATAGTCTCTCCTGGAACACATCCCATTTCCATCAACTTTAAAAAAATCTCGTTGTTTTGAAACTCCTTGATTATACCCGCCTGGCCAGGTTTTAGCTCAGAAAGACGAAGCACCATGCTCAAAATATTATTTTGCAAAGCTACCCTTGTTGAGTGGATTTTCTTTACGATTTTTGAGAATGGTGGGTTCAGAATCAAAAGTTTATTTCTTCTTCGAAAAAAGGGGCTTCGCTCTTAAAGACAGGGGTTCGCTCAAGTCTTTCATTGAACTTCTCTTTAAAAAAGAAAAAACAGCCCTTTCCTCCATCAACTATATATTCTGCTCAGATAAAAAACTGCTAGAGATCAACAAATCCTACCTCAGGCACAATTTTTTTACGGATATTATCAGTTTTGACCTGTCGTCGGGGCCAAAAAAGGTTGCCGAGATATATATTAGCATAGATAGGGTCCGAGAAAACGCTCGTCTTCTGGGGGTTTCCTTTAAAAGCGAACTTCATCGGGTTATTTTTCACGGCGCTCTACATATTTGTGGATATAAAGACAAATCTAAAGAGGATCGGCGGGGCATGCGTAAAAAAGAAGATCGGTATTTAGCCCTTTTCGGAATTGTTCCACGTGAAACCTCTGCCGATTTTTAGTTTATTCTTTTGGATAATAGAGAATAGTCCCCCCGCATCAGAACTATAGCTATATCTTTGCAGCGCATGTTCAAAGAATATGACGTAATTGTTGTTGGTGCCGGTCACGCAGGCTGCGAAGCCGCAGCGGCAGCAGCCAATATGGGTTCCTCTACCCTATTGATTACCATGAACATGCAAACCATTGCCCAAATGAGCTGTAATCCAGCAATGGGCGGGATTGCCAAAGGGCAAATTGTGAGAGAGATTGATGCCCTTGGTGGTTATTCTGGAATTGTCACAGACCTTTCTACCATTCAGTTTAGAATGCTAAACCGGAGCAAGGGGCCTGCCATGTGGAGTCCGAGAGCGCAAAATGACCGAATGCTCTTTCACCTGAAATGGAGAGAAATGCTCGAAAACACTGCCGGTCTTGATTTTTACCAAGACATGGTGGTGGGTCTTCTTATCAAAGATTCCATTTGTTATGGTGTGAAGACCGGTTTGGGGCATGAAATAAAAGCAAGAGCGGTTGTGCTAACCAATGGGACCTTCCTAAATGGTATAGTCCATATTGGAGAAAAGAATTTTGGAGGAGGAAGAATGGCCGAAAAAGCTGCCACGGGAATTACAGAACAGCTTGTAAAACATGGATTTGAGAGCGATAGATTAAAAACGGGAACCCCCCCTCGCATTGATGGTCGGAGTCTTGATTACTCAAAAATGGAGGAACAACCGGGGGATGAATTGGTATCGGGCTTCTCCTACACAAACACCCCAAAGCCCAAAGAACAGAGAAGCTGCTGGATTGCATATACCAACAACTCCGTACACGATACTTTAAGGTCGGGTTTTGATAGAAGCCCCATGTTTGCGGGTAGAATTGACGGGGTTGGGCCCAGATATTGCCCAAGCATTGAAGACAAAATCAATCGTTTTGCTGAAAGGGACCGTCACCAGTTGTTTATTGAGCCAGAGGGTTGGAATACCGTAGAGATCTATGTAAATGGTTTTTCGACTTCTCTTCCTGAAGAAATTCAATACGACGCTCTTCGTAAAATTAATGGTTTTGAGAATGTTAAAATGTTTCGACCCGGATATGCTATTGAATACGACTTCTTTCCTCCCACACAGCTCACTTATTCTTTGGAAACAAAAATCGTCAAGCGGCTTTTCTTTGCGGGACAAATCAATGGGACCACCGGTTACGAGGAGGCCGCGTGCCAAGGGTTAATGGCCGGTATTAACGCACATCGTGCAGCCAGCAGTCTTGACCCGGTCGTGCTAAAAAGAAGCGAGGCCTATATAGGCGTACTGATAGACGACTTAATCAGCAAAGGAACACAAGAACCGTATCGCATGTTTACCTCGCGCGCAGAGTTCAGAACATTGTTAAGACAGGATAACGCAGACCTTCGGTTAACGGAATTGGGTTATGGTTGGGGTTTAGCCTCGAAAGAAAGATGTGACATAGTCCAAACCAAAAAAGAAGAGGTGGCTTCGATTAAAAAAATTCTCACTTCGCTTTCGCTAGAGCCACAAGAGGTTAATGAGTGGTTAGCCTCCTTGGGGGCGGCCCCTATTTCGGAAAAACAAAAAGCACAAAAGATCTTGTTGCGTCCCGATGTTTCATTGGTTGATTTTGCATGTTCTGTGTCAAGGGTTGGAGACGCGCTAATTGCGTTCAACCAAGAAAGTATGGAGCAAGCTGCCATACAAATAAAATACGAAGTGTATATCGAAAAAGAAAGAGATCTGGTTCAACGAATGGCACAGTTAGAAGAACTCGAAATTCCGGAGAGTTTCGATTATTTAAAGCTGGCTTCATTGGGAAATGAGGCGAGAGAAAAGCTGATAAAAGTAAAACCCAGAACACTCGGACAGGCAAGTCGTATCTCGGGAATCAACCCCAGCGATGTTCAGATCTTAATGGTATATATGGGGCGATAAGACAAGGCGGGGTATTTAATTACTCGGGGCATTGTTTTCTTCTTAGCTCTTCTCGTCGGGTAAGGGTGTTACCCTCGGGACCACTGATCGTTCCCCGGCAATTCTTGCTTCCACATTGACAAGAAAAGGGCTCCATTCGCGGGTCTAAGAATTGTGCGTAGTCGAGTGTAAGTTCTTCGTGTGCGCTTACGACTCGGGTAGTACAAACATTTAATCCATCAAAAACCGTATTGGCGTCGCAACAATGGTTTTGTGGCGCCCAGGTGGCCGGGTCTTCGTCCCATAGTGCAAAGACCTCTTCGCTTATGGGATACGCATAGCGTCTAAATTGCAATTGCTGTTGGGGGTTCCAGTGTGTATCGATATACCGCTTGGTAACCAGGCGTTGTGCCCGTTCTTCTCCTGCATATATAATTTCTCCTAGAGCCAGAGGGCGAGTAGCATAGATACCATATCCGGCAATAGAGTCTCCTTTTATATAATACAGCTTTTGCTTTCGCTGATGACGGGCTATTCCCTCGTTGATGATCTGCTCTAAGAACCCCCGCTTTCCCGCAGGGTCGTAGTTTAAAATGTAATCGGCAGAACCCTCATACCCGTTCTCATAAAAAACAGAGCAGGTTAGGTTCATTTCTAAAAAATAAACTTCGCCGTTTTTGTTGACTCGAAAATCGAGTCGTCCATAGCCGATACACCCTGCCGTGATAAATATTTTCTCACTTGCTACACGCAGCTCGGTCTCAAGGTTGGGGTCGTTGCAAGGAATGTTGGCGGATGGGTGCAGGGCCGAGGTTTTTAGTGCGTAGGTTTTAAAGGCGTCGCCATCAGGAAAAATATATTCTACCGGCTTGAAAGTAGTACAGGTGCCTGGGGTAACCCCGGCAGCAACAAGCACCGTAAACTCGCGGCCCTCAATATATTCCTCAACCAAAAGACGATCAAACTCATCAAGCAGACTTTTACATTTTTTTTCGAGCGACTCTTTATCGCGAACCAACGAGTCTCTGCCAACCCCCAAACTATCGCCGGCGCAAGCGGGCTTTACAAACAAAGGAAATTGTAGTGCTTTAGCCACTGGTTCTATATCGGCGATGGTGGTTACAGCCCTATATGCAGGAGTTCGAACGTTCTCGCAATACGATACGTATTTCATTATCTCTTTAGGGATGTCATATACGCGAGAGGTTGGTCCCGTAAAGGGGAGGTTGAGTGTTTCGAGCGCATAGATCACGTCTACTCCCGGCACCTCCCAGTCGGGATATCCTTCACAGAGGTTCACAAAAACATCATACTGATTCTTGGCTAGCGCGCGGAGTTGTTTGTGGGTGGTAAGCTTATTTAAAAAAACGTGGTCAATTGTTGCGGAGGGTAAAAGAGATGAGAGGTTGCGTGGCGGATCATAATTTTTATAATCTACCCCGGTGGTGGAGTAATCGGGTTGCAACACACATATTCTCACTAGACAGCTTTTGCTTTTTTTATTTTGATGGTCTGCGCCGAATCGGCCCTTCTAATAGCGTCGAACAAGATGGCTTCAATAATCTTTGTATAGCTGATCTTAGAGGCTTTGATTATGGCGCCGATCGAGGTATAGTTTTCGTCTTCACTAAGCCCACACTGTGCGTTGGCCTCAAGAACATACAGGCGACCCGTTTCAATATCTTGTCTAATATCAATGCGGGTATAGCCGCGACCCCCCAATGCGGCATATGCCTCGAGACTTAGTTGCTGAATTTTTTTTCTTAGGGTTGGCGAAACCGGTCCATACTCATAGAAGTTTTCGTTTTGTGGCATGGGGGTTTCGTCTTCATAGATTTCCCAAAGGCGGTCAAAAGAAAGAAAGCGTTCGTTGTCTGGAAGAGAAGGGTGAAAGAGTCTTTCGACCGGCTCATACACGCGGCACAGGTCCGGATAATTCGAAGAGCCCGTAATGAATGTGGTGAACTCTGGTCCCTTTATATATTTCTCTACAAATAGCCCATCGGCTAGCAGGTTCCACCCTCGATAGCCGGACGATAGTTCCTTGACCCTGTGCAACAGTTCTTCTTCGTTGTTGACCACGTTTTTTACCGATACCCCCATACTTCCTCCCGAAACAGCCGGTTTGATGATCAGGGGGGTTCCAACCTTTTCGCAAACCCCTTTTAGCGAAGAGGCCCTTCCGCTGATGAGCTTCCAGGGGGCGGTGGAGACGCCGGCTTTATCAAAAGCCCGCTTCATGGGAATTTTAGAGGTGGTTATCGTATAAAAGTGTTGATCTGATCCCGTATAGACAAGCCCCTCCTCTTGCAGCGCATCAATCACAGAAACCCCGGGGGCCCCATTTACTTCGTCTCCGTCACAAAGGTTTAGCACTAGGGGGCGGTATCCGTTATTACTCCTTGCAATACCAGCTATGATCGACCGCATGTTTTTAATGGTAATCGGTGTCCAGGTCCAACCAATGCCTAATTCGTCGAAAACATTTTTGTATTCGCTGATGCTGTGCGTAAAATCATAATAATGAGAAAGGTTGGGGTCGTTTGTTTCCAGTTCGGGGGCTAGCACCCAAACGTGGTAGGCAGAAAGGTCGGGGGTAACGGGGGTGTGCTTCATGCGTTCAGGCCACTTTTTTTCGCGCCTTTCTGGTAAGTCGCTGCGAAATGTAATCGGTAAACCTATAATGAGCCACTTGCTCGCGATTTAAAAATGCGGCTCCTTTTATTTCTCCTATACAAGAGGGTGTTCCGCAAAAACATTGGAAGGGTTGTTGCATTTCCCATTCAGAAGAGGGGTAAAAGAAACCCAACTCTTCTCCGTTGGCAATATCCGCAAGCGCCAACACCTTTTTGGTGGTGGTATCAAAAAAACAATTGGGTTCGCAACTGTGGTTGATGTATTGCAAAAAGGATGGTTGCAACATTATGTGTTTGTTGGTCCCCACCTGCACCGTTAGATAAGA
This sequence comes from Sphingomonadales bacterium, assembly GCA_046081865.1. Lineage (GTDB taxonomy): Bacteria > Bacteroidota > Bacteroidia > Chitinophagales > Chitinophagaceae > JJ008. The sequence continues at coordinate 9,513 of JBJTWT010000068.1, forward strand.
TGGCGAAGAAGAAATGCTGCCAGCATCAAAAGAAGCGATCGCTTCTCCTTTTTTAAAAGCGCGTTTAGTAAAAAAACAAAGCTGTTGATTGCTTTCGTTTAGTCTGGTTTCGGCAAAACCGTGATCCGCTACAACCTTGTAGCGCGTAGGGGTGGGGGCTGTCATGGGTTAGTATTCTATACGAAAGATAGACAGCGTTCGCTTTGTATGATGCGGTGTTATTCTAATGTGAATAAATCAACAATAACCCTATTTGGGTTTTTTATAAACCGGTACCGTGCTACAGGGCTCTCCGTACATGAGTGTTTTTACAACAGGAAGCAATCGCTTGGTTATTTCTATGTAGGCAAACTCTCCTATGGGGGTATCCCCACACCCCTTTATAATTACTCTTTGTTCGGCAAAAGCAGAAAGGTCGGCGGTATCAATGTTTCTTAAAAAGAGGTGCTTGAGTAGTTCTTGTTCGGTGCCCATAAAAATTTCGGAGGCGAGGGGTTGCAGGTAGCTGGCTAGTAGCATGTAGGCCCACACCGGTATAATAGCGTCTGCCGAGCAGGTAATAGCGACCGCCTTTTCTTTGTAGACCGTCCAGTCTGTTTGTTTAAGAGACTCCCTGAACTCCTTTTCCTTAACGATCATGCCCATAAAAAGGTGGGCTTTGATATCAAAAAGGGCAATGGGCTCTTTGGGGTACCACTGTTCCAGGTCTAATGAAATAAGACCGCTTTCAGCAACCTTGTTGACGATCCGGTCGTCCATTGAAAACAATTAATAGCGCAATTGGCGCTTGTCTTTGATGGTAGCCGCCGAACGTAGCACAGAGATGGGATTGTTGGGGCTATACTGGTTGGTATAGGCCTGTTGTGCTTGTAGGTAGCGGCTTTGACGAATACTGTTGATATCACCTTGTACCACCGGGGTGGTTTCTTGATTGTCTACCCGAATAACAAACACACCGCTTAATCCCTCAATGGGTCCAACAGCGGCCCTGCCTTTATTGGCGGGGTTAAATGCTGCTCCGGTTACTCTGGGCTCATAGCCGAAGGTTCCTGTAAGCGCTCCGGACATTCTTACACTATCGGCCACTTCAATGGTTTTTCCTCCAAGAGCCGAAGCGGCTGCTTCTAATGTAGCGGCATTGCCGAGTTTTTTAGCAATAAGGGTTGCTTTCTTCTTATTTCTAAGAATAGGGTCTACCGATGCCCTTGCTGCGTTTACTGTGGCGGTGCCTTCGTCGATCACATCATATACCGCTGCTACTATATAATTATTTTCTATCCGCTCGGGCTTTAATACATCCCCCTTATCGGCTTCATAAATAGCACGAACAAAGGACCTAGAGGCGCCAACCCCTCTTACCTCAAAAGCAACAGGGGTAATGTCGGAGGCGGTTCCTTTTGTGATTCCTTGGACTTTAAGCTTTTGGTCGTAGTTCTTTTCGAATAATGCCAGGTCTTTGCTGTCTCCGGCAAACGCGTTGGCTTTGTTTAAAGCCGCATTATCAGTTTCTTGGCTTACCACAATTTCGCGGGGTAAATAAGCTACCTTATATGCGGGCCCCGACCCCTTTTGAGACAACACCTCTATGTAGTGAAAACCAAAATTTGTTTTTACAATTCCCTTTGAGACGGCCGATCCCAAAAAGATAAAGTCGTTAAACGGTCCAACCATTTGTCCGGAGGGAACGTTCTCATACCTTCCTCCCGTGCTTTTACTACCCTGGTCGTCTGAGTATTTTGCTACCAGTGAGTCAAAGATGGCTCCTCCCGCTATTGCTTTTTGCACGCTGTCACAGAGGTTATAAGCGGTTGCAGAATCACGGTTTTGGGTGCTGATAAGAATATGTCTAACAGAAACCGTATCTGGCATACTGGTCTTGCCCACCATTCGGGCCAATGTGTAGGTTCCGGCATCTTGATAGGGACCATAAACCTCGCCAACAGGGGTTTTAAAGATAGAATCCTTCATTTGCAGCTGGATCGATTTAGCGCTTACATATCCATCGTAATATTGGGCGCCTTCGCCGGCCAAAAATTGCTCTAGGTTCTCTGCCGCTTTAAATCTTTCTTTAAGGTTGGTTACTTCGTTTAGAACCGCTGCACTATCCGAAACAGAGGGAGCGGCACTAAAAGAAACATAATAAATGCTGCGGCTTTCTTGTTGTTTAAACTGTGTCTTGTTCTTTTTAATATACTCTTCGATCTCCGCATCGCTTACCCTAACAGACGAGTCTGGGATATTGGTGTAAAGTTCTCTTACTATAGAGAGGCGCGCCATTTGGCTGCTTTCTGCATTTTGCTTTTCTACCATCCAGCGTGGGTAGTTGGTGCTATTGGAAAAAAGGGCGCTGTATTTTTCAGACATGCGCATGTTTGCCAGCGCATTAATATAATTGCCAATACTTTTCTTTTGATCGGGGGTACCTGTTTTTAAAAGTTGGTCGATGTTTTGTTTGGCCAAAGTACCATTATAAAGACCGGTTTTTGTATCTCTAAATTGGTTTTGAAGATCTTGCGGCGCGTTTACTCCATATAATATATCTCCAAGCTCTTTCTTAGATACCGCGATACCTAAAATTGATAACTCGTCTAACAACAAAGTCTCACTCACTTTTTGATTCCATGCCTGTTCGAGGGCTTGCTGTGTCATGGCAGCGTTCTGAGGATATCCTTGCGATTTCATATTTTCTTCTGCCTGAACCACCATTGCATTTAATTCATCAAAGCTGATTGATTTTCCGTTTACAGAACCAACAGAGGTTTCGGTTTGTCCACTCATGCGGCTTTTTCCGGCAAAATAGTCAGTCAAAATAAACCCTAATAAAGCCAGCGCCACCAACACAACGGTAAGCTTAGCATACTTATCTCTTATATCCTGAATAATAGACATACTACAAATAATTAAGGGATGGCAAAAATAGGGGAAAAACTGTGGAAAAACCAGTGTTCTTGGGCTGCTACTTAAGTCTCTTTTGAGAGTTTTGTATCAAAACAAACAAGCGCTTTTTTTTAAACAAATACTGTTGATACAGGAACTTTTTTTGTGGATAAACCATCGTGAAACGTGAGTATGAAATAGGATAAAAAGAACGTTAATTAAATTGGCTATGGTGTTTCTAAAAAGGGTGTTAGTTTTTTAATAGAAATTCACAGTAAACCAACACTCCCCTGTTTAACTATTAATCCACATATAAAAAATAATTATAAACGTTTTTTTGGGGAAAATAATACAGTTATCTGATTTTGAGTATTTTATATTTGTTAAAAAAATATCCTTTTTGTGGATTTTTCATCTTTTTTC
>JBJTWT010000069.1:0-8268 GCA_046081865.1 Sphingomonadales bacterium
CTTTGTACCGAATGACCAAGTAGATCACGAACATGCCAATAAATTCCGAAAGCACAGAAGCGTAGGCTGCCCCGTCAAAACCTAGCTCCGGAAAGCCGGCTATACCAAAAATGAACAGGTAGTCTAGCGCTATATTAGAAAGTGTTTCTGCTAGTGTGCCTGCCACCAGGTATCGACTTTGATTGGTTCCTACCAACAAGGCATTGCGTAGTTGATAGACATACAAAAAGATCAGCCCCCAAATGCGGATCTGTAAAAAGTGAATGGCTTTTTGCAGTACCAGTTTATCTTGAATAATCCAGCCAAAAACATGGGGAGTGATAAAATAAGTGGTAAGAATACCGATGGCAGCCAACATCAGCCCAATCCAAACCCCCTGGCTAAAAAGTTTTCCGATCTCTTGGGGTCGATTTTCTCCCGCCCTTCGGGCAATGAGGGTTTGTAACCCATTGTTTAGACCATAGCCAATGGCGGCAAAGATCAGGTAATAGACACCAGTAATACCCGCTACGGCCAACGCCAAGCTATCTTTTAGGTAATGGCCCAAAAAGATATTGTTGATGACAAAATTGAATTGGGGAATAAAGATTGCCAGACTGATCGGCAGGGCCATGCGAAGGACCTGCCTGCGTGAATCTTCGAACTGGAGAGACGGGATTGAAGGATCGGACATTGTTACTTGACAAACCTACGATAAATAAATTTTCTCTATTATTGCATCAATGGAATCGTTCGATAAGCCATCGCCCCTTCATCTTTTATTTACTTACCAGGCAAGCGGAAACATCGCTACAGATAGCAATCTTGCCCTGCAAATGGGAGATCGGTATGCCTCTTTTGCCATTTGCGAGCGACAGCAGGGGTCCTTACAAGCGCTGGGATATGTACCTATCAATGAGTGGAACCCGATGGTATTTGATCAATTCATAGCCCTTATCGATACAATATTGCCAACCCCTTTTGCCGTTGAGATCTCATTCGATATGGCCCATTTATCGATGCTTCCTGTTGCAAACTATGAAGAGAGTAAGCTTCAGGCCTTGCATCAATCCCTTTTTCCTTTTAGCGGCTCGGCCGTGTTCAAGACAGAGACCATGGCGGAGTGGCAGCTACAATTAGGGTATACCTTGCCGGGACCTTTATTTTATGGGTGTCGGTCTCGTTTCCCCAACGCAAGGATCAGACATGCCATAAAAATCCTTTTGGACAATGCCCGGCAAAGCGATACGGCCGGTAAGATCTTGGTGGATATAGGCATGGAGACCTTTCGGGTTTTGTTAGTAAAGAATAACCGGCTACAATTATTTCAAACCTATCCCTATGCCAGCCCCGCTGACGTACTATACTACCTGTTATCGATATGTGAGGCACAGCTGGTTAGTCCAACAGATGCAACCCTTATTTTGACTGGGCTGATCGAAAAAGATTCAGCGCTCTATCGAGAACTGTGGCAATACTTTAAGAACCTTACCTTGCGCGAAGCAACATCATTGCCTGTCGATTTTCCATTTCCGGCCCATTATTTTACTACGATCAACGACCTTTTGTTATGCGCATCATAGGAGGGGAGCATGGTGGGCGTCGATTTACTCCGCCACCACATATGCCCCATACCCGTCCCACTACCGATATAGCCAAAGAGGGCTTGTTTAATATGCTTCAAAACCGACTGGACTTCTCAACCATCAAAACCCTCGATCTCTTTGGAGGAACCGGCAGTATCAGTTATGAGCTGGCCTCTCGCGGTGCGATCGATTTGACCATCGTAGAAAAAGATCCTGCCATGTATCGATTTATCGGTCAAACCATTGATGCGTTACAATTGGAGGGCTGTAAGGTGATTCGCTCCGATGTGTTCAAATTCATTGATCAATGCACCGAATCCTTTGATTTTATTTTTGCAGGCCCTCCTTATGCCCTTATCACGATCGATGAGTTGCCAACAAGACTTTTCAAAAAAGGGGTAGTGGCCAAAGGAGGATTGTTTGTGTTGGAACATACCCCCCGAAATGACTACCGTCAGTTTCCCTTTTACCAGCAGCAGCGAAATTATGGGACCACGGTCTTTAGCTTCTTCGTAAATTAGTGGTCAACCAATGTTCTACCATTTTTTTCTCCGTTCTTTCAGGATTTTCCTGTTACCCCTTTCTTTATTGTATTGGCTGATCATTTTTTGCCGTAACTGGCTCTACGATAAAAAGGTGCTACGATCGGCCTCTTTCGGAATGCCATTGATTACCGTCGGAAATCTGGCCATTGGAGGTACCGGAAAGTCGCCCCTAGTTGAATATCTCGTGGGCTTACTCCATCGCCAGTACAAGGTGGCTACACTAAGCAGGGGTTACCGTAGAAGGACACGTGGCTATACCCTGGCAACCGAAGCAACAACGGCACTGGAGATTGGCGATGAGCCGTTGGCATTACATAGAAAGTTTCCGCATGTTCCCGTGGCAGTAGGAGAGGAAAGACTACTGGCCATTCCGGAACTATTGCATGACCACCCCGAAACAGAGGTAATTGTACTAGATGATGCTTTTCAACACCGCGTTGTACAAGCCGGATTATCAATCTTACTAACCGACTATGCCAATCTTTATACCCGTGATTTTTACTTACCCACCGGAGATCTTCGCGATCTTAAAAGTCGCTACAAAGATGCCAATATATTGATCGTTACGAAATGTCCCGCTACCTTAACAGAGACACAGCGTAACACCCTAATCGCTGAGCTTTCCCCTCTAAAGGGGCAGTCATTGTTCTTTACCACACTTGTTTACGGAATACCTTACCACTTGACTACTAAGAAACGTTATGGTTTTACTGGAAAAGAGGAGATCTTGTTGGTTACTGGCATCTCTAATCCTCGGCCACTTAAACAATACATCGAGGAACACTCAGCCACTTATCATCAACTTACCTTCCGAGACCACCACATTTTTAGTATCGAGGATTTTAAAGATATAGTTAGGGAATTCGAAAGGATACCTTCTTCTCAACGAATTATCATCACTACCGAAAAAGACGCCGTTCGCTTAGAGAAATTCAATGTGGAGATCGATAATTTGCCTTGGTATGTATTACCGATAGAGCATCGGTTTTTATTTGATGAACAAGTCGTATTTGACCGACTTGTCATTGATTTTATTGAACATTTTGAAAGACCGCTTAGTTGATATGGGAAGAAAAAACAGTAAAAGAAAGCAGCATCAGCAGCGAAAGCATCACCCATCATCCGTGGCTCAGGTGCTAAAGGGTACACTCGAATTGACGCGCTCGGGCATGGGCTATGTGTTGGTCGATCAGCTTGAAACCGATATTATGGTGAGGCCCGGAGATCTGCATACTGCCTTGCATGGCGACCAAGTAAAAGTAGCCATCAAAGAGAGAAAGGCCAATGGCAGAATGCAAGGGGTCGTAAAAGAAATTATTAAGAGAAAGCGAAGCGAGTTTATCGGACAATTACAAATGGGTAACGGGTTTGCATTTTTGGTAGCCGAAACCGAAAAGCCGATGCCCGATATCTTTATTCCAAAGCAATTATTGCAAGGTGCCCGGCAAGGAGACAGGGTAGTGGCTAAAGTGATCAAATGGGCCAATGGAGATGATAAACGTCCGCAAGGAGAGGTCATTACCATTTTGAGGGAAGAGGATCTGAATGATGCGGCCATGAAAGAGATCTTATTGGAAGCCGGGTTTCCACTTTCATTTAGCGAGGAGGCGCTCGAAGAATCAGCTCGGTTACCAGAACTGATTGGCCAAGATGAGATTACCCGCAGAAGAGATTGCCGCTCCACGCTTACTTTTACCATCGATCCGGTAGATGCCAAAGATTTTGATGATGCGATCTCGTTTCAGCAACTTCCAAACGGCTGGTTGGAGATCGGAGTACACATAGCCGATGTAAGTCATTATGTGGAACCTCGTACCGCTCTCGATAACGAAGCCTATGCCAGAGCTACTTCGGTGTATTTGCCTGACCGTGTCAATCCCATGCTGCCAGAGCATATTTCGAATGTGCTATGCTCACTGCGCCCGCATGAAGAGAAGTTGACCTTTTCGGCCATTTTTACCATTACCCCACAAGGGCAGATCAAGGAGCAGTGGCTGGGTCGCACCGTTATATTTTCCGATCATCGGTTTACCTACGAAGAAGTACAGGCCATCATCGAAGAGCAAAACGGACTTTATGCCAAAGAGATCTTACAACTACATCAACTGGCCCGCTTGTTTAGGGAGGAGCGTTTTAGGCAGGGGGCCATTAATTTCTCGTCCCAAGAAGTTCGCTTTAAACTCAACGAAAAAGGCGACCCCATCGGAATTATGGTAAAAGAAAGTAAGGAGTCGCATCAATTGATAGAGGAGTTTATGTTGTTGGCCAATCGTACGGTGGCTGCTTATATTGCCGGTCAGCGAATCGATAATAAGCCCATCCCTTTCCCTTACAGGATACATGAAGATCCAGACGAAGAAAGGTTGATCCCCTTTGGAGACTTTGCCAGGAAATTTGGACATTCTTTTGACCGTTCCAGCCCGGAGGCCATTGCCCGCTCTTTTAACCAGTTATTATTAGATGTAAAAGGAAAGCCCGAGCAACATGTCTTGGAGCAACTCGGTATCAGAACCATGGCCAAGGCCCGCTATACCGCAGAGAACGTAGGACACTATGGACTGGGTTTTGAAAATTACTGTCACTTTACCTCACCCATTAGACGCTATCCTGATATTCAGGCGCATCGTATTTTGTGGGAGGTATTACAAAAGAACACGCAACCTGATAAAAAGCTAGAAGAGAAGTGTAAGCATACCAGTGAGCGCGAAAGAGCTGCCATGGAAGCCGAAAGGGCTGCCAACAAGTACAAGCAAGTACAGTATATGAAAAATTATCTGGGAGAAGAATTTGAAGGCATTATCAGCGGGGTAGCGCACTTTGGTTTTTGGGTCGAAACGATCGAGCATAAATGCGAGGGTCTGGTAAGCGTGGTTTCATTATCCGACTACGATGATTTTAGACATATAGAGACCGATTATTGTCTATCGGGAATGCGTTCTGGTAGAAAATTCCGAATGGGCGATAAAGTTTGGATCAAAGTGATCGCGGCCAATCTTACCAAGCGTCAGCTCGACTACGAATGGGTCGTAGCCGGCGAATTGGCGAATAAAAAATCAGCTACTAAATTACCCAAAACCAAGAAATGAGTCTTATTTTGGGCTATGCATTCCTTTAGTGAACTCTCGAGTCTTTTTAATCGGCAATTTTCAGAAAAGCAATTTCCGAAAAGTCCTGCCAGCTTGTATGAGGCTACCGACTATTTTTTAACGATCGGTGGAAAGCGTATAAGACCGGTGCTTTGCTTACTGGGAAATGAACTCTTTGACGAGATAAGACCCGATGCCTGGTCTGCTGCAACAGCCATTGAACTATTTCACAATTTTACCCTTATCCATGACGATATAATGGATAAAGCCCCGTTGCGCAGGGGAGTGCAGACCGTTCATGCCCGTTATGGAGACAATACCGCTTTGCTGGCGGGAGACGTGATGATGATAAAAGCCTATCACTGGCTGGGAGAGGTGAGCATTGCCTTTCAGCCTGCGCTGCTACAGTTATTCAACCGTACGGCCACAGAGGTCTGTGAGGGACAGCAACTCGATATGGATTTTGAAACACGTCAGGAGGTGCAACTCGATGAGTATTTGGAAATGATCAAACTAAAGACATCGGTGTTGCTGGCTTGCGCATTGCAGATGGGAGCCATTGTGGGTGGCGCCGGTCAACGAAATCAAGACTTGGTGTACTCATTTGGTTTGCAGCTGGGGTTAGCCTTTCAAGTGCAAGATGATTATCTGGATGCTTTTGGCGATCCCGATAAATTTGGAAAACAGCTTGGTGGCGATATCCTTGCCAATAAAAAAACATTTCTGCTCATCCATGCGTTACAAACCGCCAATCCCTCAGATAAGGAACTTTTACAGCATCTTTTACAATCCAATTCTCCCAGTAAAGTTGAACAAGTTTTAGACATTTATAGAAATTGTGGTGTAGACCGTTGGGCACTTTCCTTAAAACAACAATTACTCGAAAAAGCATTGGATAGCTTAGAGCAAGTGGCCGTACTTTCTGCCCGAAAAGCGCCACTTCGTGACCTGGCGTCCTACCTGATTCAACGAGAAGTTTAATTCTTTACTTTAATACACGACTATGTCATCCTCGCTATTTCGAAAAAAATCTATCGAATCCATCCGCGCTGATTACGAAAAAAACAGTCAAGCAGGAGGATCCTTAAAAAAAGTACTTGGCGTTCGAGATCTTACCTTCTTAGGGATTGCAGCTGTTATCGGTGCCGGAGTATTTTCTACGATCGGCGGGGCTGCCTTTCATGGCGGACCAGGCATATCCTTGCTTTTTGTGATCACGGCCGTTACCTGCGGCTTCTCTGCGCTTTGTTATGCAGAATTTTCCAGCCGGGTACCGGTAGCTGGCAGCGCCTATACCTATTCTTATGTTACGTTTGGCGAGGTGGTAGCCTGGATCATCGGATGGGCACTTATCTTGGAATATGCCATCGGGAATATTGTCGTCGCCATTTCTTGGAGTGGTTATTTTAATAATTTGTTGGTAAATATCTTTCATATTGAGTTGCCCAATTGGATGTTGGTAGACCCCGTTACGGCTGCCCATGCCTACCAAGAGGCCGCTAGTGCCTTATCTAGTGGTATTGTGCTAGAGGATCAGCAGTTACGTTCTTATCAATTTGCCATGCAGGCGTACGAGCAAGCACCCGTAATTGGTAGCACAAAAGTATTTTTTAATCTGCCTGCGTTTATTATCGTAGCGCTCATCACCTGGCTGGCTTATGTAGGTATTAGTCAAAGCAAAAAATCAGCCAATGCTATGGTCATCTTTAAGGTACTGGTAATCTTATTTGTGATCGGGGCAGGGGCCTTTTATGTAGATACCAATAATTGGACCCCCTTTATGCCGAATGGTTTTACCGGGGTCTTAAAAGGTGTATCAGCGGTCTTTTACGCCTACATCGGTTTTGATGCTATCTCTACTACCGCAGAGGAGTGTAAAAACCCACAACGAGATATGCCAAGGGGAATGATCTATTCACTCCTTATTTGCACTGTGCTCTATATCTTGATCGCCTTGGTACTAACGGGTATGGAAAATTATCAACTCTTTAAGGGGGTTAGCGATCCACTGGCCTTTGTTTTCGAAAAGCGGGCTCCCTTTATCGAGCATATAGTATCGATAAGTGCGGTAGTGGCCACAACGTCTGTACTTTTAGTATTTCAGATCGGGCAGCCACGGATCTGGATGAGTATGAGTAGAGATGGACTGCTGCCTCGTCGTTTTGGCAAGGTCAACGCCCGCTATCAAACACCTGGGTTTGCGACCATTTTAACAGGTGTGATCGTTGGAGTGGGGGCCCTGTTCTTACAAAGCGGATTGGTGACCGACCTTACCAGCATCGGTACCCTGTTTGCCTTTGTTTTGGTTTCCGGTGGTGTACTTTTATTGCCTCGCATCGAAAAAACTCCGGGGCAATTTAACTTGCCTTATATCAATGGAAAGATCTGGGTTTCGCTGCTTGTCATTCTTTTCTTCTATTTTACCAGCGACCGTTTGATCGCCGCATTTTCTAATGTGCTTAGCGAGGATTACCAAGAATTGTTGTTCATTGTTTATTTTTCTATCTGTGTTGCTATGGCCGTTCTTTCTTTTGTAAGGGAACTTTCTTTGATTCCTGTTTTGGGAGTGCTCTCCTGCGCCTACCTAATGATCGAGATCCCTCCCGTAAGCTGGAGTTGGTTTTTCGTCTGGATGGCTGTAGGTTTACTGATCTATTTTGGATATGGATATCGCAAAAGTTTGCTCAATAACTAAACGCTAAAAGGTTAACTCGTATGCAACATTCTTATTTTCGCATCCTTCGAACTATTGTCTTGTCCTAATTGGTTGTTTTTCTCGTCGGCTTTACAGCGCAGAGAATATATGTTTTTAAAATGACCGAAGCACTGGCACAGTATCATTGGCAAAATTTGGAGGTGATCAAAGTAGCCATGGAACAAAGTAATCTGCCACATAACCATGTTAAACAAGTTATCGGCGCTATTGATTCTTTGCAAAAAGACCTGCAAAAAGGGCTTACCATCGATTCTACTTCGACCGATAAACTGAAATAGAACCCCGCTACTCTAAGTAGCGGCTACAGACAAACTACTTATCTTTGCACCGCTACAGACCGGGCCGTCGATCCCTCG
>JBJTWT010000070.1:0-27819 GCA_046081865.1 Sphingomonadales bacterium
CGACATAAAAATATGCCCGCGACAGCGGGCAGGGTTTTTGTTGACCTCCCCCCCCTCGGCATCACTGAGCCCCAAAGGGGCGCAGTAATCCTGCCCGTGACAGCTGCAAACTACGCCTTTTCGGTAAAAGCCTTTACCCCCGCAATAAATTGATCTAGCTGTCTGGTGGTGGTATAGACATTGGGAGTAACCCGAATACCATTGATATTTTCCCACTGGATGGCAACCGTGTGCACCTTGTACTTCTCGAGTAAGAAGCGGTCTAGCTCTTGGGGCGTTTTGCCGGTCACAGACATATTACCGATCGCACAGCCCCAGCGAGGATCCATAGAAGTATGCAATTGAACGCCTGGCATACTCCACACTTTTTCCATCCAATAATTCTTTAGATAGTGCAATCTTTTTTGCTTGCGAGAAATGCCCAGCATTTCATTGAACTCAATGGCCTTACCAATGGCCTGCTCGATAAAGAACGGACGGGTACCCAGCACTTCAAACTTTCTAATGTCATCGCTCTTGGGTGAATCATTGGCAAATAACGGAAAGATGCCGGCAATCTTTTCTTTGCGCACATAGAGCATGCCACTGCCAATGGGTGCATAAAGCCACTTGTGTAAACTAGTAGCAAAATAATCGGCTTCGAGCTCGGGGATAGAAAAATCGATATGAGCAAAGCTATGTGCCCCATCAACGATCACCTCAATGCCGCGGCGACGCGCCTCTCGGGCGATCTTCTTGACCGGTAATACTTGCCCATTCCAGTTGATGATATGGGTCAGATGAACCACTTTGGTCCTCTCTGTAAAGGCATTGACATATTGACGAACCAAATAATCCTCATCCTCAGAAGGCAACTCCAAATTGACCCAGACCATCTTGATCCCGTTTCTAATTACACGCTGATTCCAGGCATGGATCATGTTGGGGTAGTCTTGTCTAGAAGCCACCACCTCATCACCCGAAGAGAGGGTCATTCCAAAAATTACGGTCTCCAACCCCTCCGATGAATTACGATTGATGGCAATTTCGTCTGCGCTACAGCCCGCCAGCCGAGCCAACTGTTGCCTTAAAGGCTCTCGACCCTGATCGAGAATGCGCCACATGTAATAAGAAGGGCTCTCATTGCTGTAATCATAATATCGCTTCATGGCATCCTGTACCGTGCGAGGTGCGGGAGAGACTCCACCATTGTTTAAATTGATAAGCCCCGGCGACACGGTAAATGACTGTTGAATCTGATACCAGAAATCCTCATCGGTAACCAGTTCCTCATCGGATAACCCGGTGGTCTTGCGAAAAATATTTTCTAAGGCTGCCGAGGGATGAACCCCCATTAACAGACCCGTAGCAGAGAGCAGACCTGTTCTCTTAAAGAATTCTCTTCTGGCATGTGCAGACATGATATTGATTTAGGCACTGAATGTACAAAAAGACAGACAACGCGCTAAACTCTCTTTCCAATCTTTAATGGGAATCCCAAAGGCAGAAACGATCTTGGTCTTATCGAGCACCGAGTAGGCGGGCCGACGAGCGGCGGTAGGATATTGATCGGTGCCAATACCTGTAATGGGGACCTTGGAATGCTGCAGTTCAGCAATGGCCAGGGCAAACTGGTACCAACTGATACTCCCGGAATTGCTATAATGGTAGACTCCTGGCTTCCAATTTTTTGCATCGATTATTGATAGTAGGGCCTCCGCCAGGTCGGCAGCATAGGTCGGAGATCCAAACTGGTCGTTCACCACCGATAACGAGGGCTTCTCTTGCAACAACCGCAAGATAGTTTTGACAAAATTCTTACCAAAAGAGGAATATACCCAAGAGGTCCTGATAATGATACAAGAGGGATCGAATTGCATGGCCAACTGTTCGCCCTGGTATTTGGAGGCCCCATACACAGACTGAGGAGAACAAGGATCGTTTTCAGTATAAGGGTGATGGCCGCTGCCATCAAAAACATAGTCGGTAGAAATATGGATAAACCGACATTGCCGCTCGTGACAGATGGCGGCAAGCACCCCTACCGCCTCGGCATTGATCTGATGGGCTAACTCTTTTTCGGATTCGGCTTTGTCTACGGCGGTATAGGCAGCGCAGTTGATGAGAAAATCGGGCTTTTCTGCAGCAAAGAACTGGCGCACCAGCTCAAAGTGATGGATAGGCAGGTCCTCTCTTGATAAAAACAAAAAATCAAACTGAGGCCAGTGCTTTTCCAACTGACGAAGTTCCTTTCCCAATTGTCCGTTAGCGCCGGTGACCAACAGTTTGGGTTTTTTAGAAGAGAGCCCGGTTGTATCCATACAATAATTTTCAGCTAACGCTGTACACAAAAGGAGAATCCAGCTCTTTTAGCAATGGCAACACCTTGTCTTTTTCTGATACCAGCGCAAGATCGAAAGAGATCTTCCAATCGATGGCCAGATCGGGATCTGAAAATAAAATTCCCTGCTCACTCGATCGGTTATAAAAGTCATCGCACTTGTAAAGCACCTCTGCTTTTTCACTAAGCACACTAAAGCCATGGGCAAATCCCTTGGGCACCAGCAACTGCTTTTTGTTCTCAGCCGATAACTCGATACTAAAACACCGACCATAACAGGGAGATCCCTTACGGATATCGACGGCCACATCCAAGATGCTACCGCTTAGCACGCGAACCAGTTTTGTTTGTGCAAAGGGAGGTGTCTGAAAATGCAATCCCCGAATAACCCCATGCTGAGAGGATGATTGGTTGTCTTGCACCCAACGCATGGTAATGCCTGCCTGGTGAAAGACCGACTCGTTATAGGACTCAAAAAAATAACCGCGCGAATCGCCGTGAATCTGCGGCTCAAAAATTGTTAGGTCAGGAAGTTCGGTTTTTATAAAAGGCATATTAGAGCGTCCAGTAGTTTCGTTGTGAAATGATGTTTCGAAAAATGCCAGACAGATCGGCGATAAGTGCGTTACTGTGGCTACGCTCGCAAAAATAATCTTCTCCCAGCAAATAATACTCGGCATGATCGGCTGCCATGACCACGATATCATAATTATCCTCTTCGCTCTTTACCAGCGAAAGTCCATACTCGCTTTGCAAGGCCACCGGGTCTGCCAGCGGATCGCTAAGTGCCACTTGGCAACCCAGGTCCATCAGCTCGCGAGCCACCAAAATGATCTTTGAATTTCGTACATCGGCTACGTTTGCTTTGAACGTGACCCCTTTTATCAGAATATGAGCTTTGCTATACGCGATCGAGTGTTGTTGCAAGTGATCGAGCAGCCGGTGTAAGATACGGGTCTTTACCTCCTCATTGACCCGTCGCGCCTCTGCGATAAGGGTAGGAGAAAAAGAAAACGCTTGAGATCGGTGTAACAAATAATAAGGATCCACACTAATACAATGTCCACCGGCAAGACCCGGGCGAAACGAAAGAAAGTTCCATTTTGTAGCTGCTGCCTTCCAAACATCGCCGCTGGAAATCTGCATACGTTCGTATAGTTCGGCCAGCTGATTCATGAGGGCAATATTCACATCGCGTTGGATGTTCTCGGTCATCTTTGCGGCTTCGGCAACTTTGACGGAAGAACATACAAATACCCCTGCTGTAATGATCTTTTCGTAGATAAACCTTACGTCATCTATCCAGTCATCGTGCAAGGCTGCTACCAATTTAGTGACCGTTGAGAGTGTGTGAACGGTATCTCCTGGGTTGATCCTTTCAGGAGAATATCCAATGCCAAAATCTACTCCCGCACGCAACCCGGTTTGGTCTTCGAGCAAGGGTTTGCAATACTCCTCGGTACAACCGGGATAAACGGTGCTCTCCACAATTACCAAATCACCTCTTTTGAGTACAGAGGCCACCGATAACAACGCCGATGTTACGTGACTAAGATCGGGCTCGTTCGTATCCGTTACAGGAGTGGGAACGGCAATGATAAAACAAGCGCAATTCGCAAGAATACTCACCGAAGAGGATAGCCGCAAAGACGAAGAAAAAGTCGATGCTGCCGTAGCAGTTGCTAACCCTGCTTGCTCTTGCAATAGCGCTATTCGATGCGGGTTAGTATCAAAGCCCACTACGTTAAAATGATCGCTAAGGGCGAGCGCCAATGGCCATCCCGTATAGCCCAACCCAAGTACCGCAATAGCGGAGTGGCGTTGCGTGAGTGTCTCTGTCAAGGCATGGGGCATGGCGCTTGTTATTTAAAGAAATCCAAGACCCCGTTTGCAATATAGCCCAGCTGCTCTTGGTCAAGCTCGGTATGAATGGGTAACGAGATCACCTGCTCTGTCAATAGATCGGTAACCGGCAGGTCGACCACAGCCGATTGAAATGAATCGAACATTTTTTGACGATGCCCGGGCACTGGATAATAGATCATGCAGGGGATCTGTCTGGTAGAGAGAAAACTGGCCAGCGCATCACGTTGCCCATTGGTAACTCGCAGCGTATACTGATGAAAGACATGCGTGCCATAGGCTGCCCTGTACGGGGTCATCAAGTGAGCACATCCCGAAAAGGCGCGGTCATAGAAATCGGCGGCCCTTTGCCTGGCGGCATTATATTGATCGAGATACCTAAGCTTGATAGAAAGAATGGCGGCTTGTATAGTATCGAGGCGACTGTTACATCCCACTACATCATGATAATATCGCTTGCTTTGACCAT
This sequence comes from Sphingomonadales bacterium, assembly GCA_046081865.1. GTDB lineage: Bacteria > Bacteroidota > Bacteroidia > Chitinophagales > Chitinophagaceae > JJ008. Next base: position 4,653 of record JBJTWT010000070.1, read on the forward strand.
GATTGGCGATCATCTGAATACGGGATGCCAACTCATCATCATTGGTAAAAAGCGCGCCCCCATCCCCAAAGGCCCCCAAATTCTTAGAGGGATAAAATGAGGTACAGCCAATAGAGCCCATGGTACCGGTCTTCTTTTTTTCTGACTGAGTGAAATAATAATCACAACCAATGGCCTGTGCGTTATCTTCTACAATGGAAATGCCATACCGCTGGGCTATTTCCAAGATCTCTTTCATAGGAGCGGCTTGTCCGTACAAATGCACCGGCACAATGGCTTTTGTGCGGGGCGTGATAGCTTTTTCTAACGCCAGGGGATCCATGCAAAAGTGAACCGAGTCTACCTCTACAAATACAGGCCTTAACCGAAGCAGCGCTATCACCTCTGTGGTAGCGATATACGTAAAGGAGGGAGTAACAACCTCATCGCCCGGCTTAAGGTCTAGGGCCATCAATGCAATCTGCAAAGCATCGGTGCCGTTGGCACAGGGAATCACATGCTTGACCGATAAGTAAGTGGCTAACTGCGCCGCAAAATCGCGTACGGCAGGACCATTTATGTAGGCCGCAGCGTCCAAAACTTCAGCAACAGCTTGGTCCACCTCTTTTTTGATGTGCAAGTACTGGGTTTTGGTATCTACCATTTGCAAGGGGCGCATAAAAAATATTGTCTGAGTAAAACGAGTAACAAAATTAGTGAAATAGCAGCGCATTAGACCCAATGACACTACCTTTACAACCGATAAAATTTTGTATTTGCAAGTACTGCTTTATCACATTTTTCTCGGTTTGTTTCGCCTGAGCACGCTGGCTGCCTCTCCCTTTTACAACAAAGCACGTCTTTGGAGAAAAGGACGAAAAGGGGTCCTACTCTACTTGCAACAGCAGATTCGCCACTCCGATAAGGTCATTTGGATGCATTGCGCATCAATGGGCGAGTTTGAACAAGGGCGGCCCTTGCTGGAAGGCCTTCGTAGCGGGTACCCTCATTACAAGATCTTGCTCACTTTTTTTTCTCCCTCTGGTTATGAGGTACAAAAAAATTACCAGGGAGCCGACTGGGTCTGCTATCTGCCGCTCGATGGGCCACGCACGGCCAAAGAGTTTCTTTCGTATACCCACCCGGCACTGGTGATCTTTGTAAAGTATGAACTCTGGTTCTTTTATCTCAAGAAGATCTGCTATCAAAAGATCCCATTGCTACTGGTCTCTGCGCTCTTTCGAGAAGACATGCATTTTTTTAAATGGTACGGAGGATTGTCCCAAAAAATGTTGGGGCGCTTTCGCCATCTTTTTTTGCAGAACGAATCTTCTTTGCGACTAGTGGAGCGGCTGGGTCTTGGCCCCATAAGTTCTATAGCGGGAGATACCCGTTTTGATAGAGTATTGAAAATTGCCTCACACGCACAACCCATAGAGGGTATCCGTGAATTTGCCATGCAACAACCATTACTGGTCGCAGGCAGCACTTGGCCGGAAGACGAAAAAGTATTACAAGCGGCACTGCAGCATCCGCAATTGTCTTCGCTAAAATTGATCATTGCACCGCACGAAATATCGACCGCTCATGTGGCCTCTGTAAAAGAACTATTTGATGATGCCCTTCTTTACAGCGAGTGGAAAAACGATCGACCCGCACCTCGGGTATTGATCATGGACAATTACGGGATGCTCTCTCGGCTATACCGTTACGCCACCATCGCCTATGTTGGCGGCGGGCTACACAAAGCTGGTATTCATAACACGCTGGAGGCAGCGGTGTACGCTATCCCTTTAGTCTTTGGACCATACCATAAAAAACATGCAGAGGCACTGGCACTACTTTTGCAGGGGGCTGCTTTTTCGTTCGAATCCCCAACGCACCATCACTCCCTGCAAAAAATATTGATCGACCTGCTCACCGATATGCATCGCTGCAGACAAGCTGGGCAAGCAGCCGGTTCTTACGTACAACAACAGGCCGGCGCTACCCGCACCATTCTATCTTACATTCAGGAAAATCGTCTACTGACCAATTGATCTAGCAACACAGCCGCCGGACTATCTTTTTGGTATCCGGGTTTGGCCTTGATCTCTTTGTCCATCCAAAAGGAGGCCTCTGCCAAAATAGTAAAAGCATCCAGCGCTTTGATGGCTTGCTCAAATTTTTTCTCATCGCCTTCAAAAAGTTCTTGTATCAACAAGAACCTGTCATTGATCCCTATGGCCTTTTTTAACTCGCGTATTGGCTCTTTGCTTAGCGTATCGGCTAACACCGGCTGCGTATTGACTATCTGCTCATTGATGGTGGGGGGCTCCGCCACAACTTGATTGCCCATCGGCATCATTACGGCGATCTTGGCTGTTCCCAAATGCAAGGACTGACCACTATGAGCGACCGTCAATGCTGTCTGTAACTGAGCCACCGTTTGCAAAAGAACAGCAGGAGATTCCTTTTGCTGAAATTGCTGTACAAGTGTTTTGATTAAAAAGTCAATTCGATCCATTCCAGTATCTTTGAATAGTTTTTTAAAGTTACGTTACCACCACCAAATATCATACCCGACCATGTTTATTGAACCCAACACAAGGGGTATAGCCAGAGGGAGTATCGAAGTGATCTGCGGCTCGATGTTTAGCGGAAAGACCGAAGAGCTGATCAGAAGATTAAAGCGTGTGCGGATCGCCAACCAGCGCTTGTTGGTGGTAAAACCGGTTATCGATACCCGTTACGCAAAAGAGAAGATCGTCTCGCACGACACCAACTCCTTTATATCTATGCCCATACAAAACCCTTTGGAAATTCTGTCCATGGCAAAAGACGTAGAAGTTATCGGGGTGGATGAGGCGCAATTTTTTGACAATAGCATTGCCGATATCTGTGAACAACTGGCTACCCAAGGCATTCGGGTTATAGTAGCCGGACTTGATATGGATTTTGCAGGCAATCCCTTTGGGCCCATCCCGCTGCTGATGGCCAAGGCCGATCATGTTACCAAACTTCATGCCATTTGCGTACGCTGCGGAGCCATGGCCAATTACTCTTACCGAATAGCGGCGGGAGAAGACCAGGTTTTGTTAGGCGCTACCGACAGTTACGAGCCCCGCTGCCGCCAATGTTATTCGCAATCGACAGATCTGTAACGCATGAAACGTATTCGCGCATTGCTTGCTAAAGAACTCTTGCTGGAAACCCGGCAGCAGTACAGCTTTTACGGATTGCTATTATACATCGGCACTACTCTCTTCGTGTTGTTTATGGCCATCGATCAGCCGGAGGCGACTATCTGGAATGGACTCTTTTGGGTCAACCTGCTTTTTATTTGCATCAATGCCGTTGCCAAAAGTTTTTTACAAGAAAGTCGGGGCCGAATGTTATACTTTTACACGCTGAACAATGCCAGCGAATTCTTAGTAGCCAAGCTGCTTTTTAACGCATTGCTGATGGTACTTATGAGTGGTATCAGCTTATTGCTATTTACTTTTTTGCTGGGCAATCCCATGCAACAAGCCCTACCGTTTATGGGTCTTGTGTTGCTGGGTGGTATTAGCTTGAGCTTGGTTTTTAGCTTTCTGGCCGCGATCGCAGCTAAAGCGCAGCAAAATGCCGCCATCATGGCCCTACTGGGATTTCCGGTTATCATCCCCCAACTTGTCTTGCTCATGCGACTCACCAGCGCCACTTTTAGTCCGCTGCTGAACATAACGTGGTCGGCTGTAGGGCTACTCGTGGCCTTGGATGCACTGATCGTCCTTATGGCCATTATCCTTTTTCCATTTTTATGGAAAGATTAATAATGGATAATGTGTTTACGACCCCTTCTCCGTAATTTTGCAACTCCGATCGCATGAAGAAGCCCTGGTGGAAAATATTGTCGGTTCTTTTGCTTGTCTACACCATAGTAGCCGGATTACTGGGTCCGGTCCCTGCCCTTCCCTTGCTTCAAGAGACCATACGCAATCTTTACTTTCATGTATGCATGTGGTTTTGCATGATGATACTCTTTACCGTATCGGTCGTCTACTCCGTAAAATATCTGCGCGGTCTTCAATTGATACACGACATCTACGCCAGAAGCTTTGCGGTAGTGGCCATGGTAATGGGATTACTGGGATATGCCACGGGTGCCATCTGGGCATCTTACACGTGGGCCGATCCCAACAAACCGCTCATCAACTCCTTTAGTACCATTGCCCGCGATCCTAAATTGATCGGTGCTGCCATTGCTTTGTTGGTGTACAGCGCTTACCTGATCTTGCGAGACGCCATTGCCGATATCGATAAACGGGCTCGCATCAGTGCCGTCTACAATATTTTTGCCTACGCGATCTTGTTTCCCGCTATTTGGATCTTACCCCGCCTCTTACCCAGTCTGCATCCAGGAAACGATGGCAATCCTGCCCTGGATGTCAAAAACGACATCAGCTCTTCGATGCGTATTGTTTTTTACCCTGCCGTGATCGGCTGGACGTTACTGGGTGTGTGGATCGCTACAATAAAGATCAGACTGCAATTGCTTGCCGATAAAAAAATCTTTTTATGAAAACAATAATGGGAATTGTCTGCTTTTTTTTAATGCTGCTCCTTTCAATGATGCCCGTGTTGGCGCAATCCGCAGCCACCCCCATGGCCGACCTGATGCGAAGCGAAGGAAGGATCTATGTAGTGATAGCGGTCATGCTCACCATTTTGGGCGGGTTACTGCTTTACCTGGTTCGACTCGATAGAAAAATGTCAAGATTAGAAAAAGAATAAACCGACTTCTTTCGATACGATTGCTAATGTTTAAACTTTGAATTATGTCTGACAAACACTACAGTTTTTTTGGAGCCGTAGAAAAAAGCTTCGACAAGGCCGCCAAGTTTACCAAATGGGACAGTGGGCTGCTAAACCAGATCCGGCAGTGCAACTCTGTGTTGCAACTTCGGTTTCCCATTAAAAGAGATAATGGCAATATCGAGGTAATTGAGGCCTACCGGGTGCAACATTCTCATCACAAGACCCCTTGCAAAGGTGGGATCCGCTTTGCCGCAGAGGTAAATCAAGATGAGGTAATGGCACTGGCGGCACTAATGACCTACAAATGCACTATTGTGAATGTTCCCTTTGGAGGTGGAAAAGGCGGCATCAAGATCGATCCCAAAAAATATTCTGTTAGCGAACTAGAGCGAATTACCCGCCGCTATACCTCAGAGTTGATCAAAAAGAATTTTATTGGACCCGGTACCGATGTGCCGGCTCCTGACTACGGAACCGGAGAAAGAGAAATGTCTTGGATCTTGGATACTTATGTTTCCATGCGGCCCGGCGAAGTGGATGCGGCTGGTTGTGTAACCGGAAAACCCGTAACGCAAGGTGGTGTAAGAGGTAGACGCGAAGCCACCGGACTAGGAGTTTTTTATGGGACGCGAGAGGTATGTAACCTGCCCGACCAGATGAAAAAACTGGGACTTCCGGTAGGAATAGAAGGTAAAAGAGTGGTCGTACAAGGACTTGGTAATGTTGGTTACTGGGCCGCCCGTTTCTTTGAACAAGCTGGTGCCAAGATTGTGGGACTGGCCGAGTATGAGGGCGCGATTTTGAGTGATAAAGGACTTGATGTAGATGCCGTTTTTCAGCATCGTAAAAAAACGGGGTCTATTCTGAATTATCCTGGTGCCACCAATGTAGAAAATTCCTTCGATGCGTTGGAAGCCGATTGTGATATCTTGATTCCCGCCGCACTCGAAAATGTAATTAACGGAGACAATGCCCCCCGTATCAAAGCAAAGATCATCGGAGAGGGTGCCAATGGCCCGCTCACTCCCGAGGCCGATGAGGTATTTGAGCAAAAAGGGGTGATCGTGATCCCCGACATGTATCTCAATGCCGGCGGTGTTACCGTTTCTTATTTTGAATGGCTCAAAAATCTAAGTCATGTACGATATGGTCGTATGGAAAAGCGTTTTACCGAAAACGTAAACACGACCATCTTGAAACAAATAGAACAACTAAGCGGAAAACAAGCGGATAGTAAGGCAAAGGAAATGATCATGCATGGTCCAGACGAAGTAGATCTGGTATACAGTGGTCTTGAGGAGACCATGATTACGGCTACGCATGAGATCATGAATACCTGGAAAGAAAATCCGGCTATTCCCGATATGCGTACTGCCGCCTATGTGGTTGCTATCAATAAAGTAGCTACCATCTACGCCGAGTTAGGCATCTTTCCTTGATACCATAGGAGCTTACCTATACAAAGCTGTCTCTTTGCAGAGACAGCTTTTTTATTTGACCTTACCTCTGCGCTTAGGTAACGATCAATTGACAGCCAGCGCCGGCTGAAATAGTCCCCACCCAAAGCGATGATGTCTGCCGGGATAGTAACTACTATGCTGTTGCAACTTATGTAGCAATTCGGTGGCAGTCCACCATGGGTATTTGCTCCATACCAGTGCGGCCATACCTGCCATGGTCGCTGTTGCCACCGAGGACCCGCCAACAGTAGAGGGCTCATCTCCACTATCAGAAACGGTCAAGGGATGTCTTTTATCGGAGGCCCTCTCCATGACCACCACAAAATCCACTTCAGGTCCGCTATGACAATCAGCGCAGGCTTCGACAATGCCGGAGGTTTTAACTCCGGTTACCGCTTGTACCTCCTTCATAGAAGCCGGAAAAATAACCCCCGACCAGGCTGCTGTAAAAGGCAATGATGTGCCGGCAGCACAAAAGATGAGTTTTCCTCTTGAACGGGCAAACAAGATCGCATCGCGTAATTGTGAGCTAACGGTAATACGACCCATACTCATACTGATGATCTTGACATCGGTGCGGTTTGCGGCTTGCACAAAAGCATCGCTGACACCACGCAATTCGCGCGCCTCATCAATAAAAACATCCTCTGCCGCGCGGCAAGAGATCAAATTGACATTATAAGCTACACCAACCGCATTGCCATCAATACCCCTGGGTGCTGCCAGTACCCCCGCCATGGCAGTACCATGACCGCAGCGATCTTCCGGTGTCTCAACAGGGCCCACATTGATAAATCCAAAAAGCTGTTTTCTGGGAAGGGTTACCACCCTTTCGAGTCTTCTTTTTTGAGAGAACCCTTGGTTAAACTGTGAACCCAGGTTTTCTTGCTCGTAGCTAATTCCCGTATCGATCAAAAAAACAGTGACCCCCGAACCCGATACTGTACGCCATACGTCCAACAGACCATGATAGGGATAGTTCCAGGAAGCTTTTGCAAAGGTGCTAACCACCCCATAGTCTACCCCCGCTACCAGCGAACCGTCCGGAGTATTTCTTGTGCAGCCACTTTGTCTCGCCGACAGATCGCGATACAAATGCGTCTCATAATCCATGGGCTCCAGGTAACGCACCAGGGGGTCATTGCGAAGGGCTACCATGGTCTCGAAACAGGATATACGAACATTTAGCAAAGGCAAAATGGTTTCGGGCCATAACTCCAATGCTTGACGATCAACCAAAGGATCTTTTTGCTTTTCCAAGTGATATAGCTTATCCAATAATAGATCTCGCACCGTTTGCCTTTGTATAGAATAGTTCTTTAACCCTATCTCATCCTCCACCCAATAACCCAATGACACGACATGGCCCGAAGATGCCAGCGCGCTCCATAGCAATCTGTCGGAAGCGGTCTTCCACTCGAATTGCCCCGTTTGCTTAATCTGAATAGCAATAAATTGATTGATGGAATCGATCGGCACTAATTTTTCAGGGGGTGTGGCGAGCGAAGTATGATCAGTGGACTTTTGACAAGAGGCTAAGAGCAGACAACAGCCTGCAACTAATATTGATGTTTTCATAGAAAAGATTTATACCGGTCAAAATAGCCGGAGAACTTTTCTATTGCCAGCGTATTAAACGATAAAGTCGGGGATTTTTCTTAAGGCCTGCATGGAGAGCCCATCACGCTCCCAACCCATACACTGTGTCCCGTTGGTAATTAGCAGATATCGAACCGGTATGCTCATATTGTAGCGCAAGATCTGATCCAATACCATTTGGCTTAGGACGACTGTCTCGGCTTTGCACTCGACCATCATCAAGGGTAGTTGTGAACGGTCGTAGACAAGCAAGTCTGCTCTTTGGTGTAGGTCTCCCAGCAATAGCGATTGCTCCACCGCCATTAAAGAAAGCGGATACCCATGTGTAGTCGTGAGCAACAGAATGAACTGCTGTCTGACCCACTCCTCTGGTGAAAGACGTACCCAACGCTTTCTAACAGGGTCGAACACCTCTTTATGGCTGACCCCGTCTCTGGTTTTGGGAGTGACATCAGGATATTGCAGCGCTATCATGGTTCAAATCTAAATGATTAAATTTGCGATATGAAGTCCAAAGTAGAGATCGTAGAAAATTGGCTGCCTCGCTACACCGGAGAAAAGCTGGATCAATTTGGCAAGTATATCTTGTTGACCAATTTTAGCAACTACGTAAAACTCTTTGCGCAGTGGAACAACGTAGCAATCATGGGCACCGATCGCCCCATGCAATGTGCCACGGCAGGCGATATCACCATCATTAACTTTGGAATGGGTAGTCCGACCGCTGCCACTATCATGGACCTGATTACAGCCATCGAACCCAAAGCCGTACTATTCTTGGGTAAATGCGGAGGCCTTAAAAAGAGAAACAAATTGGGAGACCTGATCTTACCGATCGCCGCCATTCGCGGAGAGGGTACCTCCAATGACTATTTCCCGACCGAGGTGCCGGCCCTTCCCGCTTTCGCACTTCAAAAAGCAGTTTCCACTACCATTCGCGAATACGAAGTGGACTACTGGACCGGCACTGTTTATACGACCAACCGCAGGGTTTGGGAGCATGATGAACCCTTTAAGGAATACCTGCAAAAGATCAGGGCTTATGCCATAGACATGGAGACCGCCACGATCTTTACAGTTGGGTTTTACAACAAGATACCTACCGGGGCATTGTTGCTGGTCAGTGACCAACCCATGATCCCGGAGGGTGTTAAAACCGAAGAAAGCGATAAGGCGGTTACTGCTCAATATGTAGAAAATCACCTTAAAATCGGCATCGATTCACTAAAACAGCTGATAAATGGCGGACAAACTGTTCGTCATTTGAAATTCTAGCCCGTTTTTTTAACCCATAAAAAAATAAGGTAAAGGGCTATTTTTTTGTAATTTCGCACGCCTATAAAGCGGTCATGCTTACCCAACCCGGCGCCGTAAGGCCGGTGAGGTTCTCTTCAACACGTGGCTTTTTGCCCGGGATGCGTTTGCAAGACTTCCATCTAAATCCACATGCATGAAGCTTTCGCAATTTCGTTTCGATCTGCCACTCAATCTGATTGCCCAGCATCCCGCCAAAAAAAGAGAGGATGCCCGCATGATGGTAGTGCACCGTCACACCGGCGTTATCGAAAACAAACACTTTAAGGATATTATCGACTACTTTGATGACAAAGACTGCTTTGTGGTCAACAACACCAAAGTATTTCCGGCCCGCATGTATGGTCGTAAAGAAAAGACCGGAGCCAAGATCGAAGTTTTTTTACTGCGAGAACTCAATAAGCCCAATCGTTTGTGGGATGTGATCGTAGACCCGGCTCGCAAGATAAGAGTAGGTAATAAACTTTATTTCGGAGATAACGAAGACCTGGTTGCCGAAGTGATCGACAACACTACCAGCCGTGGCCGAACCATTCGTTTTTTATGGGAAGGTGATGAGGAGAGTTTTCGCGCACAACTAGAAAAGTTAGGAGAGACCCCGCTGCCTAAATACATCAAACGCAAGCCCGAAGAAGAGGACAAAGAGCGGTATCAAACGGTATATGCCAAGCATGAAGGTGCCGTGGCAGCTCCTACCGCAGGACTTCACTTTAGCCGCGAGCTGATCAAAAGATTAGAGATAAAAGGGATTCGATTTGCAGAGGTTACCCTACATACCGGGCTTGGTACTTTTCGACCTATTGAGGTAGAGGATCTCAGCAAACACAAGATGGATGCCGAGTATTACAATATAGACGACACGGCTTGCAAGATCGTTAACAGAGCCAAAGAATATGGTCACCGTGTTTGCTCCATCGGCACCACCACCATGCGCGCTATGGAATCTTCCTTTACGGCACAAAAATTACTGAAGCCCTCCGAAGGATGGACCAACATGTTCATACACCCTCCTTACGATTTTAATATTGCCGATTCGCTGGTAACCAATTTTCATTTGCCCAAGACCAGTTTATTGATCATGACCTGTGCTTTTGCAGGATACGAACTTGCCATGGAGGCTTATAAAAAAGCCATCAAGGATAAATATCGCTTCTTTAGTTACGGAGACTCATTGCTGATCATCTAATCAAATCTCACAGAGAAATAGAGAACTGATCGGCCACCCGTTGCAGATCCTTTACGACAATGTCCTCCACGGGAATTCCGTGTTCAAGACGATGTTGGTGAGCTAAGCGTTCCGGATCGCCCGGTACCAAAACTTTTTCTTGTCCACGCGTGGGATTAGCTGCTCTAAAGCCCCCGATCCAATCATCCATAGATCGCTTAAAGTCATTGGCCGTTCGAAAAGCATCGATGCGAAGAGCTCCTAAAAAATGACCGATACCTTTGCCGGGCTGGCGATCCGGCATCGGAACATAGGCCGGAAATGGCGGCACCCAAGGCGCATAATTGGCGCCACTCAATAAAGCCGAAAAAAGATCCACCATAGCACCCAAAGCATATCCCTTGTGAGAGCCATGCTCTGAATCGGTACCCAAAGGCAAAAGGGCTCCCCCCTTTTTTAAAATATGCGCATCCGTTGAAGGATTTCCCTGGCTGTCTTGCACCCACCCAGTTGGCGTATCCATTTCCTTTCGCTGCAAGATCTCCAGTTTTCCGTTGGCGGCCGTAGTGGTGGCCATATCAGCCACAAAAGGTGGCTGCTCTCCGGCCGGTGCTGCCACTGCAATAGGATTTGTTCCTAGCATCTTATCGGAAGAAAAAGTAGGAGCCACCAGTGGACTGGCATTGGTCATAGCCATACCGATCATATCATGTTGCAGAGCCAGCATGGCATGATAGCCGGCAATTCCAAAGTGATTGCTGTTTTGCACGCTCACCCACCCGGTGCCCACTTGTTTTGCTTTTTCTATGGCTATTTGCATGGCCTCCTGCGCCACTACCAACCCAAGTCCGCTGTCTCCGTCAAGCACTGCCGTTGAGGCCGTTTGATGCACGACACGTATGGAGGGAGTGGCATTGATGCGACCGATCTCCCATAGCCGAATATAACCGCTAAGTCTGGCCACTCCATGAGAATCGATACCCCTTAGGTCGGCTGACACTAACGCCTCGGCCGCCATAGTGGCGTGTACAGCCGAGCACCCCATCTTTAGAAAAACAGACTCGGTAAACGCCTTGATATGAGGGTAAGAAAAAAGGGTGTGGCTCATGGTGCAAAGAAACAAATAAAAATGCCCCAGTGGTACCACCGGGGCATGGAAGAGAATTCGTACGTAAGCATACGTGATCAGAACGGGAGATCGTCCGAGTCTTCGGAGCCTCCGGTGGGGCCTGCCCCGGCAGCGGCAGCTGCAGCAGCTTGAAAATTGCCTCCACCGACCGATTCACCACGGCCACCCAATAACTGAATGTCCTTTACCCGCAATGAAAGCGAGGAACCGGGTGTGCCGTCATTTCGCTGAAACGATCTGGCCTCGGGTTGCCCCTCGACATACACCTGCTTTCCTTTTACCAAATACTGAGAAACAGCCGTGCGATCGGTCCAGTACGCACAGTCGACCCAAGTGGTCTTCTCTTGCTGGTTACCCTGACTGTCCCGATACTTTTCGGTGTGCGCCACAGTAAAATTGATCACACTTTTTCCATTGACGGTGTTCACTACACAGTCCTTTCCCAAATTTCCGATTACTTGCATCTTAATCATAGTGCTCGTTTTTAAATTGACATAATTTGATTGAGCGACTAAACTACTACTAAACGTTGGGGTTTGCAATAGTGTGCAGAACTAATTATTCCCAATTTCGGGCGCCCCCCACATCGATTGCCTGGCCAAAAAAGAGTGCATTCAGAAATAACTTACTGCCTCCCAGCCAGTAGGCCCTAAAGTTGGGGTTGTCGGCAATGTTAATAACCCGTCCATTGCCCAAAGAAGAGACTGTTACAGCCGCAGACCCCGAAGCCGCCTCACGATTCTCTTTGCTCATCCACCCACTTTGCATGGGCTGCTTTCCATAGACAAAAGGGGTCTGGTACGGATTCTTGCTCTTCTCCATAAAGATCCGGTTGGCCTTAAAAAGACTAACCTCTTTTTGGTGATAACCAAATGCCAATGGATGAGAGGGATCGTAGGTGGCCCCCAAGATAGCTCCCCTTACTTGCTGGGCTCCGGCTACCTCGTCACGGGTCTCGTAAGCCCTGAACTGAGAACTATCAGTGGCCGGTTTTATTTTCTTGAAGGTGGTACTTCCTATACCGCTTTGCACAGACCAGTTGATCGCCTCTTCGAGTGCCACCAACGTGCCCCCTTGCTGCACCCAATTTTTTATTTTATCCTTATCCAGCTCACTATAATTGCCACCAACCATAATGATGCAGTTGTAGCGGCTAAGGTCTACTCTTTTTACAGCAGCGACCTCCAGGTGCGAAGCCGTAATATCCATACGTTGGTCGAGTAAATGCCATACCTCTCCCGCATCGGTCGCATTGACTCCGGCACCTGTAAGCAATGCGATCTGTGGCTTGTCAATGACTACGAATTTTGAACTACCCAGGTCTACCCCTGCACCGGAAAGTCCGGTGGTAACAGGGTACACCACGATCCGATATTTTTCGATCAGTCCGTTGAGCAGTTTCTCTAGCTCAGATTTGGTTATGCTGCTTTGTAATGCTGATACCAATAATGTGCCGTATTCAAATCGACGAGCCGATCCACCCACCGCGATCTCAAAGGGTTGCGTGGCTACTTTTACCATCACACCACGCTGCTGTAACTGGAATAATGCCGCCGGCGCATACAAATTGTCCCATTCGATAAGCAATGCATAGGTGGTAGCGCCTATAGAGAGCGGGGCCATCAAGGCATCATCCAACTCCGTCTTTTGATCTAACGACAATGGATCGCCCAGCGATGCCGGTAACGAAGTAAGCTCTTTGGTCTGTAAGCCCATGGCCAACGAAAGTGTCCATGACGTAATATCATAGAAAAGACTATCCTTATAATCGGCCGTGCGCTCAAAGATGGTACGGATCAAACTATGCTGAGGCTGGTCGAGAGGAACGATAAAGGAATATCCTTTTTGAAAATCCGCATCGACCAACGAATTAGGCAGCGAGTAGATCTTTATTTGATGTCTGTTAAGCAAGGTGGCAAACTCTCGAATACGAGGTTGGTCCTTGGGGGCACCTACTACATAGCCTTTTACCGGGTGTGCCGCAGCACGGGCAGGGGTCTGTTTGTAAAAATCTCGCTGATAGGTAAGAAACTCCTTGCGTAAGGCAAGCGTACCCTCGAGGGTAGACAGTGCCGTATTGAATTGGTTGCGAATGGTGGCCGGAAAACTCAATAGTCCATTGGAACTTTCTTGCAAGTGGCCGCGAGAGGAGGCCTGCTCAAATAAAATCCCGATCGCCCCATTGATATCGGGATAGGTGGATCCCTTTCCGTAATAAAAATCATCATACCCCTCTTTGGTAAAATAGAAAGAGCCGATACTATCCAAGACACGAGCATGAAACTTGGCCAGGGCTGCGGTCAACTCCTGGTTCTTACCCGGGGTCAGCGGGTTAACCCGAGAAGGAACACCGGGTTGAAAAAAGAATGTTGCGTTGGTACCCTGTTCGTGATGATCGGTTAATACATTCGGCTTCCAGGCATGAAACCACCGAAGCCGGTTTTGACTTTCTACGTGTACGGCCGGTAACCAATCACGATTCAAGTCGAACCAGTAGTGATTAAATCGACCGCCGGGCCAAACCTCGTTGAACTCTCTTGAGTTAGGGTCAGAGACCAGATTCTTGCTTTTATGTTGATTGGCCCATGTAGAAAAGCGCTGTAGGCCATCGGGATTAAAAGAGGGATCGAACAAGATCACCGTGTTATTGAGCAACTGCTCGATATACGGGCTTTGTGCAGCGGCCAGGTGATAGGCCGTTAGCAATGAGGCATTAGAACCACTGGGCTCATTACCGTGAATGGAATGTCCTATCCAAACCACCGCTGGCATATCATCTACAACCGTGTTGGCAGCTGAGGCAGGATTACTTAGTTGCAAATGCTGCAAACGGATCTTCTCCAAATTACGATGGTTGGCAGGGGATGTTATGATGAGCAACACCTGAGGTCGCCCCTCGTAAGTGTACCCCATTGTCTCTAACTTGATACGATCAGGAACAGCCGCAGCCAAGGCCTTCATGTAATTGACCAGACGGTCATGCGTTATATGCCACTGCCCTACTTCATGATAAATGATGTCTTTGGGCTTTGGTACGGAGGGACTGTAGTTGTAACCTGTTGGCAAATAATAAGAGAGATCTTGTGCCAGGGCACTATTACTGGTGATGAAAAAAAACAACACCGAAAAAAAGGAGTTACGGTAGCGCATATTATTTCTATTAGGAGCAGCCAAGATACTCAGTCTCTGGCAAAAATCAGGGCACAATTGTATCTTTGTTGCATGTATTCGAAAGGAAAGGTGCTGGTGGCCATGAGTGGGGGTATCGATAGCACGGTGGCCGCACTGATGCTTCATAAGCAAGGCTATGAGGTAGTGGGTATTACCATGAAAACCTGGGACTATGCCGCTAGCGGAGGCAGCAAAAAAGAGACGGGCTGCTGCAACCTCGACTCCTTTAACGATGCCAGACAGGCCGCGGTAGAACATGGCTTTGCTCATTACATTTTGGACATTCGCGAAGAGTTCGGCGATTTTGTGATCGAAAACTTTGTAGAGGAATACCTTGCGGGCCGTACACCGAACCCTTGTGTGCTTTGCAATACGCATATTAAGTGGAGAGCCCTTTTAAAAAGAGCCGATGCGCTAGGCTGTGACCACATTGCTACCGGGCATTACGCCAAGATAAGACAACACGAAAATGGCCGTTTTGTGATCAGCAAAGCGGTAGACCATACAAAAGACCAGAGCTACGTGCTGTGGGGATTGCAACAAGACCTGCTCAGCCGAACCCTGCTGCCCCTGGGGGGATATAAAAAAACAGAGATACGGCAAATGGCCCATGACTTTGGTTACCCTGCTCTAGCCAAAAAGCAAGAGAGCTACGAGATCTGTTTTGTACCCGACAATGATTACCGGGGATTCTTAAAGAGAAAAGTACCGGAACTAGAAAATAAAGTAGCCGGAGGTTTTTTTGTTGATAAGAAAGGATCGATCCTCGGAAAGCACAAAGGATACCCGTTTTACACCATCGGTCAACGAAAAGGACTTGACATTGCGCTTGGCAAGCCGGTATTTGTCACCCACATCAACCCAGAGAATAATACCGTAACACTGGGAGACGAGGAAGACCTTGACCAACAAGAAATGATGGTAAGCAAGCTCAATCTTATAAAATACGAGCAGCTGACTGCAAGAATGGAGGTTACCACCAAGATTCGCTACAAAGATTCCGGCACGCTTTCTACCCTTTATCCGGAAAACAACATGTGTAAAGTTCGTTTCTACGAATCGGCAAAGGGAGTAGCCCCCGGCCAAAGCGCTGTCTTTTACGAAGGGGATGATGTGTTGGGAGGCGGTATCATTCAACGCGCCCTTTAGATCATAATTAATAAGCATCAGCCCTACCTTTATAACATGAAAAAATTATTTCGCATCGCTTTTCTTCTCTGTTTTTTTATGGCCTTGCTTTTTTTTGATGCAGCCGCTCAATTTACCCGACATATCGTATGGCTAAAAAATAAAGGCGGAAATTCATTTTCACTTAGCAACCCTTCTGCCTATCTTTCTGCAAGATCCCTACAAAGAAGAACCAATCAACAAATTGGGCTTGACAGCACTGACCTTCCGGTAACTGCCACCTATCTCAATGCCATAAGAGCCATCAATGGAGTAACGATACTGAATGTTTCCAAATGGCTCAATGCCGTTTGCATTCAAACTAGTACGGCCTCGGCATTGACCGCTATTCAACAACTTCCCTTTGTACAAAACACTTCGGCACTGGCCGCCCGCCAGATCAATGGTCGCGCTCACGATAAATTTTACGAGAGCCAACGTATTACCCCCCTGATTGAAACGGCTTTCAAGCAAGAGGACTTGCAAGGAGATTTCTATAGCTATGGTACAAGTGCCGGAGCCGAGATCAAACTACATAAGGGTGAATTTTTACATAACATCGGGCTACGGGGACAGGGCTTGCAAATAGCTATACTCGATGGTGGCTTTTTTAATTACAACACGCTCCGCGCCTTCGATAGTATCAACCGAAACGGACAAATTCTTAGTACCTGGGATTTTGTTTCTCGCAATGCCACCGTCAATGACGATCATCCACATGGAATGCAATGTCTCTCAACCATCGCATCTAATATTCCCGGACAATTCGTTGGAAAGGCGCCTCAAGCTTCTTTTCACCTATTTAGAACCGAAGATGTAAGCTCGGAGTACCCTATCGAAGAGTTCAATTGGGTATGTGCAGCGGAACGAGCCGATAGTAGTGGTGCCGATCTGATCTCCTCTTCGCTGGGTTACTATGATTTTGACGACCCTATTTTTAATTACACTTTCAACCAACTAAATGGCAATACTACCCTTTCTGTACAAGGAGCGGATAGAGCTGCGAAAAAGGGATTGCTAGTCTTTAACTCTGCAGGAAATGAGGGTAATTCGGCTTGGCGCAACATTGTTACCCCCTCCGACGGAGATAGTGTGCTGGCGGTTGGGGCCGTCAACACCCAAGGCGTGGTAGGCTCCTTTTCCAGTTACGGACCGGCCCCCGGAGGTAGAATAAAACCCGACCTGGCATCGGTAGGGGTCGCCGCCGTAGTACAAAACAGCAACAACTCAATTGGAACGGCCAATGGCACTTCCTTTTCTTGTCCCAATATGGCGGGGCTGGCCACTTGCCTATGGCAGGGCTTTCCGGAATTCAATAATAGTAAGATCGCCGAGGCACTCAAACGCTCGGGTAGTCGGTTTGCCAACCCAGACAATAGAGTCGGCTATGGCATTCCGGACATGCAGCAAGCTTTTAGCTGGCTATTGACCGAATATGCCACCATCGATGCGCAATTGAACAACTGCACCGCTACCATTAGTTGGAAGAGCAAGGATATGGAGGCCATGCGTTATGAATTACAACGTAGACTACCCGGCGAAATCAACTATACCACCATACATCATGTCACGGCGGCAGCCGGCACTATTCTTCGCAACAATAATTACCAGTTTAACGATCGTCTCGAAACTACCCAGAGCGGTGCTGTCAACTACCGGGTATTGCAATGGATCGATACTACAGCTGCCACTAAGCGCTCCGTATGGCTAGACAGCACACAACTTTTATTATCGAGTCCCTGTGTGACGGTGCTGACCTCTTCGATACAACTCTTTCCAAATCCTGCTACCAATAGCACCAGACTTACCATCCATTATTCCGGTGTAAATCCACTCTTACAAGTCGCTATCAGTGATATGACCGGAAGAACCCTCAAAAGATATTTCGTTCCACTGCGCTCGCCTGCAAGCAGCACTGATCTTTCGTTGAATGCTTTTCCGAAGGGAGCTTATCTGATCTCTGCATGGGACGAAAAAAAGAAGATCGGTACCATCAAACTGGTAAAAGACTAGACCCGCTTTTTTAAAAGCGCTGCGTAGAGACTGTCGGCCTGCTTGCTACTTCCATCAAAAAGTTGCTGCTGAATGCATTCGAGTCCCATTTCTTTTTCGAGCCACACTATTTGTTCTTCATTTTCTTGAAAAAAAACGGAGCAGGTAGAATACAAAAGATAGCCGTTGGGCTGTAAACGCTGCAAGGCGGTATGCAATATCGATCGCTGCAATTGCTGAAGATCGCTTATGGACGTTGGCTGAAAAAAACAAAGCTGCTCCGGTGTTCTGGACCAAGTGCCGCTACCCGTGCAAGGAACATCCGCCCAAATAAAAGAGAAGTTATCTGAAAAACCGGTGGGAAGAGGGCGGCTCAAATCTAACATTCGAGACCGGTAGTCGGTAATAGCGGCTTGCGCAAATCGGTTCTCTAATTGCTGTAAGATAGACGGCCGTTTATCAGAAACGGTAAAATGAATGGGGCCCAGCACGTCGTAGGCCAACAGGGTCTTTCCACCACTTCCCGCACAACAATCCCAACAATTTGCTTTTGATTCGACAGGAAGTAGAGAAAGCATTGAGCCAATATGTTGGGATGAGAGGTCCTGGATAACAAAATCACGGTTAAGTCCCGGCCAACTAGTAAGCGCAGTGGTGGCAGGCAACCGCAGTGTGCTCTCCTCAAGAGACTCAAAAGAAATTGACTGCGCCTTCAGGGCATCCCGTACCTGCTGCTCCTTGCCTGGTCGTAGACGAATAAACAAAGCGGGCTGCTCCCATAAAGACATGGTCCACGGACTATCTTTCAATGAGGCACTTAACCACTGCCGATAAGGAAATACCTGATCGATCAGCGAGTGCTGATCGATCATCAAAAGTTTTTCTGTTATCGACTTATGGATGGCGAGATTCCACTCAGGTCGTTCTTGAGCCAACAAAGCATCCTCCGTCTTATTACATAAGAAGAGCCCTGCTAAGATCCTCTCTTCTGCCGAAGTAAAACAAACGGCCTTTCCCATTCTAAAATAGCAGTAACAATAATGACGAACCCATCGACGATCGGTTGACCCCATCTTACGGTCGAGCGAGAATTGTTGCTTACAGAAAATAGAAAAAGGCTCTTGCCCCTTGTATGCCTGCAGGATCGCAACAGCCTTTTTTAAATATGCGTGGTAACGACTCAAATTTCGAGTAGCGTTTTAACGGGATCCTTACCGATCAATAATTGATCGGGATGCTCCAGCAGCTCTTTTACCCGCACTAAGAAACTAACCGATTCTCGCCCATCAATAATACGATGATCGTAACTCAAGGCAATGTACATCATTGGGCGAATCACTACCTGCCCGTTCAAGGCCATAGGTCTTTCTTGAATCTTATGCATGCCCAAAATGGCACTCTGGGGCGTGTTTATAATGGGTGTGCTCATCAATGATCCAAATACACCACCGTTGGTAATGGTGAACGTGCCGCCGGTAAGTTCTTCGGCGGTGAGTTTACTATCACGAGCCTTGCCAGCCAGTTCGATGACTTTCTTCTCGATGTCGGCCATACCCAGACTTTCTGCGTTGCGCATAACGGGAACGGTCAGTCCACGAGGAGTACTCACCGCAATACTGATATCCGTATAATCGTGATACAAGATCTGATCTCCTTCTATGGAGGCATTCACCGCAGGCCACTCAGTAAGTGCGATCGAACAGGCCTTTGCAAAAAAGCTCATAAATCCCAGATTCACGCCATGGATCTCTTTGAACTTGTCCTTGTAACGAGCACGCACTTCCATGATGGCGCCCATATCCACCTCGTTGAATGTGGTGAGCATGGCGGTACCATTTTTGGCCTCTACCAAGCGTTTGGCAATGGTCTTACGCAGGTTGCTCATCTTCTCGCTGCGTGTATTTCTTTCGTTAAGTTCACTACCCGATGCAGGAATACGACCGGGGTTAGCCAATGCCGCCAACACATCATCCTTTAATATCTTTCCTTGCGGTCCGCTGGGCTTTACCTTTTTGGGGTCTACTTTTTTATCAGCGATAATGGCAGATGCAATAGGGCTGGCTTTGATCTCTTCTTGCGCAGGTGTGGTAGCCGTGGGAGCAACGGCCGGTGGCTCAGTGGGAGGCTTGGGCGCGGCGATCTCTACCTGAGTAGGAGGCTTGGGTGCAGCGGCAGTCGGTGCGGCAGCTTTTGCAGGTGCTTTAGCGGCAGTATCGATGGTGGCTAGCAGGTCGCCGATATTCAACGTGTCTCCTTCGGTCGCTGCCGTAGTAAGCAAACCGGCTTGCTCGGCATTGACCTCGAAAGTAGCTTTTTCACTTTCGAGTTCAGCAATTACTTCGTCGCGCTCAACATAGTCTCCGGTCTTTTTATTCCAGCGAAGTAGTTGTACCTCGGTAATGGATTCTCCTACAGTGGGCACTTTGATCTCAATCATAAAATAGATTTACTTTATTAGATCGTAAAGGCGGTTTCAATTAACTCTGCCTGCTCTTGCAAATGCACTTTTTGATAACCCGTGGCAGTAGAGGCAGAAGGCTGGCGGCTGATTACCCCAAAGGGAATGGTTCTGCAATTCATTTTCATAAAAGAAGCGGCTCCCATGTTTTGAGGTTCTTCTTGCACCCAGTACCATACGGCCGCCCCGTATTTCTTGTGAAGCTTTTCGAGCTGCTGAATGGGAATCGGGTAAAGCTGCTCCAATCGTACAATGGCCAGATCTTTACGTTGCTCGCGACGCTTTCTCTCGTCTAGCTCGAAATAGATCTTTCCACTACACAACAATACCTTTTTGATCTGACCGGGTTGAGCATCCGCATCGTCGATCACTTCGTTAAATCCACCCTTTGTAAAATCGGTTATGCTGGAGTAAGCACCAGGCAACCTAAGATTAGCCTTGGGAGAAAAATTGACCAGCGGTTTTCTAAAAGACCAAGCCAATTGGCGGCGAAGCGCATGAAAGAAATTGGCCGCTGTGGTGATGTTGGTAACCACGATATTTAACTCGGCAGCCAACTGTAAAAAGCGTTCGAGTCGGGCGCTACTGTGCTCGGGTCCTTGCCCCTCATAGCCATGTGGCAGCAACATCGTTACCCCATTCATTCGACTCCACTTTTGCTCGCCGGCTGCAATAAACTGATCGATGATCGTCTGGGCTCCATTGGCAAAATCACCAAATTGCGCTTCCCATACCACCAGCGCGCTGGGATTGGCCAGCGCATACCCATACTCAAAGCCCAACACAGCATATTCACTTAGCAGCGAATTATGGATCGCAAAAGCCCCGCCCGCACCAGGCAAGCGAGAAAGACGATTGTATGGTTGATCGGTTTGATCGTCTCTTAATATGGCATGCCGATGAGAGAATGTACCCCTTGATACATCTTGACCACTCACCCGCACTCTTCTTCCCTCGGCAACCAAACTGGCATAAGCCAGCAACTCACCGGTAGCCCAATCGATCTTTTGATCTTGCTCAAATAATTTTATCTTGTCTTGCAAGATCTTCTCTACTTTTCTTAGCGGCTTAAACTCGGCGGGCCAAGAAAGCAATGCTTGCATTAACTGTTTTAACAATGAGCCACCGATGGCCGTAACCGGAGAATGTAAAAAATCTTCGGGCGTCGCGCGACGCAACTTCTTCCACTCCAGCTCGGGTGGCTGATACTGGTAAGGAAGCGGATGTTGCTTTACTTCGTCTAGACGCTCTTGCAGATCACCCCAGAACTTCTTTTCCATATCCTTGGCCAGTGCCTGCACTTCACTATCGCCATCAGCGAGCAGTTGTGCCACATAGACCTCGCGCGGGTTCGCGTGTTTTTCGATCAGTTGGTATAACCGTGGTTGCGTAAACTTGGGGTCATCGCCTTCGTTGTGACCATGACGACGATAACATACCAAATCTATAAAAACATCACTATTAAATTCCTGTCGATAGGCCGTTGCCAATTGTGCGCACTTGACCACCGCCTCGGGATCGTCTCCATTTACATGAAAGACCGGTGCTTGGATGGAGGCGGCCAGCGAAGTGCAATAGTCAGCACTGCGCGCTTCTATAAAATCGGTAGTAAATCCAATTTGATTGTTGATCACAAAATGTAGCGTTCCGCCTGTACTGTACCCCGCCAGTCCGCTCATCTGCAATAGTTCGTATACAATACCCTGCCCAGCAATAGAGGCATCGCCATGAATTAAAACAGGTACGATCTTATCAGTATCCGATTGATAAAGCACATCGGCCTTAGCTCTAGAAAAACCTGCCACTACAGGATTTACGGCCTCCAGATGAGAGGGGTTGGGCATCAGCTTAAGACTGATCGTTTTTCCGTGAGGAGTTTGCACTTCACTACCATATCCCATGTGGTACTTTACATCGCCGCTTCCCATGGTTTGGTCCACCTTGGCCGTGCCTTCGAACTCGCTAAAGATCTGCTCGTAGGTCTTTCCCATCACATTGGCCAGCACATTCAGTCTTCCGCGATGCGCCATTCCGATCACGACTTCTTTGGCCGACAGGTCTGCCGCCGTATTGATAATAGCGTCCAATGCAGCGATAGTGGTTTCGCCACCTTCTAGTGAGAAACGCTTCTGCCCTACATATTTTGTATGAAGGAATTTTTCTAAGATCACACCCTGGTTCAGCTTTTCCAGTACCCTTCGCTTTGAATCGAGCGGCAAGGGTTGATGCATTCGCTTCTCCACGGCATCGATCAACCAATCTACTTTTAGCGGGTCGCTGATATAGGTGAACTCTACTCCAACAGAAGAGGTGTACGATCTTTCTAAATGAGAAATGATTTGCTGCAACGTGGCATGCTGTAATCCCAATACATGTCCTGCAAAAAAACTGCGTGACAGATCTTGTTCCGATAATCCAACATGAGCTAACGCTAATCTGGCACCCCGATCAATACGAGGTCTAATCGGATTGGTCTTAGCGACCAAATGCCCCTTGTTGCGATAGGCCATGATCAGGCGGTATACACTAAATTCCTTTTGCCAATCAACACCCGATGCATCTGCAGCCATACCAGCCGCCTCAAACGAAGCCAAGCCAGTTCCGGAACTAAATGCATTGGCGTGGGTAAGGGCAAAATCGAATCCTTCAAAAAATTTTCTAAGATCCGGATCTACCGATGCGGGGTCATTTACAAAATCGCGATAGAGGTTCTCAATAAATGAGGGGTGAGACTGCGTGATGTAAGAAAAATCCTTCATGAATGTCAAGGTGTTACAAAAAGGGGGGATTTCAGAATACAAATATCGCGCAAAATGACTAATTAGTAAGGTTTTGCAAGGGATTCACCCAAATTAAAAAATCGATAAATTTGGCTAAAAGAGGGGTTCTCCCTACCTTTACCCTCCTTAAAACAGTATATCAGATGGCTAATCACAGTGCTACCAAAAAAGACG
>JBJTWT010000071.1:0-12577 GCA_046081865.1 Sphingomonadales bacterium
GGACACGGCAGATGCCGTGGGTCCGATCCTTTTGGGACTAAAAAAACCCGTACACATTCTGCAATTGGGAAGCTCGATCCGAAGCATCATTAACATGGCAGTGATTGCCGTGGTAGATGCGCAACAAAAGTCCAAGACAAAAACGCCCACTCAAGAAATTGTGCGGCAATCGCGTTGGTGGAAGCGTTTTCGCAAAGAAAAACCAGTTTCATAACCATGCGCCTTTTTAGCGACATAGGCCAATTTTTGCTGATGCTTAAGGGTATGCTCAAGCGACCCGAGAAGACCAGCATGTACTGGAAAGAACTAATGCATCAGTGTGTAGAGATCGGTTTTGGCTCGCTGGGAATTGTCGCTATCATCTCTGTATTTATCGGAGCCGTCTCTACCATTCAAACGGCTTACCAGCTGGTCAGTCCCCTGGTACCGCTGACCACCATTGCGCAGATCGTACGCGATACTGTCATTTTGGAATTCGCCCCCACCCTGGTCTGTATTGTACTGGCAGGTGTTGCCGGTAGCCGCATTGCCAGTGAGTTGGGCAACATGCGAGTAAGCGAACAAATTGATGCATTGGAGATCATGGGCATCAACACCAAGACCTACCTTATCTTACCCAAGATCGCAGCGGCCATGTTGATGATCCCCTTGCTCGTTATCATTGCCATGGCGTTGGGTATTTGGGGAGGCCGCTTGGCGGGCACCGCAGCAGGTATCATCTCCGATACCATATTTGACAAGGGATTAGCGGCCGGCTTTTTACCCTACAACGTTTTCTTCGCATTGGTCAAGGGCTATGTTTTCTCATTCATCATATCGAGTGTTCCTGCGTACTATGGTTATTATGTAAGAGGGGGCGCCCTCGAAATCGGTCGTGCCAGCACCAAAGCCGTAGTGGTAAGTTGTGTGTTGATATTATTTGCCGATTATCTTCTCTCGGCCCTTTTACTCTGAGTATATCATGATCGAAGTAAAGCACATACAAAAAAAGTTTGGCGACAAGGTTGTGATCGAAGACGTTAGTGCCCAGATGAAACCCGGGCAGTGCAACCTGATTATCGGCGCGAGCGGCAGCGGAAAAACAGTGTTGATGAAGTGCATGGTGGGATTGCTGACCCCCGACCAAGGGGAGATCTGTTACCAGGGCGAGAACTTTTTTTCGATGAATCAAGAGCAACGCACCACTATTCGTAAAGAGATCGGCATGCTCTTTCAGGGATCGGCCCTCTTTGATTCCCTTACGGTAGAACAGAACATTATGTTTCCGCTAGATATGTTCACCGAAGATTCAGACGCTCAGAAATTGAAGCGCGTCAACGAAGTGCTTGAACGAGTCAATCTGAGTGATGTCAACAGAAAATTTCCAGCCGAACTGAGTGGGGGTATGAAAAAAAGGGTTGCGTTGGCAAGGGCCGTGGTACTAAATCCCAAATATCTTTTTTGTGATGAGCCCAACTCGGGACTAGACCCTCAAACATCGCTGGTAATCGACAAACTGATCAAAGAGCTGACCGTAGATTTTAATATCACGACCGTTGTCAATACCCACGACATGAACAGCGTAATGGAAACTGGCGATTATATTTTATACATGTATCAGGGCAAAAAAGAATGGGAGGGGACCCGAAAAGACATCATTTTTAGTAAAAATCAGCTACTCAACGACTTTATTTTTGCCTCCGAGTTTCTCAAAGACGCTAAAGACATGCGTATGCTCGAAGAGACCGGAAAGATCCCCAATGTGAGCAATATGGACGATCTGACCCGACCCTGATCCTTACAAATCCCTACCTTTGCGGCAACTTTTAAGTAGCCGACCTATGAGTATCATTATCAATAAAAATTCAAAAGCACTGGTGCAGGGATTTACCGGTACCGAAGGCAGTTTTCATGCCACTCAGATGATAGAATATGGCACCCAAGTGGTAGGTGGAGTGACACCCGGCAAGGGAGGCACCACCCATTTGGATCGACCTGTTTTTAATACCGTTTCCGATGCCGTTAAGGGTACCGGAGCTGACGTTAGTATCATTTTTGTACCGCCTGCATTTGCCGCAGATGCCATTATGGAGGCGGCAGAAGCCGGCATTGGACTGGTAGTTTGTATTACTGAGGGAATCCCGGTGCAGGATATGGTTCGTGTAAAAAATTATCTGATCGGCAAACCCACCCGTCTGGTGGGTCCTAATTGTCCCGGAGTGATCACCGCCGGTGAATGTAAAGTTGGAATTATGCCCGGATTCGTTTTTCTAAAAGGCCGAGTGGGCATTGTTTCTAAATCGGGCACCCTTACTTACGAGGCAGCCGACCAGGTAGCCAAAGCAGGTTTGGGAATTTCGACTGCGGTAGGCATTGGAGGTGACCCCATTATTGGCACCACTACCAAAGAAGCTGTAGAACTATTCATGCAAGACCCCGACACTGATGCGATCGTTATGATCGGAGAGATTGGAGGCGGTATGGAGGCCGAGGCGGCCCATTGGATCAAGACCAATGGAAACAAAAAACCTGTCGTCGGATTTATTGCTGGCCAAACAGCCCCTCCCGGAAGAAGAATGGGTCACGCAGGTGCCATCGTTGGTGGCGCAGACGATACCGCAGCGGCTAAAATGAAGATCATGACCGAATGTGGTATTCATGTAGTAAGCAGCCCGGCCGATATCGGCAAGAGAATGGCTGAGGTTTTAAAGAAATAAATGCGCGTCTGTCTTTTACTGTTGGTATCCCTATGGTCAGCAAGTAAGGATGCTGCCTATTCGCAATCGTTTATATCTGCGGCAGCAGACTTTTCTACTTTTTTTTACGCAGGCGATCAACCAAAACTTCAGTTTGTATTACACAATACAAGCTTACAAGAAAGAACCGGTAATTTACAGCTTGAGCTATTTGACGCTGTAAAGAAACAACCCGTAGATGGCTGGTTCTTCAATCAACTCGCCAATCAATACTTTACGCTTGCGGCAGCCGAACGATATTCCGTACGTTTTCCCATTACGATCCCTCACCTGTTTAGTGGAAAAATATTCTGGCAACTAACCTTGCGCATCGATACTACTCAGCAGCTAATTCGTGGATATTTCGATATTAAAGATGCCACGAATGTTGAAAATGACGAACCAGAGAATGCCCTAATGACCAAAGCAGCCATACGTCTGCTAAGCAATAATGAATCATCTTCGAAACCGGAAACCGAAAACCCTGTTACTCCTTTTAGTACCCAACCTATCGGCCAGCCCATTGCACTTCGTCTAACCATCAATGTTTCCGAAAAAATGGATAGCTGTATCGTGTTGCTTCCTCTTTCAGCCGGACTGCAAGCAAATGGCAATAGCGTGAAACTCAAAAAAGGAAAGCCCGCTTCCCTGATACAACAATCCCGGTCTGATACAGCCATCCACCTCGCGCTTTACCAACTCGTTCCTGGCTTGTACCAATGGGATTACCCATTTATTACGCGTTATCCCGGTGAGTTTTTGGTGCCCGCTTGCCGGCTATTGTTTTTTAATGCTACTCGTCGCGAGTTTCGTACCGATCGTAACAGCATCTCGATCGACTAACACGCTACGCTCCTTCCTTTACCTTTACCAAATGAAAACCGAATTTCTGCTAGTAGGCCAGGGACTTTGTGGAACTTGGCTGAGCTATTTTCTAGAGCAGGAAAAAAGAGAATTTCTGGTACTCGACCCCGGTGGTCTTCCCAATGCCTCTAGGCAGGCAGGGGGGCTTATCAATCCCGTTACCGGAAGAAGACTGGTCACCACCTGGCTTATTGACGAGTTGCTTCCATTTGCCATTTCGCACTACGGCGATTTGAGTCAACTGCTTTTGAGCCATCAAAAAGAATCAAAAAAAAACCTGATCGAAGAGCGCGACATCTTACAATTTTTTGCGCACCCCAATACCAGGAGCATTTTTGAAACGCGTGCCAAAGAGCAACCCCACTACCTACAACCGGTCGCTGAGACCTTGACAGATCTCAACGGTCTTGACCCCCTGCACGGATATGGGATTATAAAAAAAGGTTGCCAAGTACGATCGGACCTGTTGCTCGAAACCTATCAAAAAAAGCTGCTACAATCAGGTCATCTACGGCAAGAAAAATTCGACTACCCCTCATGGAAACTTGTCGGCACAAAGAATCGTTATAAGGATATCGACTTTGAGTATTTGATCTTCTGCGACGGCATTGGCGCCCACGACAATTCGCTATTCGCCCATCTACCATTTGCCCCGGTAAAGGGGCAGGCCCTGATCTTGCGAATACCGGAACTATCGCCCTCTTTTATCTTTAAGGGCCCTCTCACAATGATTCCCATGGGCACATCGGAACATTGGTGGGTAGGGTCTAGCTACGAGTGGAGCTTTAAAGACTCGCACCCTAGTGCTGATTTTCGAAATGCCACAGAGCAAACCTTACGCCATTGGCTTAAACTTCCCTTTACCATTACCGACCACTGGGCTGCTATTAGACCCGGCTCAAAAGAAAGGAGACCCTTTGTGGGGATGCTAGAAGAAAATCCAAGCATTGGCATATTGGGAGGTATGGGAACCAAAGGCTGTTCGCTGGCCCCCTATTTTGCCAATCAGTTAGTAGAACATCTGCTAAGAGCAAAGCCCTTGCATCCCGAGGCCACCCTAGCACGATTTAGGAGAAATTAAGGGCCTTTTTTCACAACTTTCTTACCTTTCGGTCACTATGACTAACCCACTGCAAGAGCCCTCACAGGCCGTCTATTCGATACCCGCCCGGTACCGAAAAATGGAGAACCTCCACATTGTTTTTTGGATCATCAAAGACATCAGTTGGTGTATGGGTTGGAAGGTGCTGGGGATTGGCATGATCGTCCCTACCCTATTTGTGGCAATTTTTATTTCTTGGCGCACACGCCACATCATATCAGAGTTGACGCATAATTTGGCAGTGGCCTTTTGGATCTGTGCCAACAGCACCTGGATGATCATGGAGTTTTTAAAACGAGATGAGGAAATATTTTTTGATCTGCTGAAAGGCAAACAACTTTCCCTGATTCCCTTTGCCTTGGGCTCGCTAATTTTGATCTATTATTATTTGATTCAACGTCCCAAGGAGATCAGCAGAAGGACTACCGCCCCCTTTTGACCGTTGATACAAGCCAACACCATGTACAGAACAAATACCTGTGGAGCACTACGCATAGAGGACAAAGGCAAGCAAGTTGTATTAGCCGGTTGGGTGCAAACCATTCGAAAATATGGCGCTATCACATTTGTGGATCTCCGCGATCGCTATGGCATTACTCAATTACTGTTTGGCGAGAACGTAAACTCACAACTCGAGTCTGCGCCGCTTGGTCGCGAATTCGTTTTACAGGTAAGCGGCAAGGTCATCGAGCGCAGTAACAAAAATCCTCAACTTCCTACTGGCGACATAGAGATCGATGTAACATCATTTACCATTCTAAACCGAGCCGCTGTTCCTCCCTTTATCATTCAAGACGACACCGATGGAGGAGATGACCTGCGCATGAAATATCGCTTTTTAGACCTAAGGCGATCTGCCGTTCGGCGTAATCTTGAATTACGCTATGCGGTAAACAGAGCCGCGCGTACTTATTTGCACGAGCAGCAATTCATGGATATAGAGACACCATTTCTGATCAAGTCGACCCCCGAAGGCGCCCGCGATTTTGTAGTTCCCTCTAGGATGAACCCCGGTCAGTTCTATGCCTTACCGCAATCCCCACAAACATTCAAACAACTACTGATGGTCAGTGGCTATGATCGCTACTACCAAATTGTAAAATGTTTTAGGGACGAAGACCTTCGAGCCGATCGTCAACCTGAATTTACCCAGATTGACTGCGAAATGGCCTTTGTAGAACAAGATGATATACTTGCCATGTTCGAGGGCATGATACGATACATCTTTAGAGAGGTTAAAGGGATCGACTACAAAGATCCTATCGAAAGGATCAGTTGGGAAGAGGCCATGTGGATCTACGGAAACGACAAGCCTGACATTCGCTTTGCCATGCCCTTGCTGAATGTGAAAAAACCCGATACGGTATTTGTAAATAGAGAAGACCAGCGCTTATTGATAGAGGGGGCGAATTTCAAGGTCTTTGATGAAGCCGAAACCGTATTGGCCATTGCTGTGCCGGGAGCTGCCGATTACACCCGTAAACAAACCGATGAGTTGACGGAGTGGGTACAACGTCCACAGATCGGGATGAAAGGTTTGGCTTTTATCAAGTATCTGCCAGATGGCACTTGCAAGAGCAGCATAGATAAATTTTATTCTTCGTACCGACTCCAATCCCTGGTAAAGGCCGCACAAGCAAATCCCGGAGACCTTATCTTGCTACTGGCCGGAAAGGAGGAACGTACTCGTAAGGCTATCAGCGAACTTCGTCTGGAGTTGGGTCAGCGACTTGGACTTCGCAAGCCCGATGAATTTAAATTATGCTGGGTGCTCGATTTTCCGCTTTTCGAGTACGACGAAGAAGGTAATCGCTGGGTGGCCCGACATCATCCTTTTACGTCTCCCAAGCCCGATCAGTTCGAAACCATGATCGGTAATAGTCCGGTTATTACAGTGGCAGCCGACTATTTGAGTCACCCCTATGCCGCTATCAAGGCCAATGCGTACGATATGGTCTTAAACGGAAACGAGATCGGCGGAGGTTCCATACGTATCCATCAACGAGCATTGCAAGAAAAGATGTTCGCTGCCTTAGGAATGGATCAAGAAGAACAGCAACATAAATTTGGATTTTTGCTGGGGGCCTTCGAGTACGGAGCCCCCCCACATGGTGGCATTGCCTTTGGGTTTGACCGACTCTGTGCTATTTTAGGAGGCAGCGAAAGTATTCGTGATTTTATTGCCTTTCCGAAAAATAATGCCGGTCGCGATGTGATGCTCGATGCTCCTGCTGACATTGAAGAAAAACAATTCGAGGAGCTACAGATTCGCTTGCATTTGAAAAAAGAGTGATCCTATCCGTTTATCAATAAGGCCAGTGCGGCTCTCATTTTTTCGGCAGTGGGCAACATGGCCTTTTCTAATTCCAAGTTCATAGGAACGGCTGGCAAATTCAATGAACCCAATACCGCTACCGGTTGATCGAGCGATCGAAAACAATGGTGGCTGATTCGACCGGCCAGTGCCTCTGCAAAAGAATTCAATTGCTGCTCTTCGGTTAGCACCAGACATTTTCCATGGGCGCGTACCCGATCATACACGAGGTCTTCATCTAACGGAAATAGCGTTCTAAGATCGATAATCTCAATCTGATCGGCAAAAGTTCGACTGGCGTCTTTGGCCCAATAAACCCCCATACCATAGGTGATCACTACAGCCGATTCACCGGAAGCTATCTTACTTTCGGTGGCTGATTGCACCACACGGCCCTTGCCTAATGGCACCATATAAGACGCATCGGGTTCTAGCGTGCGGGCATCGTCTGTACCGGGCACTTTACTCCAATACAACCCCTTGTGCTCGAGCATGACTACCGGATTGGGATCATAATAGGCCGCCTTCATCAATCCCTTCATATCTGCCGCCGTAGATGGATAGGCCACTTTGATCCCCTTAATGGACAATAAGGTGCTCTCTACCGAACCACTGTGATAAGGACCTCCGCCACCATATGCCCCGGTTGGAACCCGAAGGATCATTGATACAGGAAACTTTCCTTTGCTCAAATAACAACTCTTAGAGAGCTCTGTTACCAGCTGATTAAACCCCGGATAGATATAATCGGCAAATTGCACCTCTACAATAGGACGAAGACCGGCTGCAGACATGCCAGCGGTAGAGCCCACTACGTATGCTTCTTGTATGGCCGTATTAAAAACGCGGTGCTCTCCAAAAATATCTGCCAGGGTTGCAGCCTCTCTAAAAACGCCCCCTAATCGTTTTCCAACGTCTTGCCCATAGAGCAATGCCTCCGGGTGCTGCTGCATGATCTCTTTAATGGCAAATAGAGCGGCGTCGACCATCATGATCTTTGGTGCACCGGCAGGAGACCGCTCTCCGGTCTCTTGGGTAATATGGGTTGGGGCCAAAATATGATCAGCAACTGTTTCGACAGCGGGCTCCGGAGCTGCCAAAGCCTTGCCAAAATCTTCTGTAACCACTTGCCTGGCTCTTTTCTCGATCGATAATAATTCTTCTTCTGATACTCCCTCTGCCAACAATCGTTGACGCAGCTTGGGGCCGGGATCGTGCCGTAGATGAGAAGCGTACTCATGATCGTCCCTATAAAACTCACGCCGCACTCCACTGGTGTGATGGCCCAGTAATGGCACTTGCGCATGTACGAGATATGGTTTTCGGTGTTGACGAACGGCAGATGTTACCTCCTTCATGACCGATAGTGAAGCTTCAAAATCTGAGCCGTCTACTTGCACTCTTCCCATTCCCTTAAAACCCGCGGCATACTCAAATGCATTCATGGCTCTTGCTTCTGCGGCGGTAACACTGATGCCCCAATTATTATCTTGTACCAAATAGATGATGGGTAATTGCTTGAGTACCGCAAACTGAAAAGCTTCACTCACCTCTCCCTCGGTAACGCTGGCATCTCCCATCGAGCAGATCACGATGGGTGGGGTATCGCCTTTCATAAAACCAGGTAATGCCTCTTTTGTAATATCCGAATTCTTTTTTTGAAGCGTTTCCCAGTACTGAACCGCTTGTGCAAGACCGGTAGTGGGTATTACTTGCATGCCGGTGGCACTGGATTGATGTATAATAGTGGGCTTATCGGGTCCGCGATAACTGGGATGCGAGTAGTATTCTCTTCCTCCGGAAAAAATATCGTCGCCCTTGGCAAGTAATTGTAACATTAGCTCATAAGGAGTAAAGCCCAAGCCCAATAATACACTTTCATCCCGATAGTAAGGGCTTACAAAATCGTGTGGCTGTAAGCAAAAAGCAGCCGCAAGCTGGATGGCCTCATGCCCTCTTGAGGTAGAGTGAACATACTTACAACTACTACGGTTAGACTCATATACCGCTGCCATGGCAGATGCCTGACACATTAGTTCGTATGCTTTAAGCAGCGTAGTAGATACATTCATGCGTCTGGCAACTATTGAATCGATAATTCAAATGCAGAATCGTCTTCGACAAATCCTTCTAGCACATCGCCGGGCTCTACAGGGCCCACTCCCGCAGGCGTTCCGGTAAAGATCAAATCGCCGGGCTCCAATGTAAAATAAGTGCTGATATGCGAAAGCAAGGTATCGAAATCAAATATCATCTGAGAAGTGCTGGCTTGTTGCACAATGGCCCTATTCTTATACAGGCAAAAATGAATGTCTTGCTTATTTCGAAATCTTTCGGCCGGCATCCAATTTCCTACCACGGCAGAACCATCGAAAGATTTTGCTTTCTCCCAGGGAAGTCCCTTCTCTTTAAGCTGCTGTTGGAGATCTCGGGCAGTAAAATCGATTCCGGCCGTTATGGCATCATAATAACTTCCGGCTTCTTCCTTTGTTATCGAGTGGGCCTTCTTTGCCATTCTAAGCACCAACTCACATTCATAATGGATCTCTCCTGAAAAAGACGGGATGGAAAAAGCAGCCCCGGATGCCATCAACGAATTCTCGGCCTTCATAAAAATGACCGGGTCGGCAGGTATTTCATTGCCGAGTTCGCGGGCATGGGCCACATAATTTCTTCCTACGCAAACGATCTTCATAGATTGGTTTTCAGGTAAAACTTTTTTGATTGTAGAGATTCATGGCTGCTTCGAGGCCCTGGGTAGCGACCACCTCAATAGCGTCCACGCATTGGGTAATTTTATTTGCAACTTGTTTTTCTTCAGTACTCTTCCAACGTGATAATACAAAATCGGCCTGCTTTCCATTAGGAAAATCGCTGCCTATACCAAACCGAAGTTTAGGATACTGAATAGTTCCAAGGGAGTCTTGAATGCTTTTTAAACCATTATGCCCGGCATCGCTACCCCCCGGCTTTAACCGGATCTTATCAAGAGGAAGGGCTAGATCGTCTACCACCACTAAGAGCGAGGCGATATCGATCTTCTCCTTATCTAGCCAATACTTAATGGCCTTGCCACTCAGGTTCATAAAAGTAGTGGGACAGACACATACAAATTGTTTGCCCTTCCATTTTACATCGGCAACAAAGGCCAATCGGTCGATCCTGAATTGTGCACCATGTCGTTGTACAAATGCCGCCACCACATCGAACCCGATGTTGTGCCGAGTATGTGCATACTCATCGCCCACGTTACCCAATCCGGCCAGCAGTATCTTCATGATGATTAGAAACTCAAATATCGGTCTTCGCCAATAAAAAACCCGCATCGGCCGATGCGGGTTTTGCAAAAGAAATTCAGAATTGCGTTGCATTATTTCTTGGCAGCGGCAGCAGCGGCAGGCGCAGCAGCGGCGGCGGGAGCGGCTCCGGCAGCAGGGGCCGTGACCTCTTCTTGCTTAAGCTGACGGGTCAATACCACCGAAGCAATAGGAATTCGGGGAGAGTTCAATATCTCGTACTCGGCGATCTGGACATCCTCCACACGAATATTACCATTCAACTCAAGGTTGTCAATGCTTACCTCGATCTGCTCACGAAGATGCTTAGGGTAGGTTTTGATCTTAAGAGACTTCATTTTAGTGATCAACTTACCGCCATCTTTAACCCCTTTAGAGGTTCCCACAAATTTTAATGGAATGTTTGCGATCACTTTTTTGTCCGCGACCAACTCCAATAAGTCCACGTGTGTCAACTGGTCGTTGACCTTGTCGAACTGCAGATCCTTAAGAATGGTGTTGTACGTTTTGCCGTCGATCTTTACTTCGGCGATCTGGAAACTTGGTGTGTACACTAAATTCTTGAAAGCCGCAGCAGGAGCATAGAAATTGATCTCCTGCGCACCCCCATAAATTACACCAGGCACCATGTCCTGAGAGCGGAGTTGACGGGTGGCTGTTTTGCCAAATCCGGTCCTCAGATGTCCTTCGATTGTAATTGTGTTCATGCTATTTTGTTTTATTGGTTCACTTGTTCTTGAGCTGTGAGTGAATAAAGAGACTGGTGATGCTCTTATTCTCAAAAGCGTTTCGGATGGCCACTGCAAAAAGTTCGGCCACACTCAACACCTTGATCTTTCCATTCACGGCTTTTACCGGAATCGTGTCACAAACCACAAGCTCTTCTAACACGCTGTTTTCGATATTCTCGTAAGCCTTTCCACTCAGCACCGGATGCGTGATAAGGGCCCTTACGGAGCGTGCTCCTTTTTCTTTGAGCAGTCCCGCGCTTTTGGCGAGGGTTCCACCCGTGTCGCAGATGTCATCGATTAACAACACATCGCGATTTGTAACATCCCCGATCACTACCATGCTGGCTATTTCGTTGGCCCGCTTTCGGTGTTTATCGCAGATCACCATTTCGGCATTGAAATAACTGGCGATCTCACGAATCCGGTTGGTAGCTCCCACATCGGGGGCCGCAAAGGTAAGATTTTCCAGCTTTAAACTCTCTATATAAGGGATAAAAACAGCGTGGCTATCCAGGTGGTCCACGGGGATGTCAAAGTACCCCTGAATCTGCGGGGCGTGCAGGTCCATGGTGATAACCCGATCGGCTCCGGCAGCTACTAACATATTGGCTACCAGCTTACTACCAATAGCCACCCGAGGCTTGTCCTTACGGTCTTGGCGAGCATAGCCATAGTAGGGCAGCACAGCAATAACCTTATAAGCCGAGGCCCTGCGCGCCGCATCGATCATCAAAAGCAGCTCCATCAGATTGTCGGTCGGGGCGTAGGTGCTTTGTACCAAAAAGACATAATCTCCCCGCACACTTTCCAGAAAAACCGGACAGATCTCTCCATCGCTGAATCGCTGAATGTTGACCTTTCCCAACTGGGTTCCGTACCGTTTACAGATTTGTTCGGCCAGCTGCTGAGAGCCGGTTCCGGCAAAGATTTTGGCGTGTTGCATAGCAGAGGATAAACTAGTGCTGCGAAGATATTGATACCCCCAGACAATATCGATGGCCCTTGTAAATAAATCTCTGCTTGCCGCTTGCAAAAGGGATGGCGATCTTGTAAACTTATCAGATGACACAAGAAAGATCGACTCCCTCCCCGCCCCCTGAAGACCGCCCCCGCGAAAAACTCTATCGATGGGGCTGCGAGCAACTCAGCGATACGGAGCTACTCGCCCTTCTGTTGCAACACGGAAATAAACAACGCAGTGCGACCCAATTGGCACTGGAGCTGTTGAGCCTCGCCAAGCATAACCTGACCGAATTGGCGCGCATGCATCCGCTGCAAATGTCCCGCATTAAAGGAATTGGAAAGGCCCGTGCCGCCCAGATCATGGCGGCCTTCGAGCTTGGACGGCGGCGCTATGCCGGCCCTCCCCTGCAAAAGACACAGGTCTCCAAAAGCAGCGATATAGCCAAGTTTCTTCAGGTAAGTTTACAAGACCGGCAACAAGAAGTATTTGGGGTCCTTTATCTAAACCGGGCTAACCGCATCAACCACTTCGAGATCGTGAGCGAAGGGGGCATCACCGGAACGGTGGCCGACCCAAGGATCATTCTAAAAAA
>JBJTWT010000072.1:0-7338 GCA_046081865.1 Sphingomonadales bacterium
GTTCGCGATCATCGTGGGCTTCCTGGCCATGGTACTCTAATACCAGCCAAACCTCTTACTGCATCCAACGCACAGGGCCGCGGATGCAGTATTTTAAAAGACAAAACGAAACTACTATACCATGAATCTGTTAACTCCCGGTTTTGGATTGCTGATCTGGACGCTGTTGGCTTTTTTGGTCGTTTTCTTTTTGCTGGCCCGCTATGCATGGCCTGCGATCATCAATGGGCTGCGTGAGCGTGAGAGCAGTATTGCCGATTCATTGGCTACCGCCCAGCGCGTAAAGGCCGAGATGGCTCAATTGAAAAGCGAGAATGAAACGCTGTTGGCCAAAGCCGCGAAGAGCGTGCGCAATTATTAAAAGAAGCCCGCGAGACCAAAGACCGCATTATCAACGAAGCCAAAGAGCAAGCTAAGATCGAGGCCAATAAAGTGTTGGCAGAAT
The DNA here is from genome assembly GCA_046081865.1 of Sphingomonadales bacterium. GTDB lineage: Bacteria > Bacteroidota > Bacteroidia > Chitinophagales > Chitinophagaceae > JJ008. The sequence continues at coordinate 446 of JBJTWT010000072.1, forward strand.
CGAGAGCGGCAATCGAAGCACAAAAGATGGCGGCCCTTACGGAAGTCAAAAATCAGGTAGGAAAGCTGGTGATCGAATTAAGTGAGAAAGTACTTCGCAAAGAACTGGGCAGCAAAGAATCACAAGAAGCCCATATTAAAGGTCTGGTCGACTCTGTAAAACTGAACTAAACTATTTATGCCTAACCCACGTTTAGCAGCTCGTTACGCCAAGTCGTTGCTCGATCTATCGGTAGAGAAAGATCAGCTCGAAAAGGTGTATGCCGATATGTTGTGGTTGCAAGCGGTTTGCAAGAGCAACCGCGATTTTGTGAACTTGTTGCGCAGTCCAATCATCAAGAGTGGTACGAAAGAAAAGATCGTATCGGCGGTAACGAACGGAAACGTGAGCGAACTGACCACTGCCTTTAATCGACTGTTGGTCGCCAAGACGCGCGAAAGTTATTTGCCCGAGATCATCACCGCTTTTATTGCTGCCTACAAAGAGAAGAAGGGGATCAAGACCATTCGCTTGACCACAGCGGTTACAGCCAGCGACGAATTGAAAAAAGCGATCGTAGAGCAAGTAAAAAAATCGGCCGGCTTTACACAAGTCGAGCTCGAAGAAAAAGTAGATCCTTCTCTGATCGGCGGATTTGTGCTGCAGATCGGCGATCAGTTGGTAGATGCCAGCGTGGCCTATGACCTGCGCAGCATTGCCAAGCAATTTGAGAACAACGATTTTATCTATAAGATCAAATAACATCGAAAACAAAAACATATGCCAGAAATTAAGCCCGACGAAATAAGTGCCATTCTGCGTCAGCAGCTGAGCAACTTTAATGCTACTGCCGACCTCGAAGAAGTAGGAACGGTATTACAGATCGGAGATGGTATTGCCCGTGTATACGGTCTCGGAAACGTTCGTTACGGAGAGCTTGTTGAGTTCGAAAACGGAGTACGCGCCATTGCCCTTAACCTCGAAGAGGATAACGTGGGCGTGGTACTAATGGGAGAGACCGGCGGTATTCAAGAAGGGGCCAAAGTAAAGCGCACCGGTCAGATCGCTTCTATCAAAGTAGGCGAGGGTATGCTGGGTCGTGTAGTCAATACCTTGGGGGCTCCCATTGATGGTAAGGGTCCGCTTGCCGGAGAACTCTACGAGATGCCACTAGAGCGTAAAGCCCCCGGTGTTATCTATCGTGAGCCCGTTAAGGAACCCTTACAAACAGGTATCAAGGCCATCGATGCCATGATCCCTATTGGTCGTGGTCAGCGCGAGCTGGTAATCGGTGACCGCCAAACCGGTAAGACCGCCATCTGTATCGATACTATCATCAATCAAAAAGAATTCTATAAGGCCGGCAAACCCGTGTATTGCATCTATGTGGCCATTGGACAAAAGGCCTCTACCATTGCCGGTGTTATGAAGACCTTACAGGACAATGGTGCCATGGATTACACCATCATCGTTGCGGCTTCTGCTTCTGATCCTGCTCCGTTGCAGTTCTATGCTCCCTTTGCCGGTGCGGCCATTGGAGAATTCTTTCGCGATACCGGTCGCCCTGCGCTGATCATCTATGATGACTTGTCTAAGCAAGCAGTAGCGTATCGCGAAGTATCGCTGCTGCTGCGTCGCCCTCCCGGACGTGAGGCGTATCCCGGAGACGTGTTCTACTTGCACAGTCGTTTGCTAGAGCGTGCTGCCAAAGTTATCAATGATGATAATGTAGCCAAGAACATGAACGATGTTCCTGATAGCATTCGCCATCTGATCAAAGGAGGTGGATCGCTTACTGCGCTACCCATTATCGAAACACAGGCCGGTGACGTATCGGCATACATTCCCACCAACGTTATCTCTATTACCGACGGACAGATCTTCTTGGAGACGAACTTGTTCCTCTCTGGTATTCGTCCTGCCATCAACGTGGGTATCTCGGTAAGTCGTGTGGGGGGTAATGCCCAGATCAAGTCAATGAAAAAAGTTGCCGGCACCCTTAAGCTCGACCAAGCCCTGTACCGCGAGCTCGAAGCCTTCTCTAAATTCGGAGGCGATCTCGATGCCGCCACTAAGAATGTAATCGATAAAGGAGCGCGTAACGTAGAGGTGCTTAAGCAAGCGCAATACACCCCCTTTGCCGTAGAAAAGCAAGTGGCCATTATTTACCTGGGTACGAACGGACTGCTTAAAGAAGTTGCCGTTAGCAAGGTAAAAGAGTTCGAAGAGCATTTCTTGATGGAGATGGAAAACAAACTCCCCGAAGTGCTGGCCGAGTTCAAAAAAGGAAATCTGCCCGAGGACGGTATCAAGAAAATGGTCGTACTGGCCAATGGACTGATCCCACAGTATAAAAAATAATCGATACTTTTTTTAACATTTTAAATCCTTCGCCTCGGCGGAGGATTTTTTCATAATGGCAGTGAAACTTATCAACTCTACGTTTGTTACATTATTATGACTACCGTGCTCGAAGTAAAGGGACTCACAAAAAAATTTTCCGATTTTACAGCGGTAGACGATCTATCGTTTTCGGTACTTGGCGGATCGGTCTATGGCTTTTTGGGTCAAAACGGGGCCGGTAAGTCCACTACCATTCGCATGCTGCTTACCTTAATAGAACCCACGGCAGGCGAGATCGAAATTTTCGGGTTACCGCTGGCCTCGAACCGTCATGCGGTACTTTCTAAAGTGGGAGCCATAGTAGAAAAGCCCGATCTCTACAAATACCTTAACGGGTTAGAGCATCTACGCATCTTTTCTAGGTTAAGTGGCGTTCGTCCCCAAGATAAAAAGTTAAAAGATCTCTTAGCCATGGTCGGATTAGGACAACGCTACTCCGGTCGGGTGGGCACCTATTCGCAAGGAATGCGCCAGCGGCTGGCGTTGGCCTGCGCCCTGGTCAATGACCCCGATCTGCTAATACTCGACGAGCCGACCAATGGGTTAGATCCGCAAGGGATCGCCGATATGCGACAACTGATCTTGCACCTTAGTCGTGAGCAAGGAAAGACCATCATTGTGTCGTCTCATTTACTAAGCGAGATAGAGATGATCGCCGATCAGGTGCTCATTATCGATAAAGGAAAAAAGTTGATGGAGGCCAGCATGCAAAGTATCTTACAAAAGGCCGCAGCCTTAGAATTGCAACAGCAACCCACGCAACGATATTTTTTAGAGGCCTATTTTTTATCACTAACCGGTCAATGATGTTTTTTGATGTTTTGCGCATAGAATTATTCAAGGTCTTTCGGCGACCCCGCACCTTTATTGCCTTTGGGGCCATTGCCATGATCATCTTGCTCATTCAATTTGCCTTAAAGGTCAATGGCAATGAGTTTATCTTATTTTTTACCGATAGTCAGACCGACACCTTCGAGATCCCTTTTGCCGGTATCTTAAATGGTTATTTTGTTTGCGTAGCGGTCTTGCATATTATTTTAGTGCATGTGCCACTACTGGTGGCGCTGATCGCAGGCGATATGATTGCCGGAGAGGCCAGCAGCGGTACGCTACGAATGCTGGCGACCAAGCCGGTAACACGTACCGAGCTGGTATTGGCCAAGTTTGCAGCCAGTGCCGTATATGTGATCTTATTGCTGCTATGGATGGCTTTATTCGCATTGGTGGGCAGTTTATTACTTTTTGGTGCCAACGATCTGGTAGTTTTTAAAGAGACCGATCTACATATCATTAGCCATACCGATGTGGTGTGGCGCTTTATTGCCGCCTTCTTTTTTGCCGCCCTTGCCCTGATCATGATCGCAGCGCTCTCCATACTGCTTTCTGTATTTGCCGATAATTCTCTTGGCCCTATTGTGGCTACTGTTTGTATCGTGATCATCTTTACCATTTTACAACAATTAAAAGTGCCTGTATTTGAACAGACCATCAACCCCTGGTCATTCACCACCCATATGCTAGGGTGGAAAGGTTTTTTTTATGTAGAGAAAACGGCCGATGGGGTAACCATTCCGGGCTCGATCGAAAATCCAATAGCATTGGTCAAAAGCGGATTGATCTTGATAGGGTATAGTGCGGGCTTTTTAGTAACGGCAATAGTGGCGTATCGCAAAAAAGATATTTTAAGTTGATGCTATGGCAAAAATGATAAAGAAATTTTATGTTATTCTGTTCTTGTTGTTGGGCTCCGTCTCTGTGGTAGTAGCCAGTGACCCGACCGCCGTGGCGCTACTGGCCAGGGTTAAAAAGAAATATGATCTGGTCAACGATTACAGTGCCACTGCTCGTTTAGTGACCAACGTCATCTTTATAAAAGCGCCCGTATCGCAGGTTACCGTGTATTACCGAAAGCCCGATCAGTTACTAGTTAAGAACGAAAAGGGAATTTCTTTTATTCCTAAGGGCACCGTGCATATCAACATGAACAATGTATTAGGGCTAACTAATTTTGAAGCGGTCCTTGCCGGTAGCGAAACGGTAGATGGGGTACTTTGCAAGGTGGTCAAGATCTTTCCTCTTTCCGAAGGGGAGTCCATTACCCGGGCTACTTTGTATATTGATCCCGTTCAATTGCTGGTGAGACGATCTATAGTGAGCACCAAAGAGAATGGCACCTATTCTATTCGAATGAAATACGGTGCCTATACCTGGTGTGGACTGCCCTCTGAGGTAGAGATGGAGTTCAATACCCGCGATTATAAATTACCCAAGGGAACCACACTCGATTATGACAATGGTACCAAAAAGACGGTGGGGCTTCCTCAAAAAGGAAAAGTGCTGATTCAATACCGAGAATACACCTTGAACAAGGGATTACCGGCTACATTGTTTCGCTGATCGCGCACGGTTTTCTTTTATTAATCTTCTATGGCTTCATCTTTTGCATTGGCCAACATAGCCCGCGAGGCTTTACGCAGCGGATTTTTTCTGTTTTCGGCGTAGCCCTTTCTTCTATTGATAATATCGATGCACTCGAATAAGGCCATTAAAAAAGAACTTTGATCGGCTTTGTTTTTTCCGGCAATGTCAAAGGCCACTCCGTGATCGGGCGAAGTGCGCACCGCAGGTAATCCTGCCGTGTAATTGACACCCTCGCCGCTAGCCAATGTTTTAAAGGGAATCAAACCCTGGTCGTGGTACATGGCCAGCACCGCATCAAATTGCTCAAAGCTTCTGCGTGCAAAAAATGCATCGGCGCTATAAGGTCCTACGGCTAAGATATTGTTGTTCTTGGCCTCTTTGATAGCGGGGCGAATGAGTGTCTCCTCTTCTTTGCCTATCAGACCCTCGTCGCCGGCATGTGGATTTAGTCCAAGTACTGCAATGCGGGGTTTATCGATACCAAAATCTTTTTGCAGACTCTGGTGTAGCAACATCAACTTACTTACAATTTTTTCTTTCGTCAGCTTGGCAGCCACCTCTCCCACCGGCACATGCTCTGTTACAAGTCCTACTCTAAAGTCTCCCGAGCAAAGCAGCATCACTACATCTTTGGCTCCAAACATCTGTTGCAAATAGGGGGTATGTCCGGTGTAGGAGAATTCGGCCGATTGAATATTTTTTTTATGAAAGGGAGCGGTCAGCAGCCCATCGATCTGCCCTTGCTTTAGGGCGGCCACCGCCGATTGCAACGAGATGGCTGCATAGTGACCACCCACTTCGGTCAATTGTCCGGGTGTAATATCTACCTCTTCTTCCCAGCAGTTAAACAGGTTGATCTGCTTTGGGTTGATCCGATTAAGCTCTTTGGTGCTGGCATAGTTAAAATTGTACTCGGTCAGTGTTTTACGATAAAAATTAACGACCTTATTTGAAGCAAAGATGACCGGTGTACAATGATCTAGCAGGCGGCCATCCGAGAAGGTTTTGATGATAAGCTCTATGCCAATGCCATTCAGGTCGCCGCAAGAAATGCCAATTATAGGTTTGGGAGTATTCATGAGTCTGTATTATTGTAAAATTAACGAAATATCACGTCGTCAATACGCGTACGGAGTACATTTGTAGTCATGTACACCCTTAAAAAATCGCTGGGTCAACACTTTTTGCGAGATGAGAATATCGTTCGTAAGATCATGGAGGCCCTCGGGCAGAACCCTTTTACACAGTTGCTAGAGGTAGGGCCGGGTGGAGGGGCACTAACCCGTTATTTGCTCGAACTTCCCGCTGTCCATTTTAGGGCTATAGAGCTTGATAAAGAAAAAGTAGATTATCTGCTGGCAACTTACCCTTCTTTGCAGGGAAAGTTGCTGAGGGGCGATTTTTTAAAAATGGATATTCCCTTTAGCGGCTCTTTTACCGTGGTGGGAAATTTTCCATACAATATTTCCAGCCAGATATTGTTTACTCTTTTAGAGTGGCGCTTACAGGTAGAGACGGTGGTGGGGATGTTTCAAAAAGAAGTAGCTCAGCGGGCAGCTGCCGCGCCCGGCACCAAGGTCTACGGTGTGTTATCGGTGCTTATTCAGGCATTTTTCTCTGTCGAGTACTTGTTTGATGTATCGCCCGGATGCTTTGACCCGCCCCCAAAGGTTATGAGCGGGGTTATTCGGCTGACCCCCCGTAGCGATATACCCGCCATGCGAAGCCCCTCTGATTTTAGCTTGCTAGTTAAAACAGCGTTTGGCCAACGAAGAAAGACCCTTCGCAATGCCCTCAAGCCTCTTTTTGATCCGGTCGTTCTAAAAGATCCTCTTTTCGATAAGCGGGCCGAGCAATTGAGCGTGCAAGATTTTGGCGCATTGAGTTTTCGTATGCTTGCCAAAGGCAATGCTTAATTTTGTACTCTATTGTCTACTTCTTATCATAATCCCGTTGTGATCATTACCGGGCAGTCCCATCCGCTGCTGGCACCAGGGCTACGTGATATGGGGTATAGTGTAGTGGATGCACCAACCATTAGCCGTGAAGAACTTATCGCCACCATCAAAGATGCCGTGGGATTGGTCGTT
>JBJTWT010000073.1:0-6568 GCA_046081865.1 Sphingomonadales bacterium
ATTTTAAAATTCTCAAGAGAAAATTAACGTGTCAAATCGAAATGTATTTCGCTTGACTTACCTATAGTTTCACTCTCGTACGAGACGAGAAGTGAGTGCTATTGTTTCCAAACTTTCAAAGATCTTTTGACCGCTACCGGCCACCCGTTTTTTGGAACAGGAGTGCAAAGGTAAGGGCCATAGTATTCCACCCAAATTTTTCAGTAATTATTTTCCAACAACAACTGGTCTATTCGGCATGAAAATCAATTTGTTTTCGAAAGAACTGGCTTCGTTTTTTTGAAGCGGACGGCAAAGATAGTGCAATTAGTTGAACGGCCAAATATTACTTGGTCCTTATTCGCAAACTCGCCTTCAGTACATCGATTTTTTCTTCAGAGAACTTTCCACTTTTTTCAAGCGGGGTCGCAAAGATAAGGGGGTCTGCTTTAATGAACAAGAAAAAAGCACAAAAAATACTGATAATCAACCAAACATAGGCGGGATAAGGGTTCCAGCCCGCCAAAAAAACGGCCATTACGTAAAAAAAGGGCTTAATAGCTGACTTCTACCAAGAAAAGTCCATGGGCCGGAGCTGCAAAACTAGCTCTGGTACAATCCTTTGCATCAATGATAGCCCTGAATTCATCGATAGTGAGGGAACCTCTGCCCACCTGCAGCATGGTTGCCACCAGTGCCCTTACCATCCCCCTCAAAAACCGATTTGCGCGCACCCTAAATACCAAACAATTTTGCTGCTGGCTCCAACCACATTCCATGATGGCACAATCGAATGTCTTGACCTGGGTGTTTCGCTTCGAGAAAGAGGTAAAGTCCTTGTACTCCCGAAGGGTTTGCGCTGCCTGTTGAAGGGCCTCTACGTTAATCGTGTATGGGAAATACCAGGCCCGATCTTGCAAGAAAGGATCTTTGCCTCTGTAAATAAAATACTCATAGGTTCTGCTAATAGCATCAAACCGGCAATGCGCATCATCGTCTACTGCGCGCAGGGACTTGACCACAATATCGCCCGGCAAGATCGCATTGATCTTGTAAATGAATTGTGAATGGAGTTCGGCATCAAAATCAAAATGAAAAAAATTCTGAAGGGCATGCACACCGGCATCGGTACGCGATGAACTGGTTAATTGAACAGATGCGCGCTGAAGGGTACGAAAGGCCTGCTCTACTTCTTGCTGAATGGTGTTGGCATTTTCTTGCGACTGAAAACCACTATAGTTCGTTCCCCGATATGATACCTCTAAAAAATAACGGGCCATTATTGAAACATCTCTTTAAATCGATCGCCGGTTGCGGCACTGCTGAACACGGATACCAGCGTAAGGTAGCGAGGCCGCTCTACGGTATGGGTCCAAGCCTCAAGTAAAAAATCGTATTTGACCTCATCGGTAGTCAGCAAAAGAGCAAGCGTTCTGACCTGCTCTATGGTATAGCACCTACCGGATAAAAACTCCCTTAACACATTTACTTTCGATATCTCGGACCTGGCGGGCTGAACCTTATCTAAGCATTCTTTGAATTCGGGCTCTGTAAGGATCGACTTACAATACGAGGGAATGGCAATGGCAGCCGCCTTTTTTTCTACCGACGGCCTCTGCTCTTCTGCTGCCCGTGGAGCTTCCACCGGCTTACTGACCATGACGGTGTCAACCTTAGTGATGATGGCTGGCTTGATTTCGTTTTTTTGTTTTGCCGCTGGCGTTTGCGTTAGCAATGAGCTGTCTCCCGATGCTTTTGCTAACATGGTGGCAAAATCCGTTTGGCCGGGAGTGTCGCTGCGAAGAGGCCTTACAGGGTCGGGCCGCGCTGCGTAGGTAATGGATAGCATGCGCCAATCGAGTAAACCCCAACCCTTATCTCCATAATCCTTTAAGAGGTACCCTTGATCGCTTTGCTTTGTGTTGATGATAAAAGAATGATCAGGATATTTTTTTTCGGGAAAACCAACTACGATTTGCAATATACTATCCGTTAAGTTGGGAATGATGATATATCCCGAGTGCGAAGAGAGAAGTGTCTGTTCCTTTATGGAGACAGAGAAGGATTGTGTCGGCTCGGACTGCAAATAAATAAAATAATTGGGTTGAGCCAAGGCTGCTACACCCCACAGCAAGACTACTCCTATCAGTAATGTTTGTCGCATAGTCATTTACCATTTTCCGCCTGCACCTCCGCCTCCAAAACTACCTCCTCCAAAACCACCAAATCCTCCGCCTCCAAATCCGCCACCGCCGAAACCTCCGCCGCCAAACCCTCCTCCTCCAAGAAAAGTACCGCCGGTCCATCCTCCGTATCCACGTCCTCTGCCTCCACCGAATCCCCCTCTGCTGCCACCAAAAAGCATGGATAATAGCAATAATACGACCACTATCACAACGGGGCTAATCTCGGAGTCCCTTTTTTTCTTTCGACGAGCAGGCGCTTTGTACTCACCTGCAGCAGCTCTTTTGATAGAAAGCACAGCTTGTTCGAGGCCACGGTAATATTGACCTTCTTTGAAATGGTAGATAATATCATTTTCTACAATAGACTTGGCTACCACATCGGGAATAGCTCCTTCCATGCCATACCCCGTAGCAATGTAAGCATCGCGATCGCCAGACTGAGCACCGGCAAAGATCAGTACCACAATGCCGTTATTGAATTGTTTGCTACCCACCCCCCAGCTTCGGCCAAGAGCCGTGGCAAACTCGTTGGCACTGTAGTCTCGCAGACTCTCCACGATCACCACGCAGATCTGTGTGGACGTACTGTCATCATAGGCCACCAACATATTTTCTAACTGAGCGGCTTGAGACGAGGTAAGAAAAGACTTACCTGATGTAAGATCATTGTAAAGAGCGGGCGGGGATGGACGAGTCGGCAACACGGACTCAACCTGCGCCCATAAGCACGTAACTGAGAATAAGAGCCAACAGAACAAAAACACTTTTCTCATGATCTTCCAAATAAGATATCATCGGACAACTCGTTACGGTCGGTGCTACGATCGTAAGGAAAATGCTCGTGTAAGGCCTCGCCGACAGCCTTGATACAATTGATCATTCCCTGTAGATGATCTTCTTTTTTAAAGAGCCCCACCATTTCTTGTATCCGTTGTTTCCAAAACTCCGCACCGAGTTTTTCATATATACCCTGATCGCCCCAAATGGCCACCTGATGATCTCGTGTTGCCAGATAGATCAGCACGGCATTGCGTTGTTGAGTCTGCTGCATGCCGTTTATGGCAAAGATCTCTGCTGCTCTGTCAGCAGCATCCACATACCGACAACGTCGCTCCATAAAGACCCTGATCTCGCCGCTGGTGCGTTGCTCCGCCAGGCGTATCGCCTGCAACAATTGCGTCTGCTGAGTTTCGCTCAGCAGCGGCTTAGAGGATGTAAGAAAAGTAAACAAGGATATAGTTTACTGAATATTGAATTTGATATCGGGCGCTTTTTCAGAACCCTTATCGGCCTCATAATATGCCTTTTCGCTAAACCCAAACAGCCCTGCCAATAGATTGCCTGGAAAACGCTTTACACTCAAATTGAATGTTTCGACCGCCTTGTTGTAATCTTGACGAGCCACGTTGATACGATTCTCGGTGCCCTCGATCTGCGTCTGAAAATCCTGAAAGGCCTTGGTGGTCTTTAGATCGGGATATTGCTCAAAAGAGGCGATCAATCGGCTAAAGGATCCTTGTAAATTAGCTTGTGCTTGTTGGTATGCTTGCAATGTAGCGGGGTCATTGATATCGATCTTTACCTGAGTAGCCGCTGCGCGCGCTTGAACTACCGCACTAAGCGTAGACTTTTCAAAATTGGCAGAGGCCTCTACCGTCTTAATGACAGAACCATAGAGATCTGTTCGTCGCTGATAATTGGTCTCGACATTACTCCACGATTTTTTTACTCCCTGTTCTCCGGTCACAAATCCATTGTAAGCATTGCAACCCCAAAAGCCGAATAACACAAAAACACCAAGCACCACCAGTAATGCAATAGTTGATCCTTTCATAGGTTTTGAATTTTTGAATGATAAAATTACAGCAAAAAAAGGGGAGCTACTCAAAAGCGATGCACCGCTCCTAAAATTTAACAACCCGCTCAACCCGTTACGGCGGCGATTCCGGGCAACACTTTTCCTTCGAAATATTCCAGCATAGCACCACCTCCCGTAGATACGTAGCTCACCTTGTCTGATAACTTGAATTGATTGATCGCTGCCACCGAATCGCCACCGCCAATCAGCGAAAACGCGCCCTGTTGCGTAGATGCCGCTACCGCTAATGCAATAGACTTAGTGCCCTCTTGAAAAGCGGGCATTTCAAATACCCCCATGGGGCCATTCCATAAAATAGTCTTAGCCGCAGCGATTACTTGACCAAACTGGGCACGAGCGGTAGGGCCAATATCCAGCCCCATCCATCCTTCAGGAATTTGATCGCTGGGTGCTATGTTCGTATCGGCATCCGCTGCAAAACGGTTGGCAATAACACTGTCTTGGGGCAAATGAATTCGAACGCCTTTTTGCTGTGCTTTTTCTAGCAAGCTTAAGGCGAGTGAAAGCCGATCCTCTTCGCAAAGAGAGTTCCCAATGTGAGCACCACGCGCTTTAAAAAAAGTATAGGCCATTCCTCCGCCTATAATGATATCGGTGGCACGTTCCAATAAATTTTCGATGATCAAGATCTTATCGCTCACCTTGGCGCCCCCAATGATGGCCACAAATGGACGCGCTGCCTGATGCAGCACACGTTGAGCGCTGGCCACTTCGGCTTCCATCAATTTTCCAAACAGGCGCTTGTCGGCTCCGAACTCGTTTGCCATTAGGGCCGTAGAAGCATGCGCCCGATGAGCCGTACCAAAGGCATCATTGACCCAAACCGTACCCAAGCGGGCCAGCTTGGCGGCAAATGCAGCATCACCTTTTTCTTCTTCTGCATAAAATCGGAGATTTTCTAATAGTAATACTTCGCCGGGATTAAGTGATGCAGCCAGATCGATGGCATGTGCTCCTATGCAATCATCGGCAAAATAAACAGGTGTGCCGGGCAACAAATTGATGAGATGCTGTAAAATATGTCGCAGCGAATACTTATTGGAAGGACCTTCCTTAGGACGACCCAGATGACTCATCAAAATAACGGATCCTCCCTGCTGTAAAACACTCTTGATCGTAGGCAGGGCCGCACGCATGCGCGTATCGTCGGTTATCTGCAACTCTTTATTGAGCGGTACATTGAAATCGACACGTACCAGGGCCTTTTGACCCTTAAAAGAAAAAGAATCAAAAGAGATCATGGGGTTTTACTTGATAAGTTTAGCGAAGTAACTGACTGTACGCACCAACTGGCTAACATAACTCATCTCATTGTCGTACCAACTAACCGTTTTAACCAGTTGTTGATCGCCAACCGTCATTACTTTAGTTTGCGTAGCATCGAACAGTGAACCATAATTGATGCCGATAATGTCGGTACTTACCAACTCATCTTCGGTGTAACCGAAAGACTCATTCGAGGCGGACTTCATGGCAGCATTGATCTGCTCTACACTTGTTTTTTTCTGCAGTACAGAAACCAACTCGGTCAAAGAACCCGTAATGGTAGGAACGCGCTGGGCACCCCCATCTAACTTGCCCTTTAACTGAGGCAATACCAACCCGATCGCTTTGGCAGCACCGGTACTGTTGGGTACAATGTTAGCGGCCGCCGCGCGGGCACGACGAAGATCCCCTTTAGGATGTGGGGCATCCAATGTGTTTTGGTCGTTTGTATAGGCATGAATGGTGGTCATGATGCCCGTTACAATACCATACTGCTCGTCGAGCACTTTCGCCATGGGGGCCAGACAGTTGGTCGTACACGAAGCACAAGAGATGATCGTTTCTGAACCGTCTAAAATATGGTGATTGACATTAAAGACAACAGTTTTGAGATCGCCCGTAGCGGGTGCAGAGATCACGACACGTTTAGCACCGGCCTTTATATGCGCCTCGGCCTTGTCCTTATCGGTAAAGAAACCGGTACACTCCAGTACCACATCTACCTCGTGCTGTCCCCAGGGAATTTGGGCAGGATCTTTTTGCGCGTAGATTTTAAGCACATCTCCATTAACAATGATCGCATCATCGGTGGCCTTAACATCAGCATTGAATCTTCCTTGTGCACTATCGTATTTAAGCAAATGAGCTAATACGGCAGGGCTGGTCAGGTCGTTGATGGCGACCACATCGATACCTTGCAAATTGTAGATCTGACGATACACCAGCCGTCCAATACGGCCAAACCCATTGATGGCAACTTTGATAGTACTCATGGCAAAAAATTTTGAGGCACAAAAGTACTGCAATGCGATCAAATTTATGCTGAGCGTTTCTACTAATGCCCCTTTAACGGCCTGCGTGCGACCCTTAAAAACATTTTGCCGAAAAGCAACCCCACCCTATCTTTGCCGTCCCTAAGACGGCCCGTTCGTCTAAGGGCTAGGACACCACCCTTTCACGGTGGTGATACGGGTTCGAATCCCGTACGGGCTACAAAGCCTTGCAGCGAAGATGCAAGGCTTTTTTTATGCGAAGAGGT